>JBJEKS010000356.1:0-5457 GCA_051878755.1 Bacteroides sp. | reverse complement strand
CATCGTCCGTTCCTCCTTTCTGTTCAGCGCAGGAAGTCTATCGACTTCTGGATGTAAGGATACATCACCTCATCGTTGATGATGAAGGGCACCTCCTTGCGGTAGGCCTTGAAGATTTCCTGGATGGCGGGCGATGACTTGAGCGGGCGGCGGAACTCGAGCGCCTGGGCGGCGTTGAAAAGCTCGATGGCCAGCACGCGCTCGGTGTTGAGCACCACCTTATAAAGCTTGATGGCTGCGTTGGCCCCCATGCTGACGTGATCCTCCTGTCCCTGGCACGAGGGGATGCTATCGACCGACGCAGGGTTGCAGAGGCTCTTGTTCAGGCTTACGATGCTGGCGGCGGTGTATTGCGTAATCATGAAGCCACTGTTCACGCCCGGATTGGCCACGAGGAAGCTGGGCAAGCCGCGTGTGCCGGAGACGAGCTTGTAAATGCGGCGCTCGGAGATATTGGCCAGCTCGCTCAGCGCAATGGCCAGGAAGTCCATGGGCAGGGCGATGGGCTCGCCATGGAAATTGCCGGCAGAGATGATAAGGTCTTCATCGGGGCAGACGGTGGGGTTGTCGGTGGCGGAGTTGATTTCGGTGTCAATCACCGACTCCACGTAGCCGATGGTGTCCTTGGCTGCCCCATGCACTTGCGGCACGCAGCGGAAGGAGTACGGGTCTTGCACGTACGACTTGGGCTGCTCCATAATCTCACTGCCGGCCAGCAGCTCGCGCAGACGGGCCGCTGTGGCTATCTGCCCCTTGTGAGGACGCACCTGATGCACGGCATCGGTAAAGGGCTCTACCAGACCGCAATAGGCATCGAGCGACATGGCGGCAATCTTATCAGCCCAGTCGCTCAGCCGGTGGCTCTGCAGCAGGGCCCACACGGCAAAGGCGCTCATGTTCTGCGTACCGTTGAGCAGGGCCAGACCCTCCTTGGAGGCCAGCTGGATGGGTTGCCATCCCATCATCTTGAGCAGCTGCTTGCCCGAGATGACCTCTCCACGATACTCCACCTCACCCATGCCGATGAGGGGCAGAGAGAGGTGGGCCAGCGGCACCAGGTCACCCGAGGCACCGAGCGAACCTTGCATATAGACCACGGGGTAGATGTCGTTGTTGAAGAAGTCGATGAGCCGCTCCACGGTGTCGAGCTTGCAGCCCGAGTAGCCGTAGCTCAGCGACTGGATCTTGAGCAGGAGCATGATTTTCACAATCTCATTGGGCACGCGGTCGCCCGTGCCGCAGGCGTGCGACATCATCAGGTTGATTTGCAGATGGGCCAGGTGATCCTGACCGATGGATACGTTGCAGAGCGAGCCAAAACCGGTGGTCACGCCATAGACAGGACGTTCGTTGTCGGCAATCTTCTTGTCGAGGTATTCCCGGCAATGCACGATGCGCTGCCGTGCCTCTTCGCTCAGCTCCAGCTGCAGGTGCTGTTCGATAATTTCACCTATCCGCTGGATGGTGAGATGTTCGGAGGATATTTGATGGTTGTTCATTGTTTTTTAGTTACAAGCTACGAGCTACTAGCTACAAGTTAATGTTTAGTATTTCTTCATCTACCAGGTTGGGGAGGGTGACCTGGAGGCCGGGGGTGCGCTCCATCTCGCGCTGGATGGCGTGCATGGAGCCTTCGTTGCGTGCCCAGCTGCGGCGGGCAATGCCGTTGTTCACGTCCCAGAAGAGCATCTCGCGGATGCGGCGATCGCTCTCCTCACTGCCGTCAATCACCATGCCAAATCCGCCGTTGATGACCTCGCCCCAACCTACGCCGCCGCCGTTGTGGATGGACACCCACGTAGCACCACGGAAAGAGTCGCCGATGACGTTCTGCACGGCCATATCGGCACAGTACTGCGAACCGTCGTAGATGTTGCTGGTCTCGCGGAAGGGGGAGTCGGTGCCCGACACGTCGTGGTGGTCGCGTCCCAATACCACGGGACGGCTGATTTCGCCACGGCGGATGGCCTCATTGAAAGCCAGGGCAATCTTGGTGCGTCCCTCGGCATCGGCATAGAGGATGCGTGCCTGCGAGCCTACCACCAGGCGGTTGCGGCCCGCCTCCTTGATCCAGTGGATGTTGTCCTCCATCTGTCCGTGAATCTCCTCGGGAGCCTCCTTCATAATCTGCTCCATCACCTCGGCAGCCAGGCGATCGGTCGTGGCCAGGTCGCTGGCATCACCCGAGGTGCATACCCAGCGGAAGGGACCGAAGCCGTAGTCGAAGAACATCGGGCCCATGATGTCCTGCACGTAGGAGGGATAGCGGAACTTGCCGTCAGTCCCCAGGATGTCCGCCCCGGCGCGCTGCGACTGCAGCAGAAAGGCGTTACCGTAGTCAAAGAAGTACATTCCTCTGGCCGTCAATCGGTTGATGGCAGCTACCTGCCTACGGAGCGACTCCTGCACCCGTTCGCGGAAGCGTTCGGGCTGGTCGGCCATGAGCCGTTTGGATTCCTCCAGTGTGAGGCCCACGGGGTAGTAGCCGCCTGCCCAGGGGTTGTGGAGCGAGGTCTGGTCGCTGCCCAGATCGACGTGCATCTCCTCATCGGCCAGCCTTTCCCAGAGGTCCACCACATTGCCCACATAGGCCATGGAGAGGGTCTGCTTGCGGTCCACCGCCTCGCGGATGGCAGGAATCAGTTCGTCCAGGTTGTCGTGGAGTTGGTCCACCCATCCCTGGTCATAGCGCTTCTGCGCAGCCTTAGGATTGATTTCGGCCACCACGCTCACCACGCCAGCTATGTTGCCAGCCTTGGGCTGAGCGCCCGACATGCCTCCCAGACCCGAAGATACGAAGAGCATCCCACGGATGTCCTTCCGTCCGGCCTCCTTCTTCAGCTGCTTTCGCGCTGCGTTGAGCACGGTGATGGTGGTGCCGTGTACGATGCCCTGCGGCCCGATGTACATGTAGGAGCCTGCGGTCATCTGCCCGTACTGGCTCACGCCGAGCGCATTCATCCGCTCCCAATCGTCCGGTTTGGAGTAGTTGGGTATCACCATGCCGTTGGTCACCACCACGCGCGGTGCCCCCTGGTGCGAGGGGAAGAGGCCGAGCGGATGGCCCGAGTACATCACCAGCGTCTGCTCGTCGGTCATCTCACTGAGGTACTTCATCGTCAGTCGGTACTGTGCCCAGTTCTGAAACACTGCCCCATTGCCACCGTAGGTGATCAGTTCGTGCGGATGCTGTGCCACGGCCGGGTCGAGGTTGTTCTGAATCATCATCATGATGGCTGCCGCCTGCTGCGAGCGATGCGGATAGGCATCGATAGGACGGGCAAACATTTCATAGTCAGGACGGAAACGATACATATAGATTCGTCCATAGCACTCCAGCTCCCGGGCAAACTCAGGAGCCAGCTCCTGATGAAACTTCTTAGGGAAGTACCTCAGGGCATTGCGCAGCGCCAGCCGCTTCTCTTCGGGTGTGAGAATCTCCTTGCGTCGCGGCGCATGATTGATATCGGGGTCGTAAGGCTTCGCCTGAGGCAGTACGTCAGGGATGCCCGCGCGGATCTCCGCTGCAAATTGTTCGTTGGTCATGGTATAATTTTTAGTTTTTAGTTTAGAATTACTTTTTCTACCAGGGCAATGATTTCTGCCTCCTCTTGCTTGGCGGCTGCGATGAGTTGTTCGGCCTCCTCGATGAGCCGGGCGGCCTGCTCCTTATCCTTGAGCGACGAAGCGTTGATCTTCACGTTCAGTCCGGCACCAATCACGGCTGCCCGGGCTGCCAATGCGCCCACTCCGGCATCCGACACGCTGTTGGGATTGCCCTGCTCCACCATGGCGCGGCAGAGGGCAAAGACTTTTGTGGCCACCTTCATGGTCTGCAGCGGCACCTGGGCGGCAAAGAGCGTACCGGCCTGGATGGCCGCCGATCGGAGGCGCTTCTCCTCGTCCGTACCCTTCGGCATCCCGAAGGCTGCCATGATGCGATTGAAGGCCTCGGTATCTTCATCGACCAGGTGCAGCAACTCCTGTTGGAGTGCCATGCCCTGTTCCGCCCATCGGCCAAACTCCTCCCAGCGGTCGTCCCAGCCAGGCTTGTGTGACGAGAGATTGGCCACCATCGTACCGAGCGCAGCAGCCATGGCACCCATGTAGGCCGACACCGAACCGCCACCCGGGGCAGGTGACTCACGCGCCGTTTCATCCGCAAAGCCCTTCACGGTGAGGTCCACAAGCCGCTCCCTCTTCTCGCTCGCTTCGAGCAGGTACTCCACCACCTTCTCCTCAGGACAGAAAGGCTTCAGGTCGTCCAGTCCCATCGACTTGACGGCAATCTGAAGGATGTCCTGCTTGGGAATACCCGATGAACGGTGCTGCTTGCTGAGGAAGTAGCGACCCGCCTCGAGCAGCGTACGCTCTGGCACGAGCCCCACAATCTCCGTCCCCGTCACCCGTAGGCCACGGTTCTGCGCACAGCGGCACACCTCATCAAAGGCCACGTGCAGTGGGGTCTGATTGATGTCGGTGATGTTCATCGACACCTGGGCGATGCCATACTCCTGGATATACCAGCCGATGGCCTTGGTGCCCTTGAGCGTGCCAGGCAGCATCACGGGATTGCCCGCTTCATCCTTGATGGGCTTGCCGGTGATGGGATTACCCTCGCGTTTGGGACGTCCCTTCTCACGAACGTCAAAGGCGATAGCATTGGCACGACGGGTAGAGGTAGTATTGAGGTTGAAGTTGACGGCAATGAGGAAGTCGCGGGCACCGACAGCGGTACAACCGGTACGGGCCACCCCTTCATCAAACGGACGGACACCGTAGTCGGGTGCTTTCTCCGGCGTGGCCAGTTTGTCGGGCAGCGCCTCATATTCCCCTTCGCGGCATACGGCCAGGTTCTTCCGTTCCGGTTTGAAGGCCGCTGCCTCGTAGCAGTAACAAGGTATTTGGAGTTCGTCAGCAATACGTTCAGCCAGCTTACGTGCCAGCTCGGCGCACTCCTCCAGCGTAATGCCGCTCACAGGTACGAGAGGCAAGACATCGGTAGCTCCCATCCGAGGATGAGCCCCGTGATGTCCACACATGTCAATCAGTTCACCAGCCTTCTTCACGCTTTGGAAAGCCGCTTCAACGACGGCCTCCGGTTCACCCACAAAGGTCACCACCGTACGGTTGGTCGCCTCACCAGGATCCACATCAAGCAGCTTCACGCCCTCACACTGTTCTATCACATCGGTAATCTGGCGTATTACGCCCTTGTCGCGTCCCTCACTGAAATTGGGGACACATTCAATAATTCTTTTAGACTGAATCATAGGTCAGATTATGTTTTTACATGAATAAGATACTAAGTTTGCAGACAAAGGTAAGCAGATTGGGAGAAATGTCCAAGTATAAAGCGTTAAAAAGTGACATTATGATATAATTTAGTGGATGGTATATGCAAAAAAAGAGCCTCGCAGCTGTTGTAGCTGCAAGGCTCCGCTTGAAAACGGCGAC
>JBJEKS010000355.1:3392-5468 GCA_051878755.1 Bacteroides sp. | reverse complement strand
AGGAGACGCACGACTTCGACCGCACCATCGGCGCCATGTACGAATGGGCTGCCAAAGATGGCGAAACGCTGGTGGTAGTCACCGCAGACCACGAGACCGGTGGCCTGACGCTGGTAGATGGCGACCTCAACGAGGGGCGTATCGTCTGCAAATTCTCTACCGGTGGGCACAGCGGCGTGATGGTTCCCGTCTATGCCTTTGGCCCGGGTGCCGAGGAGTTTACCGGCATCTTTGAGAACACCGACATCTGCAAGAAGATTCGCAAGCTGCAACTGGGCGAATAATTGAAATAATATTCCTATATTTGCAGCCTCAATTAAACCTATTAACTAAGGAATGAAGATGAAGCATACCCTGAAAGCCTCCTTGCTGTTGCTCCTGCTGGCAACACTCCTCCCCCTGCAGGCACAGACCTGCGGCAACGACGAAAAGTATCGTCTGCCCTACAAGAACACCTACGTGAAGGAACCGCTCGTCACCGAGAACGAGTTCCGCGTGGCCCGTCCCGAGACCATCGAGCCGCAGAGCTACGCCGAAGCACGTCAGATACTGCCCAACCCCATCTGGGAGGGACATGCCAAGGAGCTGGAGATGTATTGGAAGGCGTGGGAAATAGCCATTGGCAACATCCGTGCGCCACAGCCCGGCTCTGGCTTCGTATCGAGCTACCTCGACACGGCCTACAACGGCAACATCTTCATGTGGGACTCCTCCTTCATCCTGATGTTTGCCCGCTACGGTACCCGCTTCTTCCCCTTCCAGCGCACGCTGGACAACTTCTACGCCAAGCAGCACCCCGACGGATTCATCTGCCGCGAGATCAAGGCCGACGGAGCCGACTGCTTCGAGCGCTACGACCCTGTGAGCACAGGCCCCAACCTGATGCCTTGGTCGGAGATGGTCTATTACCACCAGTTTGGTGACACCGAGCGGCTGCATAAGATATTCCCCGCCCTCTGCGCCTACTACAAGTGGCTCCGCCTGAACCGCACCTGGCGCAACGGCACCTACTGGAGCAGCGGCTGGGGCACCGGCATGGACAACATGCCCCGCGTGCCCGAGGGCTACAGCCCCATCTACAGCCACGGGCACATGGTGTGGCTCGACACCAACCTGCAGCAGCTCTTCATGGCCGGCCTGCTCCTGGAGATGGGCTTCTACCTGGAGCGCTGGCAGGAGATTGAGGAGCTGGAAGATGAGATGAAGATGCTGACGGCCTACATCCGCGAGCACCTGTGGGACGAGGAGAGCGGCTTCCTCTACGATGAATATGCCGACGGCTCACTCTGCCGGGCCAAGGGCATCGGTGCCTACTGGGCTCTGATGACCGACGTGCTGACCAAGCCGCAGACCGACCGCATGGTGAGCCTGCTCAGCGACACCACCGCCTTCAAGCGCCCCTACATGGTGCCCTCGCTCGCTGCCGACCACCCCAAATACAAGGCAAATGGCCGCTACTGGCAGGGAGGCATCTGGCCGGGTACCAACTACATGGTGATGCTGGGCCTCTACAAAAGGGGTTACCTGCGGGAGGCCCGCGAGGTGGCGCTGAGCCACTACGCGCAGGTCTTCGAGGTCTATAAGAAGACAGGCACCTTCTGGGAGTATTACGCACCGGAGTCGTGCGAGCCGGGCTTCATGGCCCGCAAGGACTTTGTGGGATGGACAGGTCTGGCCCCCATTGCCGAGCTGATTGAGTTTATACTCGGCATCAAGGGCGACTATGCCGAGCGCCAGATTGTGTGGGACCTGCAGCAAAGGGAGGCCCACGGCATCGAGCGCTACCCGTTTGGCCCCGACGGTCTGGTGACGCTGAAGGCCGCTGCCCGCCGCAACGCCAACGAGGAGCCCCGCCTCACGGTGGAGAGCAACATCGACTTCCGCCTCGTGGTGCGCTACGGCGAGGGTAAGGAGAAGGTCATCGACGTGAAAGGCAACCGATGAAATGCCCCTACCAACAATGCAAAGCCCAAACAGAAACCAATAACAACCCATAAATTCTTTACGCCATGAAAGAGAACTCGCGACGTGACTTCCTCAAGGCAGGAGGTCTGACACTGGCCGCCTTGGCCCTCA
>JBJEKS010000355.1:0-3292 GCA_051878755.1 Bacteroides sp. | reverse complement strand
TCGCGACGTGACTTCCTCAAGGCAGGAGGTCTGACACTGGCCGCCTTGGCCCTCAACCCTACCCGAATCTTTGCCTCGCCCCGTGCAAGGCAACCCCATACGACACCCTTCCCGATGAAGCCTGCACAGGGCGACTACACCTCCCTGCGACCCGCCCCCGAGAAGCGAGGCTTCACATCCGAGGCTGTAGAAAGATGCACCCGGGAGACGGCCCCCAAGATAAAAGACGAGAAACTGCGCTGGATGTTCCAGAACTGCTTCCCCAACACGCTCGACACCACCGTGCGCCACACCATGCGAGGTGGACGGCCCGACACCTTCGTCATCACAGGCGATATTGATGCCATGTGGCTGCGCGACTCGTCGGCACAGGTGTGGCCCTACCTGCCGCTGATGAAGGAGGATAAGCCGCTGCGCCTGGTGGTGGCCGGACTCATCAACCGACAGACGGAGTGCATCCTCATCGACCCCTATGCCAACGCCTTCAACGACGGACCGAAAGGGAGCTACTGGGAGACCGACTTCACGCAGAAGATGGCCAAGGAGCTGCACGAGCGCAAGTGGGAGATCGACTCCCTCTGCTACCCCATCCGCCTGGCCTGGCACTACTGGAAACTGACGGGCGACACCTCGGTGTTTGACAACCGTTGGCACGAGGCGATGCAGCTGGTGATGAAGACCTTCCGCGAGCAGCAGCGCAAGGAGAACCTGGGCCCCTACAGCTTCTACCGCGAATGTGACCGCCCCACCGACTCGCAGATCAACCTGGGCTGGGGTGCACCCGTCAAGCCCGTCGGCCTTATCTTCTCCGCCTTCCGCCCCTCCGACGATGCCACGCAGTACGGCTTCCTGATTCCCTCGAACATGTTTGCTGTGGTATCGCTGCGGCAGCTGTCCGAGATTGAGCGCACGGTGTGTGGCCGTGCCGACTTTGCCCGGGAGTGTGAAGCGCTGGCCGATGAGGTGGATGCCGCCATCCAGCGCTACGGCGTGGTGAACCATCCTGAGTGTGGCCGCGTCTATGCCTTCGAGGTGGATGGCTACGGCAATGCCCTCTGCATGGATGATGCCAACGTACCCAGCCTGCTCGCCATCCCCTACCTGGGCTACTGCAAGGCCGACGACCCGCTCTATCTAAATACGCGCCGCCTGGTGTGGAGCGAACATAACCCCTACTTCTTCCGTGGCAAGGCGGGCGAAGGAATCGGCGGTCCCCACGTAGGACTGAACTACATCTGGCCTATGAGCATCATCATCAAGGGGCTGACCACCGACGACCGTGACGAAATCCGCGCGTGCCTGCTTCAGCTGCGCGACACCGACGGCGGCAAGGGCTTCATGCACGAGTCGTTCCACTGCGACGATGCCGCCAAGTTCACCCGCGCCTGGTTTGCCTGGGCCAACACGCTCTTCGGCGAGCTGGTGCTGAAAGCGGTGGCGATGGGGAGTGATATTTAGTGATTAGTGAATAGTGATTTGCGGGGCTGTATGCAACAGTCACTGAATAATACGGCTCTTCTGCAATTTAGTTAAAGTATCTTTTATGCCTGTAGGGGCGGACCTGTGTGTCCGCCCTGAAAACCGCAACTGAGCATAACCGCAACTGAGCATAACCGCAACTGAGCATAATCAAGTGCATGTATCTGGGCAGACACATAGGTCTGCCCCTACAGGGATAATGACAGTGGCAGGGACAGACCTTCAACTAAATTGCACTAGAACCAATAATACGCACAATGATTATACGAATGAACATCTGGAGTAAACTGATTGGTGGAGCTTTGCTGCTGACTCTGTTGACAGCTTGTAATCTGTCGGGGCCGCGCGAGGCAGAACTGGCCGTGATTCCCCTGCCGGCTGAAGTGACTGTGGAGCAGGGTGGCTATACCTTACCTGAGGTGTGGAGCCTCTCCATGCCCGAAGGTGAAGAGGCTGAACGCGTGTTCCGCTACCTCAAGCAGCGACTGTCCCAAGGGGCGCTGACACTTGCCGGAGAGGCAGCCGCTACACTCACCCTGCTGTCCTGCGATACCTTGCCCGACGAGGCCTACCGCCTGGAGGTATCGAAGCAAGGTATCCGCATCGCCTCCAACCCATCGGGCGCAGGATGGTTCTATGGCGTGCAGACGCTACTTCAGCTGTTGCCCTCAGGGAAGGCCAGCAGCACCCTGCCCCAGGTACAAATCAGCGACGCACCCCGCTTCCCCTACCGGGGTGCCATGATGGACGTGGCCCGCAACTTCCTGCCCAAGGAGGAGGTGCTGAAGTTCATCGATGCCATGGCCACCTACAAGCTGAACAAGTTTCATTTCCACCTGACCGATGACCAGGGGTGGCGCATCGAAATCAAGCGCTTTCCACGGCTCATCGAAGTGGGTTCGAACAGGCTTCGAACGCAGTTAGGACACTCTGATTACTACTACCCCCGCCGCTACGACGACAAGGAGCAATGCGGCTACTACACGCAGGAGGAACTGCGCGAAATCGTGGCCTATGCGGCCGACCGCTTCATCACCGTCATTCCCGAGGTGGAGATGCCTGGCCATGCCTCGGCAGCGCTGGCCGCCTATCCGCAGCTGTCGTGCGGACTGGGCAAGAAGTACGTGGTGCGCGACTACTTCGACGTGTTCGACGAGGTCTATTGCCCCAAGGAGGAGACCTTCCGCTTCCTGGAGGGTGTGCTCGACGAGGTGATGGCCATCTTCCCCAGCCACTACATCCATATCGGCGGCGATGAATGCCCCAAGAAGGCGTGGAGGCAGTGTGCCCACTGCCAGGCGCTGATGCAGCGCGAGGGGTTGGCCGACGAGCAGGCGCTGCAGAGCTGGTTCATCCACCGCATGGAGCGCTACGTGGTGAGCCACGGACGCGACATCATCGGCTGGGACGAAATCCTGGAGGGTGGACTGGCACCCCATGCCACGGTGATGTCGTGGCGCGGCGAGGCGGGCGGCATCGAGGCCGCCCGTCAGCACCACCAGGTCATCATGACCCCGGGGCACAGTTGCTACTTCGACTTCTACCAGCAAGAGCCCGTGGATGCGCCCATGGCCATCAAGGGCTACCTCCCCCTGGACAGCGTCTATGCCTACAATCCCCTGCCCGCTCAGCTCACCCCCGATGAGCAGCGCTACATCATCGGCGTGCAAGCCAACATCTGGGGTGAGTATATCCAGACGCCCCAATACTTTGAATACATGGCCTTCCCCCGCCTGCTGGCCATGAGCGAGGTGCAATGGACAGCACCCGAGCGAAAGGAGTTCACCGACTTTGCCCGACGGCTCGATGCCCA
>JBJEKS010000354.1:0-5474 GCA_051878755.1 Bacteroides sp. | reverse complement strand
ACAGCTTCTGACCTACGCCAGAGAAGTTTTCCTTGCATTCTGACTTACTGGACCCCACATTGATAAACTTACATGCAGACATATTTTTTCAAGTTAAGGTTTATAATAAAATGAATTAGCCATTGGTTTCAAAGATGGCCTGGTAGCTCTCCGGATTGCCGCTGTAGACGATAGTACGCGGGTTGATGGTAGCTCCATCACTCCACTTCACGAACTTGTAACCGCTTTCAGCAGCAGCCGTCATCGTTACTTTGTCGCCGGTCTCATAGCTCTCCTGCTCGGGAGAAATAGTTACCTTGCCCATCGATTCGTCGTTGCTCGATGCGGTCAACACATCCCTCGTATACTCGCCTCCTGTGGCTTCAAACGGTTTGTTCTTCCCGCTTGATACACAGAATTGGTCTGACGATACGCGACGGATACGAACACCTTGCGCGGTCTGTACCTGAAAGATGATCAGGTTGAAGTCGTTCTGGTCTTTGTCTACCTGAACAAATGCGTTTCCAACTCCCGCACCGCGCATATCGCTACCGAAATCGAAGTTGTAAGCCGTGGTTGCAATCAGACAGTCTCCTTCTCCCAGTGCGGTGTGAGAAACAAGTTCTGCCTTCGGTGCGTCGATGAAGCGGAACCCGGGTTTTCCGGCGTCAGGAGTCTGCATTCCGGTGTACTTCTTCAGATATCCCTGAATGATACGCTGGCGGGTGTTGAAGGAGCACATGATGTAGATGGTTTCAGCACGCTTCAACTTCGGATCAAGCCCTTGATAGAACTTCACAAATGTGTCGTAGTCCGATTCGGGGTCGCTTCCGTCGATGGGGTCTAATTCTTGATAGTTTCCTTTCTCCTTGGATATTTCGCCACGGTTGATTGCGTCAGCGATGTGTTTGTAGTAACCGTCATACAAGGCGAACGGGTTGTCATAACCCAGTGAAGTGTCACCGAAGAAAAGGTTGCTCAATACGTCACCGCTATACTCGATAGCAATCTGGCGAATCAGCATCTCAGAAATAGGCGCAGGGCACGAACCGCTCTCGTTGAATCCCATCGTAGAGAACGGCTGCTTCTCGCGGAAATTCTGGATGTTTTCCGTAAAACGGTTCATGCTGAGCGTTACCTTCAATTCTCGCTCATACATGTAACCAACCTTGTTCTGTACCAGCTTTCCAGCCTGGTAACGGCGTGTAGTACCTACCTTCCGGTCAAAGACCAACAGACTGCTCACGTTCTCCAGGTCGCGGATTACGTTGATCTTCAACTCTTCAAACACGCTGTCGTTCACCAGCGATGCAGACTCCAGAATGTCAGGTTCCAAGAACTTCGTAACAGACTGTACCTGTTCGAGATTCAGGGCAATGTTCTTGTTATCAATAGCCATAAAACATTAGATTTTAAATAGTTAATAATTTGTAGGTTATCCGTAAATCTGACGGCGCAGCTCTTCGTTCCGTTTAGCCAGTGCTTCGCGACGTTCTTTGGCTGTCATGCCGGGCTTGCACACGCGCCAGTCTTCCGTCTGTTTCTTGCCGGCGTCTGCGCCGTCTGTTTCGGGGGACTGCTTCGGGGTGGGTGCTTGCACCGGCTCATCAGCCAACTGCTCAATCTCCTGATTCTTCTCGCGAAGGTCTTCGGCAGCCTTATCGACCTGAGACTTCAGAGAGGCAATCTCTACATCCTTGGCATTGACAGCCTCCTGATGTTCGGCGTTCAGTTTGTCAACAGCCTCCTGATGTTCACTCTTCAACTGATCGATAGATGCACTCAGTTTACTGATTTCTTCCATCTTTGCAGCGAGAACGCTCTCGTTCTGCTCGGCGCGTTCGATATACTTCTCCAGCGTCTCGCAGTATTCTCTGTGAAGGAAGAGATGGTCTTCCTTGTCGCTCTCCAGCGCAGGTGCGCCGCAGGCGTTTTTGATGTGATTGTACTCTTTCATTGTGTTACGGTTTTGGTTATTCATGTCGGCGTTGCCGTCTTCTGTATCGCCGCAACGCTTCTTTTTATTTTCGTCATCTTCGGGTGACTCGTCATCCTCTCCACACTTCTTTCGTTTCTTGTCATCGTCGTCATCCGGCTCTTCGGAGGATTCGTCATCTTCCATGGGCTGTTCAGGTTCTGTGTCCTGTCCAGCGGAAGGAATAGCATTCAGTTCGAGAATTCGGTTGACGCACGAATCCAGTGTACCCTGTCCATCCACTAACGTTCCTACAACATCTTCCGCTTTGTAAGTAACGCCGGCAAGCTGTTCGTCGGTTACGTTGGGCCGTCCGCTCTTTACCATGTCAATGAAGTCCGATGCGCTCCGGTTCAGTTCGGATATAATTTCACTGTAGTCACCATCCTGCGCCTTGCGAAAGTCGTCATTCTTCATGGATGAGTAGTCGCTATACAACTCTACGTACCGGTCGTGGCTGCGCTCATCCTCTGTGAATGGTATTTGAATCGTAAACGCAGCCATTGTTCCGATGCAGCCTACCCAATTCTTCCCATCCATGAAGTAGATTTCGTCACACAGGCAAGCCAATGCGTATGCAGCCGAGCAGGCCATTCCATCAATCAGTGCAATTGCCTTCTGACCTTTGCTGTGCAGGTAGTCGATGGCATACTTGAAGTCATACTTGGACGCTGAACTTCCGCCATCCGAGTCGATAATGAAGATATGACCGATAGTCTGCTCAATGTCTGCAGCCTGCATCACGCAGTCACGAATCTGCTTGCTTCCATGTGAACAAGCTCCTCCGTTTCGTGTGATAGGGCCATCTACCCATACAAGGCTGATAAGCCGGTCGTTCTCGTCCAGCTCGTGCCGCCACCGGATGTACTCCGCGTCACCCACGTAGAGAGCTTCGGAGAATCCGTTTCGCGAACTGAGAAAGGCGGGACGAAAATCCTTCTCGGGCTCCATCACCAGAGGTATATGCATAGAGCGGTTTCGTTCAAACAGGTCGCGATATTCGCGGATGCTGTCGGCATCCATATCCCAAAACTTGTTTGTGAGAATCTCCCGTAGTCCGTTAAAGTTATTCATACACCTATCTTATTTTTTTGATTACATTGCAAATGTAGATAGGTATGTATCTCGTTTGAAGGACTGAAAATGTTTGTGTATGAATACGTTGCGGTATAAATTTATGTATGGTAACAAAAAATGCCGCTGTATACGTTCAGTATGCAGCGGCATACATACACGTAATATATGAAAAGAAATGGCCTATATAATATGTAAGGCTCCGCAAAGATTGGTAAATTTCACAGATACAGATAGATTCTTGCCACTCCACACCTGCTCCGGTTTCCAGGATGATTCTTCCGCCGGAACAATGAATCTATCTCCTCCAAAGGTCGTAATCAACAGATGTCTGTTTATATCCATCAGATAATCAATATTTTCGTATTGTTCAGATGTGGGATTTGATAGTGTGAAACTCAATTCGCACTCGTAACACAACCCGGCCGTTGCCCGTTTTTCGCTTTCGCTCAGCGTGGCAGACTTCGGATCAAACGGGATCTTCGTTCCGCCGCCATCCGGTAGATTCAGCAGACTCGACTGAATATATTTCCTTTCATCACCCAGGTATTTGCTGAATCCAACCTGAGTTACATCCAATGCCATCACCTCGGTGATAAGCTCGATATTTCGTTCTCTACATTCGTTCATAAGCTCAAAAATACCTCAATTTTTCGGCGGACAATTCAGCGGACAAAATCGTAAATTTGACCCCCATTTTTTAACTCTATTTAGTACGACACGATAAATAAATTGTTTCACGTGTAGAAAAATCGGTTTCCTGTCTCGCGTTGAAGCATCGAGCGGTTCTGCTCGATAGCGGCCTCGAAGCGTTTACTCTCGCGCCGCTCGTATCGCATCATTGTCTCGAACTGATCCATCGGTATGTCGTACATCATCATGAAGTCGCTCATGGCATTCTCGCGCGTTGTAAGCTCCCCGCGTGCGTGCGCCCGGCTGAAGCAGTCTGTAATGAATGCGAACGCACCGTTCCAGAATTCATTCTTCATCAACGCCCTAAATCGAAAGAATCCGACCGCTGTTAGCTGCCAGAATCCATCCACCTCGCGCGGTGATGAATACTTCATCGCATACTCAGGCAGAGCCAGCTGGATGAATTCCCTCTTGTCATCTTCCGAAGGCTGTTCTGCTTGTACGTCGGTTGCATCAATGCTGTGCTGCAAGTTGTACACAATCTCGCAGCAGCTGTTTGGTGTGAGCGCCTTCATTTCCGCGTTACGGGTTGTGTACAGATCCAGTACGCCGTTCACCGGGTGAGGGCCCGGGAATCGAATAGGTTCACCTCCATACTTCACCTTGATGTACTGTCTCATGTAAATCGGTAACTTCGCATAGGTAACGTGCTGCATTGTTCTTTTTTTTTTTGTTGTTGATTGGATGATTATAATTACGTAACATTCAACGTACAAAGGTATCTATTTGTTTTCATATCCGAAATATTTTGTAGTACTAATTTTGGCTATAGTTAATTACTGCGTTGTAAAATGCACATTATCTTCCATCATCGACAGCCTCAGTAAAGCATTTGCCTGGTTCGATTCCTTTTTAAGTACAGTTTCCACTACCTTGAACCAGTTCAAATAATTCTGTAGGTATTTCGTGGAGACTCCCCAAAAAACGGAAGCAATCCATTTCTTCAGTCTGCTGTGTAGCGAATTCACATGTTGTATATGGAACCTTCCCTGTTTGACCCTTTGCTTCAGGTCATCCCTTAGTACCACATGCTTCAGATGATTGTCGTCTGCATACCCTTTATAGCTTACATGACCGTCCGAACAGAGTATCACGTCCTTGTCCAGAGGAGTCTCCAGACTTTCTGCGATGTCCGCCTTGGTCAGCCGTCCCTTTCCACAGCATGTCATGTTCAGGTCGTTCTTTCTGTCGGCGGTCACTATCACCTTGGACTTGTTGTCCGATATGCCCCTGTTTTTCGGGTCGGTACCCCTTTTGCGTGCAGGACGTTTGAGATGACGGTTCCCTTTCTCGGATTCCTCAAAGAATGTCTCGTCACTTTCCACGATGCCGGAAAAAGACCCGCCCTTGTCCTGCTTGAACGTACCCAATATCTTGTGGCGCCAGTCAAAGGCCGTTTTCTTGTTGATATGAAGTGTTGCCGAGATCTTGTCCAGGGACTTCTGGCCGGCCATCAGTTCCAGATAACGCCCCACAAGTCCCTTCTTGTGAAGTCCCTCCTGCCACGTGCCTGTATATTCGGTGAAGGTACGGCCGCAGTCCTTGCACTTGAAGCGTTGGGCACCCTTATCCTTGCCGAAACGGTAATAGTGCCTGCCGCCACAATGGGGACAACTGCCCTGCTTGTCCAAAAGCTGCGACAGACGGGGAGAGTCGGAAAGGGAAACGCTCCCGGAAGACAATGCGGATACCAATGAAGCACGCTCTGTCTCTGACAGAGTCTGTGCGGCTGCTAATATTTCTTGATAGGTCA
>JBJEKS010000353.1:0-5489 GCA_051878755.1 Bacteroides sp. | reverse complement strand
TTATGCAGATACTGTTAGCCAATGCAAAGATTATGAGGGAGCGCGTGGAGCGCGAGCCCTGGAGTGTGCCGCTGTTTCAGGCTGAAGCCAACCTGTTGGCCGGCGAGATGAGCCGGATGGATACTGACGAGCTGGCCCGTCAGCTGGATTGTAGCCACGCGCTGGCCGCTGAGAACCGCCTGCGCTATCAGGCCTTTGCCGAAGCCGGCAAGATGCCTGCCCTGCTGGCCTACAACGGACAGGCTTATAAGCATCTGCGTGCGGAGAGCCTGACGGACGAGGCGCTGCTGTTTGGGCAGCAGCACCTCTGGATAACCTGCTTCCTTTACGGGCTGCTCCGTCCGATGGATGCCATCGTGCCCTACCGCATGGAGCATTGCGTCAAACTGGAGGCTACGGATGATAAGCCCATCCCACTCTTCTGGCGGGAACGGCTCACGGATTTGCTCATCCAGCGCGTGAAGGCCGATGACGGCGTGCTGCTTCACCTCTCCACGGCCGAGTATGAGCAACTCTTCGACTGGCGGCGCGTCAAGAGCGAGGTGCAGGTGATTCAGCCCCTTTTCTATGTGCGGAAGGGTGGTCGCCTGAGGATGCAGGCCGTATGGGCCAAGAGCTGCCGGGGTGCCATGACCCGTTTCATCCTTCAGCAGCAGATACTCTTCCCCCAGGAGCTGCAGGCCTTCAGCCACGAGGGCTTCTGTTACGCCCCCACGTTGGGCGAACCGGCCTATCCCCACTTCGTCCGCGAGGATGACTGACCCTATATTATATAAGGTATAAATACCAGGGCACCCACGATGGCAGCGGCGATGGAGATGACGAGTACAGCCCCTGCTGCCACGTCCTTGGCCTGTCCGGCCAGGGGATGACGGCCCGGTGAGGCAAGGTCGGTAAGCCGCTCAATAGCGGTGTTGACCAGTTCGGCACAGATTACGCAGCCGATGCAGACTACCACCAGGCACCACTCCACACGGCTAATGCCTAGCCAAATACCGGCACCCGCCACGGCCACAGTGGCCACAAGGTGGAAGCGCATGTGGCGTTCGCGCTTCACCCCATGTCCAATCCCCCGAAGGGCATAATAGAAACTTCTAAGTTCTTTCATCTTTTTTTAGTTACAAGCTACGAGCTCTTTTTTTTAGTTACAAGCTACGAGCTACAAGCTACAAGTAATAGTTTTGAGTAAAAGAGAAAGGGAGTAGGACAGGAACCTAATCCCTTATCCCTAATCCCTTATCCCTCGAATTATTCCCTAGACATTATTCCTCTCTACCTGCTTGACACCCTTTACGGTGCGCAGCTTCTTGACCAACGTCTCCAGGTGGGCGGTGTTATCGACCATGATGGTCAGGGTGCCGGCAAAGAGGCCGTCGTTGGAGTCGATGGCTATGCCGCGCAGGGTGATGCCGCTCTCCTTGGAGATGATGGAGGTGAGGTTGGTCACAATGCCGATGTCGTCATGCCCTACCACGCGTAGGTTGACGGGATATTGCGTGCCTGCTCCCTTGCCTGCCCAGCGCGCCTTGACGATGCGGTAGCCAAAGCGCGTGCGCAGGTCGGTGGCGTTGGGGCAGTCGCAGCGGTGTATCTTGATGCCTCCCGTGACGCTCACGAAGCCGAAGACGTCGTCGCCGTAGATGGGCGAGCAGCAGCGGGCCAGCGTGAAGTCGATGCCCTTCAGGTTCTGATCGATGACGAGCACGTCCTCGCGAGTGGCTGTGGCTGTCTCGTCCGTGGGGGCTAGGTTGTACCCCTCGGCGCTGCGATAGACAATCTCGTCGTGGTTGTTGTCGCTCTCGCGGCGCTGCTGCTCCACGTAGCGGTCGATGATGAGGTTCACGTCGAGCGTCTCGTCGGCAATCGCCTGGTAGAAGTCGGTCACCACCTTATAGCCCATGCGCTTGATGAGGCGCATCATGATGGACTCGTCGTACTCAATCTTGCGGTTCTTGAACTTACGTTCCAGCGTCTCCTTGGCAAAGGCATACTGTTTGGCCGCAATCTCCTTGATGGCCTGGCGTATCTTGGTGCGGGCCTTGGAGGTGGTGACGATATTGAGCCAGTCCTGCTTGGGGGTCTGCGTATTGCTCGTCATGATTTCCACCTGGTCTCCGCTCTGCAGCTTCTGCCTGAGGGGCACGTTGCGGCCGTTCACCTTGGCCCCGATGCAGCGGCACCCCACACGGCTGTGGATGGCGAAGGCAAAGTCGAGCACCGTGCTCCCCTTGCCCAGCTTGAAGAGGTCGCCCTTGGGGGTGAAGACGAACACCTCGTCCTCGTAGAGGTCCATCTTGAACTGGTCCATGGCCTCCAGCCCCTGCGCATCGTTGCTCTCCAGGGCCTCGCGCACGGAGGTGAGCCATTCGTCCAGCCCGCTCTCCCCCTTCACGCCCTTGTAGCGCCAGTGGGCGGCCAGGCCGCGTTCGGCAATCTCGTCCATCCGTTCCGTGCGTATCTGCACCTCCACCCACTTGCCTTCCGGGCCCATCACCGTGATGTGAAGCGACTCGTAGCCGTTGCTTTTCGGCACCGAGAGCCAGTCGCGCAGGCGCTTGGGGTTCGGTTGGTACATGTCGGTCACGATGCTATAGACCTGCCAGCACTCCTGCTTCTCCTTCTCGGGTGCCGAGTCGAGGATGACGCGGATGGCGAAGAGGTCATAGACCCCCTCGAAGGCACACTTCTGCTTCTTCATCTTCTGGTAGATGGAGTGGATGCTCTTGGTGCGCCCCTTGATGTGGAACTTCAGCCCCGCCTCGTGCAGCTTCTGTTCGATAGGGCCGATGAAGGCAGCGATGTAGCGGTCGCGCGAGGCCTTGGTCTCGTTGAGCTTCTCCTTGATGTGGTAGTAGATGTCGTGCTCCGTATATTTCAGCGAGAGGTCCTCAAGCTCCGATTTCAGCTTGTAGAGTCCCAGCTTGTGGGCCAGGGGGGCGTAGAGGTAGGCCGCCTCGCTGGCCACCTGCAGACGGGCCTCCTCGTTGGTGACATCCTTTATCTGTCGCATGAGGTTGACGCGGTTGGCTATCATGATGAGGATGACGCGCACGTCCTCGGCAAAGGAGAGGAGCAGGTTGCGGAAATTCTCGCTCTCCACGGCCGGGCTCTTGGTGTAGAGTTCCTGCACGCGAATCAGTCCGTGCACGATGCCCGCCACGTCCTCGCCATACTGCTGTGCCACCTCCTGCGTGGTGAGGAGGCCGATGCGCACCGTGTCGTGCAGCATGACACCCAGGATGGACGCGCGCCGCATCCCTATCTCGTCGGCCACGATGACAGCCGTCTGCATATCCTTGATGATGGGATTGAGTCCGAAGAGGTCGCGTCCCACCCGTCCGCTCTCCACCGTGCCGACCAACGTTTGCCTCAGCTTGCGGCAGTCATCGGGCTGGAGCGCGTCCCCCGAGAGGCGGAGGAGCTGACGGTAGAGGGCAAAGAGCTGCAGCCGCTCATAGGCTGTGAAAAAAGGGTATTTCAAGTCTGTTTTAGTCTCCATATCTATGCTATTTTAGTACATAAATAGGCCGTTTTTGTATCAATCGGCCAAATTTTCGCGGTAAAGATATGTTTTTTCTTTCTTTTTTTGGCGGGTTTCCAAATAAATTTGTATTTTTGGGCATCAATTATTAATAATGATACTATGATGCTAACCCAACAAGACCTGGAATTGCTGCAAAAAAAGGGCATTTCCGAACAGCAAATTGCTGACCAACTGACCTGTTTTGAAACAGGCTTTCCCTATCTGAAGCTCCACGCTGCTGCCTCCGTGGACAATGGCGTGCTGGCCCTCACTCCCGATGAGCAGAAGGCCTATCAGAATGCCTGGGAAAGCTACACACAGACTGACAAGAAAGTGGTGAAGTTTGTACCCGCATCGGGTGCTGCCAGCCGCATGTTCAAGAACCTCTTTGAGTTCCTTGGTGCTGACTACGACGTACCGACCACCTCGTTCGAGAAGACCTTCTTCGAGAAGGTGGAGCGCTTTGCCTTCTTTGCTGACCTCGACGCTGCGTGCGTGAAGAATGAGGGTAAAGGCATCCTCGACCTGATTGCCGCCGGGCAGTACAAGCGCGTGGTGGCCAACCTGCTGGAGAGTGCCGGCCTGAACTATGGTGCCCTGCCCAAGGGATTGCTTAAGTTCCATAGCTACGAGGATGGTAGCCGCACCCCGCTGGAGGAGCATCTCGTGGAGGGTGCCCTCTATGCTGCCAACCGCAACGGCAAGGTGAATGTTCACTTCACCGTCTCGCCCGAACACCGTGCCCTCTTCCAGGCCCTGGTGGATGAGAAGGCTGCCCTCTATGCCAAGAAGTACGGCGTGGAGTATCAGATTTCCTTCAGCGAACAGAAGCCGAGCACGGATACCGTGGCTGCTACGATGGACAACCAGCCCTTCCGCGACGAGAACGGCAAGCTGCTCTTCCGCCCCGGTGGCCATGGCGCCCTGATTGAGAACCTCAACGACCTGGATGCCGACGTCATCTTCATCAAGAATATCGACAACGTGGTGCCCGACAAGCTGAAGGGCGATACCGTGCTCTACAAGAAGCTGATAGCCGGTGTGCTCGTAGCCCTGCAGCAGAAGGCCTTCGGCTACCTGCAGCTGTTGGATAGCGGCAAATACACCCAGGAGCAGCTGATGGAAATCCTGCAGTTCACGCAGAAGCAGCTCTTCTGCAAGAACCCCGAGGTGAAGGACCTGGAGGATGCCGAACTGGTCATCTACCTGAAGAAGAAACTCAACCGTCCCATGCGCGTGTGCGGTATGGTGAAGAATGTGGGTGAGCCGGGTGGTGGCCCGTTCCTGGCCTACAACAGCGATGGCACCATCTCGTTGCAGATTCTGGAGAGCTCGCAGATTGACATGAACGACCCCGTGAAGAAGGAGATGTTTGAGAAGGGAACCCACTTCAATCCCGTTGACCTGGTTTGCGCCGTACGCAACTACAAGGGTGAGAAGTTTGACCTGCTGAAGCATGTCGATAAGGCCACGGGCTTTATCTCCTTCAAGTCGAAGAATGGCAAGGAGCTGAAGGCGCTCGAGCTGCCCGGCCTCTGGAACGGTGCCATGAGCGACTGGAACACGGTATTCGTAGAGGTTCCTTTGACCACCTTCAACCCCGTGAAGACGGTCAACGACCTCCTGCGCGAACAGCATCAATAAGCCATAGCGCATAAGACAATAAAAGAGAGGGATTGCCGGGTTTCGCTGCCTGACAATCCCTCTCTCTTTGTCCAGAATGTTTACTATTCAGGCCGTTTTGCCTGGGAAGCGATACTATGCGAAGAATAGAACAAATTCTATCTTTTTATGTCCTTAACCGGAAGCCGTAAGTGGCCGGCAGGTAAGCCGTAGGTCTAAGGTAAGTCTAAAGTAACTCAATAGTAAGTCTAAAGTAACTCTAATCCAGGTCTAATCCCGAATTAGAGATTGATTAGAGTTTGATTAGAGATCGATTAGAGTTTGATTAGAGGAACAAGGGATT
>JBJEKS010000352.1:0-5515 GCA_051878755.1 Bacteroides sp. | reverse complement strand
CAATACGCCTTGCCGCTTACACGGCGCTTGACTGATTACAAAAAAAAGAAGGGCGGAACCATTCGACGCCTTATTGCCATCTGGGGGTACCGCCAAGCACCTTAGCCACAATAAGCGCGAATAGTTCACGCCCTAATACAAGGACGTGAACCTTCGTCAGCTTATTCTCGTGGCTTGAAATTTGGCGGTTTTCAGATGTTGAGAATAAGAGCAAAAGCTCAAAATATCTTCCAATAAGTATGCGGATGGAATCGCTATTCCAAAAATAATTATTCAAAATAAGAGGGCAGGAGGATGGCTTCAATGGTCAATCAACAGAAGCCCTCTCCTGCCCTATTATAATATTATAAAAGTACGCGCACAAGCGGCGCGGACACTATAGACTCTTACTTCTGCAGAGCCAGAGCTACGTTTACGGCGCAAGCTACGGTGCAACCTACCATCGGGTTGTTACCGATACCCAGGAAGCCCATCATCTCTACGTGAGCGGGCACTGAGCTGGAACCTGCAAACTGAGCGTCAGAGTGCATACGACCCAGGGTGTCAGTCATACCGTAAGAAGCGGGACCGGCAGCCATGTTGTCGGGGTGAAGCGTACGACCCGTACCACCACCAGAAGCTACGCTGAAGTAGGGCTTGCCTGCCAATACGCGCTCCTTCTTGTAGGTACCTGCTACGGGGTGCTGGAAGCGAGTGGGGTTGGTAGAGTTACCCGTGATGGATACATCTACGTTCTCGTGCCACAGGATGGCTACGCCTTCGCGTACGTCGTCTGCACCATAGCAGTTCACCTTGGCGCGGGGACCGTCAGAGTAAGCGATGCGCTTCACTTCCTTCAGTTCGCCAGTGAAGTAGTCGAACTCAGTCTGTACATAGGTGAAGCCGTTGATACGTGAGATGATCATGGCAGCGTCCTTACCCAGACCGTTGAGGATGCAGCGCAGGGGGTTCTTGCGCACCTTGTTGGCCATTTCGGCAATCTTGATGGCACCTTCGGCAGCAGCGAACGACTCGTGACCAGCCAGGAAGGCGAAGCACTGAGTCTCCTCGCGCAGCAGACGGGCAGCCAGGTTACCATGACCGATACCTACCTTGCGGTCGTCAGCCACAGAGCCGGGGATACAGAAAGCCTGCAGACCGATACCGATAGCCTCGGCAGCATCAGCAGCATTCTTGCAACCCTTCTTCAGGGCGATGGCGCTACCTACTACGTAAGCCCACTTGGCGTTCTCAAAACAGATCATCTGCGTCTCTTCGCAGGTCTTGTAAGGATCCAGGCCAGCTGCCTCGCAGATGGCATTTGCCTCTTCGATGTCCTTGATACCATTTTCGTTCAGGGCAGCGAGAATCTGCTTCATTCTGCGGTCCTGGCTCTCAAATTTCACTTCTCTAATCATATTGCTGGTCCTCCTTATTATTCTTTACGTGGGTCAATAGCTTTAACAATTCCCTGTTCGGGCTTCGTACGTCCGTAGGTGCCCGTCACGCTCTTGAGGGCTTCGTCAGCAGGTACACCCTTCTTGATGGCGTCCATGAACTTGCCCATGTGAACAAATTCGTAACCGCAAACCTGGTCGTCCTTGTCGAGGAACATCTTGGTGATGTAACCCTCGGTGAGCTGCAGGTAACGGGTACCCTTCACCTTCGTGCCATAGAGCGTACCCATCTGGCTGATGAGTCCCTTGCCCAGGTCTTCCAGACCGGCACCGATGATCAGACCGCCCTCTGAGAAGGCTGACTGCGTGCGGCCATAGACAATCTGCAGGAAGAGTTCGCGCATGGCGGTGTTGATGGCGTCGCACACCAGGTCGGTGTTCAGCGCTTCGAGGATGGTCTTGCCGGGGAGAATCTCCGATGCCATGGCAGCCGAGTGAGTCATACCCGAGCAACCGATGGTCTCAACGAGGCACTCTTCGATAACACCCTCCTTGACGTTCAGCGTCAGCTTGCAGGCACCCTGCTGGGGAGCGCACCAACCGATACCGTGGGTCAAGCCCGAGATGTCCTTGATTTCTTTGGCCTTAATCCATTTACCCTCTTCGGGGATGGGAGCCGGACCATGATTAGGTCCTTTGGCAACACAACACATGTGTTCCACTTCGTGTGAATAAGTCATAATTCGTTCTTTTTTTATAAATGTATAATTAAAGAATATGTTCGTATTCTCGTTTTCAGCTGACAAAAGTAAGGTTTTTCTTCGTGAATAACAACCCTAAGTTTTGACTTTTTCATTAAAAAAAGGTAATAGCCGCTATTTTACCGCGAAATGCTATGCGGAGTTAGCAAATATTGCGTACCTTCGCCACCCGAAACAACATGAACAACCTATTTTAATATTCGTTCATCGGATGAAACAAGAACCTTCTACCCCACAGGGCACTCCTGCCACACAGCTGCCCACCGACGAGGCCCTGCGCCAAGCCGCCTCCGAGGGCATGGATGCCTTCGTCAATCTCTTTACCGACACCTACCTGCAGCAGATGGGCGGAGCCTTGACCGCCGAATCGATGCCACTGCTCACGGCCGACCAGCATACGCTCCTGGCCTACCGCATCCTGCGCGACGAGCTGATGGAGGGCGGATTCTGCCAGCTCATACAGAACGGCTACGGCGCATACATCTTTCATAACCCCGTGGCCAAAGCGCTCCGCCAGTGGGGCCTCAACGAGCTGGGCAAGCTGATCTACGCCGCCCGCGAAATCTACGAGGCCCACCGCCAGGACCTGGAGCGCGAGCGTACCGACGAGGAGTTTATGGCGATGTACGAGCAGTACGAGGCCTTCGACGAGCTGGAGGAGCAGTTCCTCGACAAAGAGGAGCTCTTCACCGCCTCCGTAGCGGCCTATGTGGACGATCGAATTGAAGACTTTCTAATCCCTAAAAACGATGCTAAGCAAATTTAAACTCAACCAACTATACTTCAAGGATACGCAGTTCGCCAACCTGATGACGCGCCGTATCTTCAACGTGCTCCTCATCGCCAATCCCTACGATGCCTTCATGCTGGAGGACGACGGGCGCATCGACGAGAAGATTTTCAATGAATACACCTCGCTCTCGCTGCGCTACCCCCCACGCTTCACGCAGGCCACCACCTGCGACGAGGCCCTGGCTCAGCTCAGCAGCATCTCCTTCGACCTCATCATCTGCATGCCCGGCACGGGAGATAACGAGAGCTTCGACGTGGCCCGCAGCATCAAGGCGAAGTTTCCCCACATCCCCATGGTCATCCTCACCCCCTTCAGCCACGGCATCACGCAGCGCATCGCCCACGAGGACCTCTCGCCCTTCGAGTACGTCTTCTGCTGGCTGGGCAACACCGACCTGCTGCTCTCCATCATCAAGCTGATAGAGGACAAGATGAACCTGGAGCATGACGTCAACGAGGTGGGTGTGCAGCTCATCCTGCTCGTGGAGGACAGCATCCGCTTCTACTCCTCCACCCTGCCCAACCTCTATAAATTCGTGCTCAAGCAGAGCCAGGAGTTCAGCACCGAGGCGCTCAACGCCCACCAGCGCACACTCCGTATGCGCGGACGCCCCAAGATTGTGCTGGCCCGCACCTACAACGAGGCCATCGGCATCTATGAGCGCTACAAGAACAACGTGCTCGGCGTGATTACCGACGTGCGCTTCCCCCGCGAAGAGCGAGGCGAGAAGGATGCCCTGGCCGGCATCAAGCTCTGTGAGGCCATCCGCAAGGAGGACCCCTTCGTGCCCCTCATCATCCAGTCGAGCGAGACGCAGAACCAGGCCTATGCCGCCAAGTATGAGGCCGCCTTCATCGACAAGAATTCCAAGAAGATGGATGTCGATTTGCGCCGCATCGTGTCGGACAACTTCGGCTTCGGCGACTTCATCTTCCGCAACCCCGACACCATGGAGGAGATTGCGCGCGTGAAGAACCTCAAGGAGCTGCAGAACATCCTCTTTGCCGTACCGGCCGAGTCGTTCCTCTACCATATCAGCCACAACCACGTGAGCCGCTGGCTCTACTCGCGCGCCATGTTCCCCGTGGCCGAATTCCTGAAGCCCATCACCTGGAACAGCCTGCAGGACGTGGATGCCCACCGCAAAATCATCTTCGAGGCCATCGTGAAGTACCGCAAGATGAAGAACCAGGGCGTGGTGGCCATCTTCAAGCGCGACCGCTTCGACCGCTACTCCAACTTTGCCCGCATCGGCGAAGGTTCGCTCGGAGGCAAGGGACGTGGCTTGGCCTTTATAGATAATATGGTAAAGCGGCATCCCGAGTTCGAGGAGTTTGAGAATGCACGCGTAGCCATCCCGAAGACCATCGTGCTCTGTACGGATATCTTCGACGAGTTCATGGACACCAACAACCTCTACCAGGTGGCCCTGAGCGATGTGGATGACGACGTCATCCTGCGTTACTTCCTCAAGGCCAAGCTGCCCGACCGGCTCGTGGAGGACTTCTTCACCTTCTTCGACGCGGTGAAGTCGCCCATCGCCATCCGCTCCTCCTCGCTGCTCGAGGACTCCCACTATCAGCCCTTTGCCGGCATCTACAACACCTACATGATTCCCTACCTGGACGACAAGTACGAGATGCTGCGTATGCTCTCCGATGCCATCAAGGGGGTCTATGCCTCGGTCTTCTTCCGCGACTCGAAGGCCTACATGCAGGCCACGAGCAACGTCATCGACCAGGAGAAGATGGCCGTCATCCTGCAGGAGGTGGTGGGCAACCAGTATGCCAACCGCTACTACCCCTCGATGTCGGGCGTGGCCCGTTCGCTCAACTATTACCCCTTGGGCGACGAACGGGCCGAAGAGGGCATCGTCAACCTGGCCCTCGGCCTGGGTAAGTATATCGTGGATGGCGGCATGACACTCCGCTTCTCGCCCTACCATCCGCACCAGATACTGCAGCTCAGCGAGATGGAGATAGCCCTGCGCGAGACGCAGACCCGCTTCTATGCCCTCGACCTGGGCAACGGCGGACAGAACTTCTCCATCGACGACGGCTTCAACCTGCTCAAACTCCCCGTGAAGGAGGCGGAGAAGGATGGTGCGCTCAACTACATCGCCTCCACCTACGACCCCTACGACCAGGTGATCCGCGACGGGCTATACCCCGGAGGACGCAAGGTCATCACCTTTGCCAACATCCTGCAGCACGATGTCTTCCCCCTCTCCCGCATCCTGCAGCTAGTCCTGAAGTATGGCCAGGAGGAGATGCGTCGCCCCGTGGAGATTGAGTTTGCCGCCAACCTGAGCCGCGAGAAGGACAAGACGGGCAGCTTCTACCTGTTGCAGATACGTCCCATCGTGGATGCCAAGGAGGTGCTCGACGAAGACCTGGCCGCCATACCTGACGAACGTCTCCTGCTGCGAAGCGACAACTCCCTGGGCCACGGCATCATGAACGACCTCTTCGATGTGGTCTATGTCAAGACCGACCACTGGACCGCCTCGCGCAATCCGCAGATAGCCGCTGAGATAGAGCAGCTCAACCAGCGCTTCCTCGACGAGGGGAAGAACTACGTGCTCA
>JBJEKS010000351.1:0-5549 GCA_051878755.1 Bacteroides sp. | reverse complement strand
CATATATACATATTTTATGGCTCACAAATGTACGTTTATTTATCCATATAATCCTTATTTAGGCTAGTTTTCGCCGATTATTAATAAAAAATAACTATTTTGAATGGGTAAATGTATCAACTTAACGTGCACGATTGACAACTTTTCGATTTTCTTCTGCCTTCCTCTTGCTTTCTTTCGGCAGGAACATTGCATATTAAATTCAAATTCATTAACTTTGCAGCCAGAATCGTTTTACTAATCTTTGCTGCCATGTTCATGAACGTAAACTACCCTTCCGTACTCCTTATATATACTGGGGGTACTATCGGTATGATTGAGAACCCTGAGACGGGTGCTCTGGAAAACTTCAACTTCGACCAACTGCAGAAACAGGTGCCGGAACTGAAGCGGTTTAACTACCGCATCGCCTCCTATGCGTTTACTCCTCCTATCGATTCATCGGACATGGAGCCTGCCTTTTGGGCGAAGATTGTGAAGATTATCAACTACAATTATGACCATTTTGATGGCTTTGTCATCCTTCATGGTACGGATACCATGGCTTACACGGCTTCGGCCCTCAGCTTTATGCTGGAGAATCTTGCTAAACCGGTGATTCTCACGGGATCGCAGCTTCCTATAGGTACCCTCCGAACCGATGGCAAAGAGAACCTGATTACGGCCATAGAGATAGCGGCAGCGAAGAATGCCGACGGGACGCCGGTAGTGCCCGAGGTGTGTATCTTCTTTGAGAACGAACTGATGCGCGGTAATCGTACCACGAAAATTAATGCGGAGAATTTCAATGCGTTCCGCTCGTTCAATTATCCGGCGCTGGCCAAAGTGGGCATTCACATCCGTTACAACGAGCACCTAATTCGAAGACCCGACCCGTCTCTACCAATGAAGCCGCACTATCTGTTTGATACCAACGTGGTGATGCTCACGCTTTTCCCTGGTATCCAGGAGGGCATCATCCATTCGGTGCTCCACGTGCCAGGCCTGAAGGCGGTGGTGCTAAAGACTTTTGGTTCAGGCAATGCGCCGCAGAAGGAGTGGCTGATACGCCAGCTGAAGGAGGCTGCCGACCGAGGCATCGTGGTGGTGAACATTACCCAATGTCAGAGTGGGGCAGTGGAGATGGGACGTTATGAGACGGGGCTCCAGCTGCTGCAGGCTGGCGTAATAAGCGGATACGACAGCACGCCCGAGTGTGCCGTGACGAAACTGATGTTCCTCCTGGGGCATGGGTTGACGCAGCAGGAAATCAGGGAACGGATGAACTCGAACCTGGCAGGCGAAATCACGACCCATTATCACTGATTCTGTACTTGAATTCTGGGGAAACGGGTGCTCATGACCTCTCTTGGATAGTGTCGTGTGCGCAAACGGAGTGAATTACCGAAATTTCTCTTTAATTCATTCTTTTTTTTCGTGCAAATAACATTCTTTTTTGCTAATTTTGCAGCAAATTATTGAAACCATTATTTAATATAAGCATGGCAAATGTAATCAAATTACGTAAAGGCCTTGACATTAACCTGAAGGGTAAAGCTGCTGCTGAGCTCAAGACGGTGAAGGAGCCGGGTTTCTATGCATTGATTCCCGATGACTTCACTGGCGTGAAGCCCAAAGTGGTCGTTAAAGAGCAGGAGTATGTGATGGCCGGTGGTCCCTTGTTCGTTGACAAGAACCATCCCGAAGTGAAATTTGTTTCGCCCGTAAGTGGCGTAGTAACGAGTGTGGAGCGCGGCGAGCGCCGCAAAGTGCTGCGCATTGTGGTGGAGGCTGCTGCTGAACAAGACTATGAGGAGTTCGGCAAGATGGATCCTGCCCGCATGACGGCTGCCCAAGTAAAGGAGGCGCTGCTCAATGCGGGTATGTTTGCATTCTTCCGTCAGCGTCCCTATGATGTAATCGCTGATCCTACCGTGGAGCCGAAGGCTATCTTCGTATCGGCCTTCAACAGCGCTCCCCTGGCTCCCGACTTTGAGTTCCAGCTCAAGGGAGATGAGGCTAACTTCCAGACGGGTCTGGATGCGCTGGCTAAGATGGCTAAGACCTACCTGGGCATCAGTGTGAAGCAGACGGCTGCTGCCTTGACGCAGGCCAAGAATGTGACGGTGACTGCTTTTGATGGTCCCCATCCTGCTGGTAACGTGGGCGTGCAGATTAACCATGTGGCTCCCATCTCAAAGGGTGAAACCGTATGGACCGTATCGCCTGAGGTGGTCATCTTCATCGGCCGTCTGATGAACACGGGTCGTGTGGATATGACGCGCAAGGTGGCTATCACGGGTAGCGAGGTGCTGAAACCTACCTACTGCACCTTGAAGACGGCGGCTTTGCTGACCGACGTGCTGAAGGATAACGTGAACAAGGGCAAGGACCTGCGCTACATCAGCGGCAACGTGCTGACTGGTAAGCAAATCAAGGCCAACGACTACCTGGGTGCTTTCGACAGCCAGGTGACCGTGATTCCCGAGGGTGACGAAACCCATGAGATGCTGGGCTGGATTATGCCGAGATTCGGTGAGTACAGCGTGAACCACTCCTACTTCTCCTGGCTGATGGGCAAGAAGAAGGAGTATGTGGTTGATGCCCGTATCAAGGGTGGCGAACGTCACATGATTATGTCGGGCGAGTATGACCGCGTATTCCCCATGGACATCTTCCCCGAATACCTGCTGAAGGCTATCATTGCTGGTGACATCGACCGTATGGAGGCCTTGGGTATCTACGAAGTGGCTCCCGAGGATTTCGCCCTGTGTGAGTTTGTATGCTCTTCGAAGGTGGAGGTTCAGCGTATCGTTCGTGCCGGACTGGATATGCTGCGTGCTGAGATGGCATAATATAAACTGAAAATCTTATAAACTGAAATAAATGAAAGCGTTAAGAAATTATCTCGATAAGATAAAGCCGAACTTTGAAGAGGGAGGCAAACTGCACGCATTTCGCTCGGTGTTCGACGGATTTGAGACATTCCTGTTCGTTCCCAACAGCACGGCGAAGACGGGCACGCACATTCATGATGCCATCGACAGCAAACGTATCATGTCGATGGTGGTCATCGCGCTGATTCCTGCTCTGCTCTTTGGTATGTACAACGTGGGCTATCAGCATTTTCACGCTGCAGGCGTAGAGGGTAGCTTCTGCGAACTGTTTGCGTATGGTTTCCTGGCTGTCCTGCCTAAGATTATCGTATCTTATGTAGTGGGTCTGGGTATTGAATTTGTTGTGGCTCAGTGGAAGAAGGAGGAAATCCAGGAGGGATTCCTCGTTTCGGGTATGCTGATTCCGATGATTGTTCCCGTGGATTGTCCGCTCTGGATTCTGGCTGTGGCTACGGCCTTCTCTGTCATCTTCGCTAAAGAGGTGTTCGGCGGTACGGGTATGAATGTATTCAATGTCGCACTCATCACGCGCGCGTTCCTTTTCTTTGCTTATCCCACCAAGATGTCGGGTGATGCCGTTTGGGTATCGGGCGACTCTATCCTGGGCCTGGGTCAGCAAGTGGATGGCTTGACCGTAGCTACCCCGCTGGGTATTGCGGCTACTACGCCTGCTGGTCAAGCTATGGAGATGCCTTATGAGTTGACCGATATGGTGACGGGTCTGATTCCTGGTTCTATCGGTGAGACGAGCGTGATTGCCATCGCGCTGGGTGCTATCCTCCTGCTCTGGACGGGTATCGCCAGCTGGAAGGTGATGCTCTCAGTGTTTGTTGGTGGTGCCTTCATGGGATGGGTGTTCAACACCATCGGTCCCGATACGGCTATCGCCCACATGCCCTGGTATGAACACCTGGTACTGGGTGGATTCTGCTTCGGTGCCGTATTCATGGCTACTGACCCTGTGACCTCGGCTCGTACCGAGACGGGTAAGTACATCTATGGCTTCCTGATTGGTGTGATGGCTATCGTCATCCGCGTGCTCAATCCGGGTTATCCCGAGGGCATGATGCTGGCCATCTTGTTGATGAATATCTTTGCTCCGCTGATTGACTACTGTGTGGTTCAGAAAAACATCAGTCGCCGTGCGAAAAGAACATGTTAAAATTGGATAGACTTATGAATACCAATAGCAATAGTTATACAATCATTTATGCCTCGGTGATGGTTGTCATCGTGGCATTCCTGCTGGCGTTTGTAAGCTCCTCACTCAAGGAGAAGCAAAGCAAGAACGTGGAGCTCGACACCAAGAAGCAGATTCTCTCTGCACTCCAGGTGAACGACGTGAAAGATGCCGAGGCAGAATATAATAAATATGTAAAGGCTGACATGCTGATGCAGGCCGACGGCTCGCTGGTGGAATACACCGACAAGTTTGTGACGGCTTACGAGAAGGAGGCCAAGGAGAACCAACGCCTGCACGTCTTCGTGGCTGAGGTGGATGGCGAAACCAAGTATGTCTTCCCCGTATATGGCGCAGGTCTGTGGGGCGCTATCTGGGGCTATGTGGCTCTGGACGGTGACAAGGACACGGTCTATGGGGTATATTTCTCCCATGCCAGCGAGACACCGGGTCTGGGTGCTGAGATTACCAGCGCCAAGTTCAAGGGTCAGTTCCCTGGCCGAAAGACGGTGAAGGATGGTGAAGTGGCACTCGAAGTGGTGAAGAATGGTAAGGTAGTGGATGCTACTTACCAGGTGGATGGCATCTCGGGTGGTACGATCACTTCAATGGGTGTGAAGGATATGCTTCACAACTGCCTCGGTGAGTACAAAGCATTTTTAACTTCTAAACAGAACGAGGAGGAATAAGAATATGGGAAAACTTTTTTCTAAAGAGAATAAGGAAATCTTCTCTGCTCCGCTCAGTCTGAACAACCCCGTTACGGTGCAGGTACTGGGTATCTGCTCAGCATTGGCTGTTACGGCCAAGCTGGAACCGGCCATTGTGATGGGCCTTTCGGTGACGGTCATCACGGCTTTTGCCAATGTAGTTATCTCGCTGCTGCGCAAGACGGTGCCCAACCGCATCCGTATCATTGTTCAGCTGGTGGTGGTGGCTGCCTTGGTGACTATCGTGAGTGAAATCCTGAAGGCATTTGCCTACGACGTGAGCGTTCAGCTGTCAGTTTATGTGGGTCTGATTATTACCAACTGTATCCTGATGGGTCGTCTGGAGGCATTCGCCATGCAGAATGGTCCCTGGGAGTCTTGCCTGGATGGTATTGGTAGTGGCTTGGGCTATGCCAAGATTCTGATCATCGTGGCTTTCTTCCGCGAACTGCTCGGATCGGGTACGCTCTTCGGCATCAATATCCTCAACTGGGATTGGCTCAAGGAGATTGGCTACGTGAACAATGGTTTGATGTTGATGCCTCCCATGGCACTGATTATCGTGGCTTGCATCATCTGGTACCAACGTGCACACAACAAGGAATTGCAAGAAAAATAATAGACTGATTCAATTCGAAAGATATGGAACATTTCTTTAGTTTACTCGTCCGCTCGATTTTCGTGGACAACATGATATTCGCATTCTTCCTCGGTATGTGCTCGTATCTGGCTGTATCGAAGAATGTGAAGACTGCGCTTGGACTGGGTATCGCCGTTACCTTC
>JBJEKS010000350.1:0-5586 GCA_051878755.1 Bacteroides sp. | reverse complement strand
TTCGAGTAGCAGGCCAGCTTGTTGGCGTGGCCGCTGTTGCCGCCGATGTTGGTTATCGCGTGGTAGGGATAGGCCTCCAAGGCCTCCTCGATCTCTTTCTGCATGAGGTGACGCTTGCGGTCGCTCCCGGTGGCGTACTCCTGCAGGCAGAGCAGGTCGGCTCCGCTGGCTTTCAGGTAGTTGAGGATGGCATTGCCCTCTTCTCCCTTGCGGCAACCATCAAACCCCATGATGTTGAACGACAGCAGGGAGATGCTCCCTTGGGGTGGGTTGGGGCGGCTCAGATTGATGGGGAAGAGGGTATGGATGTCGCTGAAGCAGCAGAGCAGGGTGAGCAGCGGCAGCAGCGAGGCTTTGTATTGTTGCAGGATGAGCCACATGGCCAGGAAGCAGACGTTGCCCACCAGGAAAATCGGGAAGGTGAGACCCAGGCCGCTCAGCCACGGGTGTGCGGCTGGATGCAGCAGGGGGCAAAAGGCGGCGGCCAGCATCAGGCCGGCGCACAGCCCGTTGGCTGCCAGGAGGAGGTATTTCACGACTTTTCCTATCTGTCTCATGGGTGGGACTCTTTGTTGCTTAGCGGCGGCTGGCGTTGAACAGGCGCTGCTTCTCTTCGGTGGTCAGGCTCTCGTAGCCCGACTTCTTCAGTTTGTCGAGTATCTCGTTGATGGCCTCGTCGTCGGCCTTCTTGCGGGCGTTGTAGTCGTAGTCGCTGCTGTGCTTGCCTCCGTAGCTGACCTTCATCTTTGGCTTGCGTGGCTTAGGGGTGAATAGCGAGTCGATGCCGCTCAGCAGGGCGTTGATGCCTCGGGTCAGGTCCGTTCCCTTGCTCAAGGCCCATGCCCAAAGCAGTCCTGTGGCTGCGCCGCCCAGGTGGGCAATGTGACCACCACCGTTGCTGGAGGTGATGAAGAGCAGGTCGAAGGCCAGGGTAATCAGCGCCAGGTAGCGCAGGCGGATGTTACCGAGGAGCAGCAGCTGTACCCGATAGTCGGGCATACGGTAGGCCACGGCCACCACCACGGCCAGCACGGCACCCGAGGCTCCGAGCAGGTAGGAGCCGCTCATCATGGGCTGAAAGTAGGGCAGCAGGTTGAAGGCCAACAGGTAGCTCAGGGCTGCCCCCAGGCCACCCAGCAGGTAGAGGCCCCGCAGGTGGAGAGTGGAGTAGCATTGCAGGAAGAGGTTGCCGAACCAGTAGAGCCACATCATGTTGAAGAGCAGGTGAAGCACCCCGCCGTGCATGAAGAGGTAGGTCACCAACGACCAGGGCTGCCTGAGCAGCTGTTCGGGCGATGCAGGCAGCTCCAGCAGGCGGAACAGCGGCAGCAGGCTCTGGTTGAAGAGCATCATGCACACCTCGGCCACTGCCCCCACCAGGAAGCAGCCCACCGTGATATAAATCAGTCGGATGCAGAGGTTACCCCTGCGGAATCCACTTTTCAGGTCAGTTATAGTAGAAGCCATCATACCGATTCTTTTTTCTCCAATAGATGATAAGCAGGAGGCCGAAAATCATGCCGCCCAGGTGGGCGAAGTGGGCCACGTTGTCGGCCGGGTTGTTGGCCAGGCCCGACATCAGCTCAATCACGGCATAGCCTGCCACAAAAAACTTTGCTTTGATAGGAAAGGGGAGGGGGAAGACGTACATCCGCTCGTTGGGGAAGAGCATCCCGAAGCCCAGCAGGATGGCATAGACCGCCCCCGAGGCTCCCACGGTGCAGCCGTTGACCACCACGTTTAGCGCACCCATCTGGGCATCCACGTAGTTCATGCCCCGCGCCAGAGCCTTGCCCCCCTCGTCCAGAACCACTTGCACCGCCCCTTCGGGCATCCCCTGTATGCAGGTGAGGTAGTGTATGCCCGTCACCAGCTCCTGGATGAGTCCGGCACCCACGCCGCAGGCCAGGTAGTAGAACAGGAAGCGCTTGGGGCCCCACACCTGCTCCAGGATGCGGCCAAACATCCACACGGCAAACATGTTGAAGAACAGGTGGGTAAATCCGCCGTGCATAAACATGTAGGTGATGAGCTGGGCCGTGTTGAACGAGTCGGAAAGCACAAAGTGCAGCCCGAGGAAGTCCTGAAGCCGGATGCCGTACCGCTCGGCCACTATCGTGGCGAGGAATATCAGCGCATTGATAATCAATAAGTTCTTCGTTACGGTGGGAATATTGTTCATGTCGTCAATGAGTCTTTCTATTCGTAATCGCTTTATTTTGCGCGCAAAGATACGCATTATATTTGGTACGCGCGAAGAAATCGGGGTGAAAGTTTCTAATCTGCCGCATTTCGATAAAAAAATATCGTTTTTCGATAATTTTTTCTCGTTTTTCTTGCACGTTTCAAAAAATACCCTTTCCTTTGCATATCGAAAAACGATAAATAGTTATTGAAAAACGGTTTTATTAAAAGGTTTTGGTTATGAAGAAAGCTTTGATGAGCATTACGCTCCTGGTTCTGTCACTCTCGATGGTCATGACGCTGCTGATGGGCGCCATAGGTCGTTAACGTAAATTGTTGCAAGGTATGAAGAGTGCGATAAGATTGGTATTTGCCTGCCTGATTTGCCAGTTGCTCGGCGGGCTGATTGCGGCTCCCGTAGGGATGCTGATTTCTTTTGTGCAGGCAGGCGAGGTGGATCAGGTGTTGATGATGGATTACACCATGCCGCTGGCCATGGTGCTGCAGTTTGCCTTGATGTTGCTCTATATCGGCCGCAGGGGCTACCTGACGGGCGACCCGCGCCTCTATGCGCCGGTCAGGTTTTCCTACCTCTTCTTTGTGGTTCTGACCGGCTTTGGGGCTATCTTCGTGGAGGATGAGCTGCTGCACCAGCTGCATATGCCCGACTGGATGGAGGCCAGCTTCGGCCAGCTTACCGAAAGTTGGCTGGGTATTGTCTGCGTCACGCTGATAGGTCCTATCGTGGAGGAGCTGCTCTTCCGCGGAGCCATCACCAAGGAGCTGCTGCGCAAGTACAACCCCTCTACGGCCATCATCATCTCCGGGTTGCTTTTCGGCCTGATTCACATCAATCCTGCCCAGGTGCTGGGTGCTTCGCTCATCGGCTTTCTGCTGGCGTGGCTCTACTGGCGCACGGGGAGTCTCATCCCCTGCATGGTGCTCCATGTCTTCAACAATGCGTTGAGCGTTTGGGTCGATAAGGCTTTCCCTGTGAGTGACCACTTCCGCGACATCCTTTCTGAGGATTGCTACTTTACGCTCCTCGGGGCAGCTACGATGGCGCTGTTCAGCGGAATCTATATGCTCAATCAGGAGGAGTCGTCCATGTCGGATTGCGAGATTGAATAACCCCAATGGTCAGTTTGCATTATGAAACGTAGATTGAATATTCTCTGCGTGTTGGTCATCCTCACGCTGAGCTACTCGGTGCTCGAGACGTGCTACTACCTCCTCATCGGATTCAGGGCCGGCATAGAGATGGCTGTGGATGAAAAGACCCATCTGGGTGAGGTGGAGAAAATCAAGAACCTGAAGACCATCCACCTGCTGCCCGATGTCATCTCCATGGAGGGAGGCGAGCTGCTGCGCGACTCGGTCTATAATGCCAGGAGCGGCACTTATGAGCCTGCTGCCTTCGCCACGCTGTGCGTGAGCGTGCCGGCTGAGAGCCGCTGGACCAATTTCTGGGTGGGGATACTGACTATCATCCAGCTGATTTGCCTCATCAAGGCGACGCTTTTCTTCATCCGGCTGATAGTGGATATCAACCGTTCGCTGATTTTCTGCTGGAAGAACGTGAGCCGCTTGCGCCGGCTGGGCATCCTGCTGCTGGTGAGCTTCGGCTGCAACTTCCTGTCGGAGTACCTCAACCTGCAGGTGATGCAGGAGGTGTTTGAGCTGCCGGGTTACGCCATCTCCATGCGCGAGGCCCTGTCGGTCACGATACCCGTGCTGGGGCTCTGTGCGCTGATTGTGGCCGAGGTGTTTGCCATCGGCCTGAAGATGAAGGAAGAACAAGACTTGACGATATGATAATAGTAAACCTTGACATCATGATGGCGAAACGGAAGATTTCGCTCAGCGAGCTGGCCGAGAAAATTGACATCACGCCGGCCAACCTCTCCATCCTGAAGACGGGGAAGGCCAAGGCTGTGCGCTTCAGCACCCTGGAGGCCATCTGCCAAGCCCTTGACTGTCAGCCGGGGGATATCCTGGAGTATCGCCCCTAGGGTGCGTGGGCGCAGGCCTTACTGCTTGGCCTTGAAGGCCAGGGCATAGAGGCGCATCTGCTTCACCATGGCCAGGAGGCCGTTGCTGCGGGTGGGGGAGAGGTGCTCCTTAAGCCCGATGCGGTCGATGAAGTAGAGGTCGGCCGCCAGGATTTCGTCGGGCGTATGTCCTGAGAGCACCCTGATGAGCAGGGTCACGATGCCCTTCACGATGAGGGCGTCGCTCTCCGCCTGGAAGAGGATGGTGCCATCGGGTGCCGTATCTGCTTGCAGCCACACGCGGCTCTGGCAACCCTCAATCAGGTTCTGTTCCGTCTTATACTTCTCAGGCAGCGGTTCTTGCTCGTTGCCCATGTCAATCAAGAGCTGGTAGCGGTCCATCCAGTCCTCAAAATCTCCAAATTCGGCGATGATCTCGTCTTGTGTTTCGTTAATGCTTGCCATTGTCGTTTATTTTAGTTGTCCAAATATTTCTTTTCCCAAGTTGGAAGAGGAGCAAAAAGGCTTGCTTCCCTTCTTCCTCTAATCTTCCTCTATAGCTACTCTACCCTTCCTAGGGGGTGAACTCGATTTGAAGTCGATTTGAACTCGATTTGAACTCGATGAAAAATTAGAGAATCATCGACTTCAAATCGAGTTCAAATGGGCTTCACTACGGAGGAAGTTTAGCGTTGCTTCCTTCTCTTTATAGCCCTAAAGAGAAGCAGAAAGGCTTCTTTATGTTGATTCCTGTTACTTTTTTATAGTTGCTCTTCTTTTCTCTTTTGCCAAAGAGAAACAGAAATGCTTCTCTTTTTTATTTTGTTATTACCTAATAAACCTAATCCCTAATCCCTTATCCCTAATAAAGTTACTCCTTCTTTCTCTTTTGCACGGCCAAAAGAGAAAGAAGCAAAGAGAGAAAGCCGCCGGCTGCACCTCCGGGGCTACTCCGAGGGGAGTCGGGCTAAAGCAGAAAAACTCGCTTCGCTCAAACAGGTTTCTGCTTTTTTACGCCCTCGTTTCCCCTCTCCGCTTCACGCCCCTCCGGTGAGGCCGGAAACTTATTTCCTGTTGCGGGCTTCTTGTGGGCGTTACAAACGTTACAATCATTACAGTTTTTTTTTGCATCCCTATTTTTTATATAAGGTTGTATGTATACGCCTATTTTTGCTGTAACGTTTGTAACGATTGTAACGCTTACCCTTACATTTACATACACTTCTGTCATCTCCCTCTTTTTCCCTTAGTATTCCCTACGTTTCTCCACGAAAACCTTGGAGAACCGTGGAGGAACCGTGGGGGAAACTGCAGGCAAAGCCTGTATAAACAATCGCAACTTTGTTGCGTAGATTCTAAGGGCAACCCCGAAGGGGCACAGGCTCCGTTGCCCTTACCAGAAAAGTTGAGG
>JBJEKS010000349.1:0-5645 GCA_051878755.1 Bacteroides sp. | reverse complement strand
CTTCTTCTAACGCATGCAATCTGTTGATGCATCAGGTAGCTCCCACGGTGATAGGTCAGGTTAGAGGTATGTTAACCGATAGCTTAGGTAACTTATGGATTGGGACTAAGGGAGACGGACTGCTCAAGATACCGATGTATGATAAAGAAGAGAGGCCCCATGCGGAAATCTATCTGCCTCACTGTAAAACCACTGCGAACAACTATCAGCGAAAGGCTGATTTTAATCCAGTTTTCACCCTTTGGAAGAAACGCTTTAGTAACGACTTCTGGGTTGGCCGCTCAGATTCTACCCTCAGTTACTATTCTTATCAAACAGACCGGATTGAACGGGTCAAAGGCGCTTTGTCTGAACACCCGTTTGAATTGCATGGATTGTATGAAGAGAATGACTCCACCTTATGGATTTCCACCATAAACAGCGGCGTGATGCGCGTTTCTATATCCGATTACGACCATCCGCGTATCGTCTCTTCGCAGCCAATCCACTGCATGAGTGGTGAAAAGACTATTACGGAGTTCTCCTCGCTCCTGGTCGAAGGAGACAGCGTGCTATGGTGTGGAACGAGAGGATATGGACTGGTTCGCATCAGCATAGCTAATCAGAAGGTTCAGGTGATATCTCTTAAAGAGAAGTTGAAAAAGGCCGTTGATGACGTACTTTGCCTCTGTGCATACAGTGATAAACTTCTCTTTGTGGGCACCACGGCCGGATTGGTAGCCATCGAAAGAGAGGGTGGTCAGCTGAACTACCGCCATATTGGACACGACCAGGGGCTTGTTAATGATATGATTCATGGTATTTTAAAAGATGACCAAGGTATGTTGTGGCTCAGCACCAATAAGGGTATGACTGAATATGACCCGCAGACAGGTGGATTGTATTCTTATTACTACAGTAGAGGCATGGCGATAGGCGAGTTCAGCGATGACAGCTATTACCGCTGCCCCTTTACCGGAAGACTCTTTATGGGTGGAATCAATGGACTGATTTATATGCAGAATACGATGGACACACCTGATGAATACTATCCTCCCATTGTGTTGCGCAGGCTACGTATCAATGGTCAAGAGCATGAGCTAAGATCCTTCTTGAACCCCAATACACAAACCATCAGATTGTCTGAGGAACAAAACAACTTCTCTTTAGAGTACGCCGCGTTAGACTACCTGCACAGCGACATTGAGTATGCCTATATTCTGGAAGGATACAATAAGGAGTGGAGCCGGTTTACCAAAGAGAACTATGCCGATTTTCAGCATGTACCCTATGGCACCTATACGTTTAAAGTAAGGTACAAGAAAGATGTCCTGGACTCCGTCTATAAGGAACTCAGCTATACGATAGTGATTGAACCCTATTGGTACCATTCAGCGGCGGCACGTGCTCTTTATGTCCTCTTCCTGATAGCCCTGTTTGCCGCTTTGGTTTACTATTTGTGGAAACAGGGTTGGTGGAGCAAAATACAGGATGCCTGTCAGGTGCTTACCCTTCCTGATGGTTTACCTGAAGCAAAGAGCGCAGAGCAAACTCAGTCAGAGCTTGCCCAATTCCCTTATGCCACGACCGAAGAGCAGCAACAGTTTGCACGCGCTATCATGGAGTTGATAGACCAATCTCTGGACCATGAAGAGATGGGTACCACCTATCTGGCAGAAAAGATGCACATGAGTCCACGTCAGTTTTATCGGAAATTCAAGGAGATTTCAGGTACCAATCCCGGTGATTACATCAAGAATTATAAAATGAAGAAGGCGGCCAATCTTCTTCGTAACAGTACACTCTCTATTCAGGAGGTGATGGATGCCATAGGCATTGCCAGCCGGCCCTATTTCTATAAAGAGTTCGCACGCAAGTATCAGACTACGCCAAGCCACTATCGAAAGGGCCATGAGGAGCAAAAAGAGCAGGTCTGAGAGTGGACATCCTATGCTATATTCGGACTTTAAGACTTTGAATTAGCTTGTTCTCATTTTGGACATATTATTCGTATCTATTTGAAAACAAACGCAGTATATAATTCTTAAATCGGTCTGCTATTCTATTTTAAGACTTTTTTTAAAACTCCATAAAAAGTGTCTTTTTAGAGGATATTAATTTGTTATTACATGCCTAATTTTGCATTGTCAAAAACATGTAAAATCAATCTAATATCCAATTTAATATGATGCTTAGAAGAGTAGTAAATACGTGTCTGCTCCTGTGCTTAACACAGTCGTTTCAAGCGCAAGAGAATGCACTTAAACAGGTGGCAGACTATGTCAACCCACTGATTGGCACACAAGGAATGGGGCATACTTTCCCTGGCGCGTGTGTGCCTTTTGGTATCATTCAATTAAGTCCGGATACGGATACCATTCCTCATAATGTGAATGGAGCCTATCAGAAAGAAACTTATGCCTACTGTGCAGGGTACCAGTATCAGGACCCCACCATTGTCGGGTTTAGTCACACTCACCTCAGCGGTACCGGTCACTCAGACCTTGGCGATATCTTGCTGATGCCCGCTGTTGGCGAAGTCAAATTGAATCCCGGTCGAGCCAATTCACCCGATGAGGGTTACCGTTCACGCTTCAATCACGCTACAGAAAAAGCCAGTGCCGGATACTACGAGGTGACGCTTGAGGATTATGCCATCAAAGCGCAACTCACCGCTACGCAGCGCGTAGGTGTACATCAATACACCTTCCCAAATGGAGGAGGCAATGGACACCTCGTGATAGATCTGACCCATGGTATTTATAATTACGATGGCAAAACCCGTCTCGCTTTCCTTCGCGTTGAAAACGATACGCTGTTAACCGGTTACCGCATCACAGAGGGATGGGCCAGAACAAACTACACCTATTTTGCCATCTCCTTCTCTCAGCCTATCCAGTCGTATGGTTTCAAAGATAAAAAACAATCGACCTACAAAGGCTTCTGGCACCGTTTCAACCAATATCAGAACTTCCCAGAGATGGCTGGACGTGACGTCGTATCCTACTTCCACTTCAACACCTCTAAAAACCCCACCTTGCTCGTCAAAGTAGCTCTTTCGGGAGTCAGCACAGAGGGTGCCCTGAGAAACTTGAAGGCCGAGGCTGAGGGTAAGAGCTTCAACGCATTGGTTCAAGAAGCTTCTGAACAGTGGAACAAGGCCCTTTCAGCTCTTCAGATTGAGGGAACTGATGATGACAAGGCCATGCTTTACACCTCGTTCTACCACACGTTGATAAATCCTTCCGTCTATATGGATGTCGATGGAAAGTACCGCGGATTAGATCATAACATTCATAAGGCCGATGGATTCACCAATTATACCATCTTCTCGCTTTGGGATACATATCGCGCAGAACATCCTTTCCTAAACCTTTTCTTTCCAGAGCAAAATAGGGATATGGTGAAGTCTATGATAGCCCACCAGCAGCAGAGTGTTCATCACATGCTGCCGGTGTGGAGCCTGATGGGCAATGAAAACTGGTGCATGGGTGGTTATCATGCCGTACCCGTATTGGCTGATGCTATCTGTAAAGAGAACTATCAAGACCAAGGCGAGGCACTCAAAGCCATGGTAGAGACCTCGAATGTAGGCTATTACGACTTCCTTGCCGACTACACCAAGCAGGGCTATGTACCCTTTGACAAGAGCAGCACCTCGGCCTCTACTACGCTGGAGTACGCCTATGACGACTGGTGTATCTACTATACGGCTCTGAAAGAGGGCAATCAGGAGGTGGCTTTACGCTACCGCGAGCGTGCACTCAACTACCGCAACCTCTTCCATCCTACCCTGAAGTTTATCGCTCCGCGCTATGCTGACGGTACCTTCAAGCCCGATTTTGATCCCCTGCAAACGCATGGCGAAGGTTTCATCGAGGGTAATTCATGGAACTTCTCTTTCCATGTTCCACACGATGTGTTTGGCTTGATGAAAGCCATGGGTGGAGACAAGGTTTTTGTCAAGCGCCTGAACCAGCTATTCGAAATGGAACTGCCTAAACACTATTATGAAAAGAACGAAGATATCACCGAGGAGGGATTGATTGGCGGCTATGTACACGGTAACGAACCCAGTCATCACATTCCCTACCTCTACGCCTGGACCTCACAGCCCTGGCATACGCAATACTGGGTACGCCATATCGTCAATCGCATGTACAGAAACCATATTGCCGGATTGGGAGGAAATGATGACTGTGGACAGATGTCAGCTTGGTATCTCTTTACTGCGATGGGATTCTATCCCGTCTGTCCCGGTTCAGAGCAGTATGTCTTGGGGGCTCCGAGATTCACCTATCTGAAGGCTACCCTGCCCAACGGCAAGAGCCTGGAGATTAAAGCGCCGAAGGTAAGCGATAAGAATTGCTACGTGCGGTCGCTGCGAATCAATGGCCAAGTTGTCAATCGTCTTTATGTCACTCATCAGGAGGTACTCAATGGAGGTGTCTGGGAGTTTGACATGAGCGACAAACCCTCAACTCAGCGTGGCCGTAAACTTAATGAGAAACCCTATTCTTTAACAAAAAACTAACTAAAAACAATGAAACAGATGAATTTTTTGTGCGGTGCCATGCTTGCCATCGCAGCACTCAGTGCATGTCAAAACGAGTGTAAAAAGCAGGTATCAGATGATTGGTCAAACTACCATGTAGGCTATATCAATTTTGTAGATAAAGCGCCAGAAAGCAAAGGTTCGGCTATCTATCATCAGATTATCACCAACCCCGAGGCCTATATTACCTCTCAGGCTAAGGATGTGCTTTCTACGCTCTACTTCTCGCCGGCAGACAGTATTGTACGCGTGGATACCCTCCATTACTCGCCGCTAGATATCAAAGGTATCTCTGCAAAAGATGGTGGCAATGGAGTAGTGAGCATCTTCTACAGCACCCAGCACGTAGAGAAATCATTCGCTATGAACGATACTGCAAAGGTGCTCTTTGAAACGCGTGGTGTACTGCTTCACGAGCTGACTCATGCCTACCAGCTGGAACCTCAGGGTATAGGCAACTATGGCAACAGCCGTGTGTTTTGGGCCTTTATCGAGGGTATGGCCGATGCCGTACGCATTGCCAACGGGGGCTTTGGAGAGGGTTCTCGTCCCATCGGTGGAAGCTACATGGATGGCTATCGTACCGCCGGTTATTTCTTCGTCTGGCTGCGCGACAACAAAGACCCAGATTTCTTGAAGAAGTTCAATCGCAGCACGCTGGAGGTTATTCCCTGGTCGTTTGAGGGAGCTATTCAGCATGTATTAGGTAAAGAGTACCACATCGATGAACTCTGGCATGAATATCAGGTAGCCGTAGGCGATATTGAAGCATAACCCCTTACAACAGATTTTATTTACAATGAAAAAGCTATTACTATCTATCTGTACGGCAACCCTGCTGTGCAATGCCCTTCAGGCAGAAGACTTGACCCGTTACGTCAAGCCTCTGGTTGGCACTGATGGCTATGGCAATGTCTATCCCGGTGCTCAGATTCCATTTGGAGGCATACAGATCAGTCCGGATACTGACAACCGCTTTTATGACGCCGCTTCGGGGTATAAGTACAACCATACCTCCATTCAAGGCTTCAGTCTGACGCATCTGAGCGGTACGGGTATTCCTGATTTGGGCGATTTCCTCTTCGTCCCCGCAGTAGGAGAAGCTAAACTC
>JBJEKS010000348.1:0-5717 GCA_051878755.1 Bacteroides sp. | reverse complement strand
TTTATTTTGTGTTTGTGTTGTAATAAGTCCTGTCGCGAGACAGGACTTATTTTTTTTCTTGTTCTTGTATTTGTGACTGTGGTTACGCGCGGTGCATACGATTTAATAAAATTGTAACAGGAATTATTAACAGAAATTTGGTGGAATGGGAATTTTTCCGCAACTTTGCACCGCTTTTTAGAGAAAAGCGCTTTATTATTCACTAATTTAAAAACTGTTATGTTAAAACGAACGAAGTTCTTACTGACGACCTTGTTGCTCATCTGTGTGGCAACAGGCCTCCATGCCCAGGTGACGACCTCGGCTATGGCCGGTATTGTAACCGACAACGTGAAAGAACCTGTAATTGGTGCCACCGTGCAGGTGGTGCATGAGCCTTCGGGCACGCACTACGGTGCGATTACGAACATCGATGGACGTTTCGCCATCCAGGGTATGCGCAGCGGCGGACCCTACAAGGTGGAAGTCTCCTACGTGGGATTCCAGACGATGATTTTCAAGGACATCACCCTGCAGCTGGGTGAGACCTACCAGTTCAAGGCGGAGATGAGTGAGTCATCCGAGGTACTGGGTGAAGTGGTAGTGACCGCTTCGCGCAGCAAGTTTACGGGTGAGAAGATGGGTGCTTCCACCAACATCTCGCAGAAGCAGATGCTGGCTATGCCGACCATCAATCGCAGTATCAGCGACATGGCGCGTGTGTCGCCCTATGCCAACGGTATGAGTTTTGCCGGTGGTGACGGACGCTCCACCAACTTCACCATCGATGGTGCCAACTTCAACAACAACTTTGGTTTGAGCTCTGCTCTCCCTGGTGGTGGTAACCCTGTGTCGCTCGAGTCAATCGAGGAGATTCAGGTGGTTATCGCCCCCTTCGATGTGCGTCAGACCAATTTCATTGGCGGTGGTATCAACGCCATCACCAAGAGCGGTACCAACGAGTTCAAGGGATCGGCTTACACCTACTACCGCAACCAGAACATGCGCGGTAACCGCATCGACCATCAGGACCTGGGTGCCCGCCCCGAAGAGTCGAAGACCACCTACGGCTTCACGCTGGGTGGCCCGATCGTGAAGAATAAGCTCTTCTTCTTCGTCAACTACGAGAATGAGAAGACTCCTGGTGAGGTCATCAAGTATCGTGCCCGCGAGGATGGTGAGGCTGCTGGCGGCATGGTGTCACGTACTACGCTCAAGGATATGGAGCGCGTCTATAACCACCTGCTCAACAAGTATGGTTACGATGCTGGTTCCTATACCAATTTCCCCGCTGACCAGACAAACGAAAAGATTCTGGCCCGTATCGACTGGAACATCATTGACGGACACCGTCTGAGTCTGCGCTACAACAACACGAAGAACGTAGCATGGAATGCTCCCAACGGCAACTCTTCAGACACGGGTTACCGTCTGAACGGTACGAGCCGCGTAGGCACGCAGTCTATGTCGTTTGCCAACAGCATGTACTCGATGGAGAACAAGGTGGAGTCATGGTCCGCTGATTTGAATAGCCGTTTCAACGACCGCATCAGTAACCAGCTGCTCTTCACCTATACTAACATTCAGGATGTCCGCGGTACAAACTCGTCACCCTTCCCCTTCATCGACATCATGTACAAGGATGAGGATGGTACGGAGTACCTGGAGCCCTACATGAGCGCCGGCTACGAACTCTTCACCTATAATAATGGTGTGACGAACAAAATCACCTCGCTGACCGACAACTTCACCTACCTGCTGGGTAGCCACAAGCTGACGGCTGGTTTCAACTACGAGCATCAGTTTGCCAACAACGCCTACATGCGTAACGGTACGGGTTACTACCGCTACCGCAGCGTGGACGACTTTATCAACGGTGCCGCTCCTGAGTCGTTTGCCCTGACCTACGGCTTCAACGGCAACAAGAATCCGAACGCACAGGTGACGTTCAACCAACTTGGTATCTACCTGCAGGATGAGTGGGATATCAACGACCGCTTCAAGCTGAGCTACGGCGTGCGCATGGACAACTTGATGTTTGACGACAAGGACATCGCTCGCAACAATGCCATCTACGACATCGACTTCGGCGGTCAGCGTATCGACACAGGCAAGTGGCCAGATTCCGGCTTCCGTTTCTCGCCCCGTGTAGGTTTCTCATGGGATGTGTTTGGCGACAAGTCGCTGAAGATTCGTGGTGGCTCGGGCCTCTTTACTGGCCGTATTCCTTTGGTGTTCTTCACCAACATGCCTACCAATGCTAACATGGTGCAGAACCAGGTGAAATTCACCACCAGCTATAAGAATGGTGTGGTTACGGGTCATGACTCGCGCCTCGACCAACTGGCAGGCGGCATGATTACCGATATGGATGAGGTCATCAAGAAGTTTAATTTGCCTACTACGCTTGATACGCATACGGCCAGCAACAAGATTTCGGGCTGTGCCGAGGACTTCAAGATGCCTCAAATCTGGAAGACGACCCTGGCTGCCGACTATCAGCTGCCTGTAAGCTTCCCCTTCACGGTAACTGGTGAGTTCATGTTCATGAAGAACGTCAACGCCGTGACCATCAACAATATCAATATCAAGGATCCCGTTGCCAATAATTGGGAGCGCTTCAACGGTGCCGACAACCGCTACATCTACCCCGCTGACTACCAATACGTGAAGGGTACAAACGCCGTAGTGCTGGACAACACGTCTAAGGGCTGGGGCTATACGGCCAACCTGACCTTGAACGCGCAGCCGGTGGAGAACCTCAACTTGATGTTTGCTTACACCCACACTGAGTCGAAGGAGGTAAGCGGTCTGCCTGGTAGTGACCCCGTATCAACTTGGCAGGGTCTGCTGACTATCGATGGTCCTAACTTCGGCACGACTCAGCGCTCTCAGTATGTAGTACCTGATAAACTGATTGCCTCTGTAGGCTATTACATTCCCTTCACCTACAAGGGTCTGAAGCGTGGTACGCACATTAACCTCTTCTATAGCGGTTCTAGCTACAGTGGCTACAGCTACTGCTACACCAACGATATGAATGGTGACGGTATTTCTAACGATTTGATGTACATCCCGAAGGATGACTCTGAAATCAAGTTCAAGACCGATGCCGACAAGCAGGCCTTCTGGAAGTTTGTGGAGCAGGACAACTACCTGAAGAACCACAAGGGTGAGTATGCCGAAGCTTACTCCGCACGCACGCCTTGGGTGCATCGCTTCGACCTGCGCCTGATGGAGGACTTCGAGTTCCGCGTGGGCAAGACGAAGCACAACCTGCAGGTGAGCCTCGACTTCCTGAACATCGGTAACATGATTCACTCCAGCTGGGGTATCCCCAAGACCACGACCGTCTGCAACGGTGGCCGTATCCTGAAGTATGAAGGCCGCGACGAGAACCGCACGCCTATCTTCTCGATGTACAAGGTCAACGGCGAGTATCCCACGCAGACCTTCGAGACGCTGAAGGACTACAGCAACTGCTGGAAGCTGCAGATTGGTGTGAAGTATATCTTCAATTGATGCCTATGGTATAACCAAGGATATATTTTATTGTTTTACTTCTCCCCTGGCTCGTGATGAGTCGGGGGTTTTTTATTTCTGGATGGTGGAGTGGCTGGGCTGCTGGAAGTAGCTGGCAGCAGGGCCCTGGAGGTGAAGGTTGTGGATGCTGATGGCTTCGGCCTGAACGGGGGTGAGGAGTCCTTTAGCCACGAGGCGTTCGGCCAGCAGGCGGAAGTGGGCCTCCTGGCTGTCGCGCAGGGTGCCCTCGGGAGTGAAGCTCCACATCCAATGCTTTGGGCGAGGGATGATGGTGGCCAGGAAGATGCTCTCCTCCGTGGTGAGGGCCTGGGGTGGTTTGGCAAAATAGTAGTGGGCGGCCTCTCGTAGGCCGTAGATCATGGGGCCCCATTCGGCGATGTTGAGATAGACCTCGAGCATACGCTCCTTGGAGGTGAGGCGCTGACCCTCGATGAGCCAGACGATGAGTGCCTCTTCGAGCTTGCGGGCCAGGTTCTTCTCCCGGCTAAGGAAAACGTTCTTGACCAACTGCATGGAGATGGTGCTGCCTCCGCGGGCAAAACGACCTACCTTGATGTCGTAGGCCAAGGCCTCGCGAAGGGCATCAGGCAGGAAGCCCTGGTGGTGGAGGAAGCCGCCATCCTCACTCTGCAGGATGGCCGTGAGGAGAATCGGTGGAACCTCGCTCAGCGGGGTGAAGTGCTCCCATGAGGGGCCCACGGGGAAGGTGCGCACAGGCTCGCCCTGCTCGTAGGCGGTGTAGAGGAATTCGTCGGTCATGCGGTTGAGCGGGGTGGCTCCGTACTGCTCAATGGCGAAGTGGCTGCGGTGGAGGGCGGAGTAGAGCTGGAGGCTGTCCGGACGCTTGAGGTCGAGGTCGAAGAGGAGGTCGTAAGCGAGCTCACCACGGGTGCGGAGGCCTTGCAGGTTGCCGAAGAGTCCACGGGGCAGGGAAGAGAAGAGCTGCTTTGAGGGGAACCAGGGCTTGTGGAGGCTGAGGGTAAAGTGCCAGTTGGCGTCTGGACGCTGGGTTTCGGGGGTGGCGATACGCTCAGCGAGGAGGTAGGGATGGAGGTCGAGGAGATTGAGGCGAAGGGTAGAGCAGCTGTCCAGTTGGAGCGCCGTGGGGAGGATGTGGAGGGTGAATTGCGTAGAGGTGCTATCTATGACGATGGGCATTGGGGAGAGCCTGGATTGGGCGATGCGTAGGCCATGCAGGGAGGCGCCTCCTGAGAGAGTGAGGCGAGAGGGAGTCTCATCCTCCTGAGGAGCGTGAAGACCGATAGAGAGACTGTCGAAGCTGACCTCCGCATTCAGACGATGCCGCAGGTAGGGGAGCGGGGTGTGTGCAGGGAAGGAGGGGACGGCGGAGAGCAGGAGCTGACGTTCATCAGGATTGATTATGCCTTGCAGGTGCCATCGTTGCTGTTGATTGTTTTCGGTTACGTTGACCTGGGTATCGAACGTGTATTGCCGAAGTTCCATCCTGGGGAGGATGACTTGCAGGGTGAGCGAGTCGGTGGTGTGCGTACAGTGGATGCGACTGAGCGTGGCATTGGCGGGGAGAAGGTCGAAGAGCAGGCGGACGAATCGGCGCGACTGCCGTACATAGTCTGTGGCTTGTTCGGGGGAGGTCGACAGGGCTTCTGAGGTCTCAAGGGCGTGGCCTTGTTGGGGTAGGCGGAGCAGAAGACTATCGACAGCGATTGTTTCCACCTCAAGGTTCTGCCGGAGCAGGGGGAGAAATCGGAGTTTGACATCAAGGCGCTGCAAGCTGAAGAGCGTGTCGGATGGTGTAGCTGCCCAGAGGCCATCGAGATGGATGGTGGAGAGACCCTCTACGCTAAGGTTGTTGAAACCGGCCTGGAGGCCGTGGCTGTGGGCTAATCGTTCCAGGCGTATGCGTGCCACGTGGGTGGCGATGTGGCTTCGCAGGGCGAAAGCCGTGGTCAGCCCTGCCAGGGTGAGCAGGAAGCAGCCGGCGATGGTGCGGCGTATTCTTCGGCGTGTGGTGGACTTCATGATGTTTCCTCCTATATTTCCAAGCGCAAAATTACGATATTCCTGGCGAAAAGACGCTATTTAGCGACGGGGATTTCAGATTTATTTCGTACTTTTGTCCACCAGAAATGATTCCATTTTTACGGTTTTACTTTTTTCGTTATGCAGATACTGTTAGCCAATGCAAAGATTATGAGGGAGCGCGTGGAGCGCGA
>JBJEKS010000347.1:0-5728 GCA_051878755.1 Bacteroides sp. | reverse complement strand
ATCCGCAACTGGGTGGGTCAGATTGGCGATGAGGAGCTCTATGAGGCTTGCGACAAGTATGGCATCATGCTTTGGCAAGACTTCTGGCTAGCCAACCCCTGGGATGGTCCTGACCCCTACAATGAAGCCATGTTCCTCGCCAACTCAGCCGACTATATCTCCCGCATACGCAACCATGCCTGTGTAGGCATCTACGTAGGCCGCAATGAAGGTTATCCACCTGCTTCAATCGACAGCGCCCTGCGCCAACAGATTCAGCAGCTGCATCCTCAACTGGGCTATATTCCCAGTTCGGCAGACGATGGCGTAAGTGGTCACGGCCCCTATGGCATGCAGCCCACCAAGGTCTATTTCGAGAAGCAATCGCAGAAGCTCCACTCCGAGCGCGGTATGCCGAACATACCCACCTTCGAGAGCTTGAGCCGCATGCTCAACCCGAACCAGCTCTGGCCGCAGGGTGATGCCTGGGGTCAGCACGACTTCACCCTGAAGGGTGCCCAGGGTGGTGAATCCTTCAACGCCACCTTCGCCAACCACTTCGGAGAGCCGCGTGATGCGCGTCAGTTCACTAAGCTGGCACAATGGCTTAACTACGATGGCTACCGTGCGATGTACGAATCCACACAGCAGTACCGCATGGGGCTGCTCATCTGGATGAGTCATGCCTGCTGGCCAAGCATGGTGTGGTGTACCTACGATTATTACTTTGAGCCAACCGCAGCCTATTTCGGTGTGAAGAAGGCTTGCGAACCGCTCCACATCCAATACAACCCCTTGAAGCAGAGTGTTGAGGTGGTGAACTATGCCGGAGGTGCCCGTAAGAACCTGCTAGCTAAAGCCCAACTGCTCACCATGAAGGGTGAAATAATCAGCGAGAAGCAGCAAACGATTGATGTAAACGAAGATGTCACCCTGCAAGCCCTCCAGCTGCAGCTACCCACCAACCAGGAGGTTTATTACATCCGTCTTTACCTGATGGACGGCGAGACGCTGGTTTCCGAAAACTTCTATGTAGAGGGTCAGCAAGCCGACCAACTGCAGGTTCTCTCACAGCTTCCTCAGGTAGAGCTGCAAGCCGAACAGGGTTCCTTCACTCAGGACGGCGAGGAATGGAGAGGAGAAATCACGCTGACCAACGCCACGCAGACTCCTGCCCTGCTGATTCGCCTCAACCTCAAGGGGTATGATGGAGAGCAGATCCTGCCCGTCATCTACAGCGACAACTACTTCGCCTTGATGCCCGGAGAGAGCAAGACTGTCCAGGTGAGCTACCGCAATGAGGACAGCCGCGGCACGCTGCCCGTCATCGAGGTGAGCGGATTCAACATGAAGTAATCCTTCCGTCGAGATTCACTCCAACCATAAAGAAGAGCGTGACTCCAGCATCGGTCAAGATGCGAGAGTCACGCTCTTCTTTCATGCTGTCTTACGTTTACAATAACATGGCCATATACAGGGGGAGATAGGTCACACCGTCCTTAACCATTACGTCACCGCTGTGCAACACAATGGGCGAGGAGGCATATTCTGCATACTTCTTCCTGAACTTGTCGAGGGAAACGTGTGTATATCTATTGGTTGATTTCACTTCCACAGGGATAATGTTATGGCGCGAAGTCACCGAAGCCTTTCTTATCAGGAAATCTATTTCCATACGGTTCTCAGCATCCTCTCTGTCGGAACGACTGAAAAAAAACAGCCTGTGACCAGCTGCCCTGAGCATCTGCGCCACAAGGTTCTCCACCAACATCCCTTGGTTAATCTCCAGTTTGCCGAGCATCAGCTTACGGTAAAGCTGCGTGCCGGCTATGGTACTTTCATCAAACGCATGGGCAATCAAAAGTCCCGTGTCACCCATATAGCACTTTAATGTAGTCCTGTCCATATTCAACCTCAAACCCACATTTGGCTCGGTGGCGTTGTAGCAGATATTTATTACCCTTGAGTCGTCCAACCAGAAAAAGGCATCCTCATAGTCTCTCATTTTTCCGCCATTCTTTATAGCCGATATACGGAATTTCTTCTCGTGCCTCTGCAACTGTGACGGTATGTCGTCGAATATCCTCGTCACCTTTGTCTCCGTCTGACTGGCATATTTTGAAATGTCATTTCTGTAAAGTCGCAGTATTGCACGTTTCACCCTATCCACCTCGTCAAAATCATTCGTCTCACTATAAGAGAGGACAGCCTGAGGCATACCCCCCACTATCATATACAGGCGGAGAAGGTCGTGTGCCCTACGATGAAGGCTTCCCATAGTTGACAGCGATTCATACTGGCTTCGAATGAAATCCACGAGCATTTCTTCGTTCATTGCCCAAAGGAATTCCTCGAAATCCATAGGGAACATGTCTATCGATTCTTCTTCGGAAGGTATGACGATGTCCTTCACGTTCTGTCGTAATGAAACAAGTGATCCCGTCTCAATATAGTCATACCTTCCGTCTGCCACAAGATATTTTATAGCTGCCCTTGCCTTTGGATAGAGTTGCACCTCATCAAATATGATTACCGACTCCCTTTCATAGAGCTTCACGCCGAAATATACAGACAGACGAATGAAAAAGTCATTTCTGTTGTGCAGATACTGTTCGAAGATGCCCAGCAACTCGTCATCCATATCGTTGAAGTCAACTAGAATACTTGACTTGTATTCTCTTTCCGCAAACTCTCTTACGATATAGCTTTTCCCGATTCGCCTGGCTCCCTCGATGAGCAAGGCAGAAGTACCTTTGCTCCTGTTTTTCCATTCAAGCATCTGCTTGTAAATTTTACGCTTCATACATACCTGATTTTTAATTATTTGCACCTTTTCAAGCTATAAATAGGTGTAATTATACACCTTTTCAAGATTTAATCGTATGCAAAATTACACCTTTTCAAGCCATAATACAAGTTTTTATCATAAAAAAGTGAAATCAAAGTAGAAGGCGGTCATCACTCAGTCTATACGACCGTCCACCGATGTCATCATGTGGCATATAATACAAGGTCGTTTCATCTTTTTATTTTAACTTATTATATTCCTCATCGTTCACTGGCTCCAACCATTCGTTTTTCTCTTCGTCTTTTGTCTTCACATGGGTAGCCAAGTGCTGAAACCAGGAATCTTGCTGCGCACCGTGCCAGTGCTTTACGCCTTCGGGAATGTCGATGATGTCGCCAGGCTTTAGCGGGATGGCGGGCTTGCCCCATTCCTGATACCATCCCTTGCCGCTGACGCAGATGAGGATTTGGCGGGCACCGTGATGGATGTGCCAGTTGTTGCGACAGGCAGGCTCGAAGGTTACATTGCTATAGCCTTGAATAGTCTTTTCGTCAGCCGAAAGGTTTTTGGGCTTAAGTGGTGCAAGATAGCTATTGCCCTTGAAATACTGGGCATATCGGGTGTTGGGATTGCCCTTGGGCCAGTCGCCGTTGCATAAGTTCAATGCGTAGAAATCCTCAATCTCGTTCCATGGGATGAAGTCACCCTCGCCACCATCGTAAAGGACTCTTTGGGAACGTCTTGTCCCATTCCAGTACTAACTGCAACGAGTTTGTCTTCGTTGCCCTATTCTGCACATTCTGTGCATTTGTCGTTGTCGTCATAGCCAACACAATTACGGGTAAAATAATCTTTCTCATATCGGCTGCAAAATTACAGCAAGAGTACGAAATTCACCTGTTCTATGGTATCAAATCTTATTTCTTCCATAATACATTATGCTTTATCTGATATACAAAACCTATGCAAATATACGACTTTATTCCTCTATTCGATATGTTTCAATTTTTGGTTATATTGAATAGAAGCCAATAAGGACTTTAATTTTCATCATATTCTGGATAGCTTCATCGCTTGTAAGATTAATAACCTTCATGCGATAGGATTATTAATCATACTCAAGCAAGGTTATTAATCTGATTTCAGCTGCAAAAGAACAGGAAATCCCCGAAACTGCTTATATACAGATTTCGGGGATTATTACCAATATTATGGAAAATGTATTTTTAGAAGCTATTCCATGAAGCTTTCAACGGAATTGCGCGTTAATCGATGTACTCAAAACCGCAGTAAGGAACCAGCGCCTTGGGGATGCGGATACCTTGGGGTGTCTGGTTGTTCTCCAGCAGGGCAGCCACGATGCGCGGCAGGGCCAAGGCGGAGCCATTCAGCGTGTGGCAAAGCTCTGTCTTCTTCTCGGCGGTGCGGTAACGGCACTTTAGACGGTTGGCCTGGTAAGTGTCAAAGTTGGATACCGAGCTCACCTCCAGCCAGCGCTTCTGTGCCTCGCTATAGACCTCGAAGTCGTAGCAGATAGCTGCCGTGAAGCTCATGTCTCCACCACAGAGACGCAAGATGCGGTAAGGCAACTCCAGCTTGATGAGCAGGCGCTCCACGTGGTCGAGCATCTCCTGATGGCTCTCGCGGCTGTGCTCCGGCTTGTCGATGCGCACCAGTTCCACCTTCGAGAACTCATGCAAGCGGTTCAAACCACGCACGTCCTTACCATACGAACCGGCCTCACGACGGAAGCACTCCGTGTAGGCGCAATTCTTGATGGGAAGCTGCTTCTCGTCGAGGATGACGTCGCGGTAGATATTGGTCACAGGCACCTCAGCAGTGGGAATCAGATAGAGATCGTCCACCTCGCAATGGTACATCTGTCCCTCCTTGTAGGGCAACTGTCCTGTGCCGTAGCCACTGGCTGCATTGACCACCGTGGGAGGCATAATCTCGGTATAGCCACTCTCACGGGCCTCATCGAGGAAGAAGTTAATCAAGGCGCGTTGCAAGCGGGCACCCTTGCCTTTATATACAGGAAATCCGGCACCGGTAATCTTCACGCCCAGGTCGAAGTCGATGATGTCGTACTTCTTGGCCAGTTCCCAGTGGGGCAGCGCATCCTTGGGAAGCTCCGTCTCCATGCCGCCCATCTTCACTACCACATTATCTTCAGCCACAGCCCCCTCGGGCACCTCGTCATAAGGTACGTTGGGAATGGTGTAGAGCTGCTGCTGCAACTGTTGGGCAGCCTCATCCATTTCAGCCTGCAAGCCTTTGTTAGCCTCCTTCAGCTGAGCCACCTTGTTCTTGGCCTCCTCAGCCTCGGCCTTCTTGCCCTCCTTCATCAGTTGGCCAATACTCTTGGAGATAGCGTTCACCTCAGAGAGGTTCTTATCTAATACAGCTTGTGTACTCTTGCGCTTGTTGTTGAGCTGCAACACTTGGTCAATGGCCTCCTTGGCCCCCTTGAAGTGCTTCTTCTCCAGGCCGCGAACCACGGCTTGGGTGTCTTCTGTGATTTGTTTGATAGTAAGCATATCTTATATCTGTTTAGTAATAAACCTCGTATCACGAGGCGTAACCATTATTAAATTGGGCGCAAAGATAATGGTTTTTTCATTCCCTTTGGTAGTTTTGCAGAAATGATTTACCTTTGCAAACCAATTTTTTCGCGTATGTCAAACGAACGTAAAATTATCAACGACCCCGTATTCGGGTTTATCAATATCCCCAAGGGACTGATTTTCGACTTGGTGAAGCATCCGCTGCTGCAACGACTGACGCGCATCAAGCAGGTGGGCCTGTCGTCAGTGGTCTATCCAGGGGCACAGCATACCCGCTTCCAGCACTCCCTGGGAGCCTTCTACCTGATGCAAGAGGCCATCCAGCAACTGGCCGCCAAGGGCAATTTCATCTTCGACAGCGAGGCCGAGGCGGTCAAGGCAGCCATCCTGCTGC
>JBJEKS010000346.1:0-5797 GCA_051878755.1 Bacteroides sp. | reverse complement strand
AGGATTTTGATACGGTGATTCAGGATGTTTTCCTCGGACCCATTCCCTACATGACGGATAAGGCTACCTTCGTCATTAATGGTGCAGAACGTGTAGTAGTTTCACAGTTGCACCGTTCACCTGGTGTATTCTTTGGTCAGAGCCAACATGCCAACGGTACTAAACTCTATTCAGCCCGTATCATCCCCTTCAAGGGCTCATGGATCGAGTTTGCTACAGACATCAATAATGTGATGTATGCCTACATCGACCGTAAGAAGAAGTTGCCCGTGACGACTCTGCTTCGTGCCATCGGTTTTGAAAACGATAAGGACATCCTGGAAATCTTCAACCTCGCTGAGGAGGTGAAGGTCAATAAGGCCAACCTCAAGAAGATGGTTGGACGTAAACTGGCTGCACGTGTGCTGAAGACGTGGATTGAGGACTTTGTGGATGAAGATACCGGTGAAGTGGTTTCTATCGAGCGTAACGAGGTGCTGATTGACCGCGAAACCGTTATTGAACCTGAACATATTGATGAAATCCTGGAGTCGGGTATTGCTAATATCCTCGTGCACAAGGAGGAACCCAACCAATCCGACTACTCTATCATATACAATACACTCCAGAAAGACCCGAGTAACTCGGAGAAGGAGGCCGTGCTCTACATCTACCGTCAGCTGCGTAATGCTGACCCTGCGGATGATGCCAGCGCACGCGAGGTTATCAACAGCCTCTTCTTCTCGGAAAAGCGTTACGACCTGGGTGACGTAGGCCGTTACCGTATCAACAAAAAGTTGAACCTGACGACCGACATGGCTGTGCGTGTATTGACTAAAGAAGATATTATTGAGATTATCAAATACCTGATTGAGCTGATTAACTCGAAGGCCGATGTCGATGATATCGACCACTTGAGCAACCGTCGTGTTCGTACGGTCGGTGAGCAGCTCTCTAATCAGTTTGCTATCGGTTTGGCCCGCATGTCGCGTACCATCCGTGAACGCATGAACGTGCGTGACAACGAGGTCTTCACGCCAATCGACTTGATTAATGCCAAGACCATCTCGTCTGTCATCAACTCGTTCTTTGGAACCAATGCCCTCTCGCAGTTCATGGACCAGACCAACCCGCTGGCTGAGATTACGCATAAGCGTCGTATGTCTGCCCTGGGTCCTGGTGGTCTGTCGCGTGAACGCGCCGGCTTTGAGGTGCGTGACGTACACTACACTCACTACGGTCGTCTCTGTCCTATCGAGACGCCTGAAGGTCCGAACATCGGTCTGATTTCTTCGCTCTGCGTATTTGCGAAGATCAACGACCTTGGTTTCATCGAGACTCCTTACCGCAAGGTAGAGAACGCAAAGGTTGACCTCTCAGAGAACGGACTGGTTTACCTCAGTGCTGAAGAAGAGGAGAACAAGATTATTGCTCAGGGTAACGCCCCGCTGAATGATGATGGTACCTTCATCCGTGATAAGGTAAAGACCCGTCAGGATGCCGACTATCCCGTTGTTCCCCCTTCAGAGGTAGAGCTTATGGACGTGTCGCCGCAGCAGATTGCCTCAATCGCCGCTTCACTGATTCCCTTCCTGGAGCACGACGACGCCAACCGTGCGTTGATGGGATCGAACATGATGCGCCAGGCCGTGCCCTTGCTCCGTACAGAGGCTCCTATCGTAGGTACGGGTATCGAACGTCAGTTGGCTCGTGATTCACGTACGCAGCTGGCTGCCGAAGGTGATGGCAAGGTGGAATTTGTAGATGCCACCACCATCCGCATCCTCTATGACCGTACGGATGATGAAGAGTTCGTAAGCTTTGAGCCTGCACTGAAGGAGTACCGCATCCCGAAATGGCGTCGTACCAACCAGAATATGACCATTGACCTGCGTCCCATCTGCAAGAAGGGTGATCGCGTGGTAAAGGGACAGATTCTGACAGAAGGTTATTCTACTGCTGATGGTGAACTGGCCCTCGGTAAGAACCTGCTCGTGGCTTACATGCCTTGGAAGGGTTACAACTACGAGGATGCCATCGTACTGAATGAACGCGTTGTACGCGAAGATATATTGACCTCTGTACATGTGGAAGAACTCTCGCTGGAAGTGAGAGAAACCAAGCGTGGTATGGAGGAGCTGACCTCGGATATCCCCAATGTCAGTGAAGAGGCTACGAAAGACCTGGATGACAATGGTATCGTACGCATCGGTGCCCGTATTGAGCCGGGTGATATCCTGATTGGTAAGATTACGCCTAAGGGCGAATCTGATCCCTCGCCCGAGGAGAAACTCCTGCGTGCCATCTTTGGTGATAAGGCCGGTGACGTGAAGGATGCTTCGCTCAAGGCTTCTCCCTCGCTGAAGGGTGTGGTCATTGGTAAACGACTCTTCTCACGCGCAATCAAGACGCGTAGCTCGAAGCTGGCTGACAAGGCCCTGCTTCCCAAAATCGATGAAGAGTTTGAAGCAAAAGCTGGCGAACTGAAAAAGGTCATGATTAATAAATTGCTCAAACTGACTGAGTCATTAACTTCGGAAGGTGTGAAGGATTACTTGGGTACCGATGTGGTTCCTAAGGGTGCGCACTTCTCTGCCTCTGACTTCAGTGATTTGGATTTCACCTCGATTCAACTGAGTGGCTGGACTAAGGATGAGCATACCAACACCTTGATTCGCGCCTTGATCATGAACTTCATCAAGAAGTATAAGGAGCTGGATGCAGAACTGAAACGTAAGAAGTTTGCCATTACGATTGGTGATGAGCTGCCTTCTGGTATCATGCAACTGGCTAAGGTCTATATCGCCAAGAAACGTAAGATTGGTGTAGGTGATAAAATGGCCGGTCGCCACGGTAACAAGGGTATCGTGTCGCGTGTGGTTCGTCAGGAGGATATGCCGTTCCTGGCTGACGGTACACCGGTAGATATTGTTCTTAACCCGCTGGGTGTGCCTTCACGTATGAATATCGGTCAGATTTTCGAGGCTGTCCTGGGACGTGCCGGACGGAAGTTGGGTGTGAAATTTGCAACCCCCATTTTCGATGGAGCTAGTCTGGATGACCTGAATGAATGGACCGACAAGGCTGGTCTGCCCCGCTATGGTAAGACGACCCTCTATGATGGAGGTACGGGTGAGGCTTTCGAGCAGCAGGCAACGGTAGGTGTGACCTACATGCTTAAACTCGGCCACATGGTTGAAGACAAGATGCACGCACGTTCGATTGGTCCATACTCGTTGATTACTCAGCAACCCCTCGGTGGTAAAGCGCAGTTCGGTGGACAGCGTTTCGGAGAAATGGAGGTTTGGGCGCTCGAGGCATTCGGTGCTGCGCACATCCTGCAGGAGATTCTGACCATCAAGTCGGATGACGTGGTAGGTCGTTCCAAGGCATACGAAGCCATTGTCAAGGGTGATGCCATGCCTACTCCGGGTATCCCAGAGTCCTTGAATGTCCTCCTGCACGAGCTGAGAGGATTGGGATTGAGCATCCACCTGGAGTAATAGGCTCAGGCAGACTCCTCTATTTTTAGTTTATCAATTCAAACTCAATAATATAATTGTATGGCTTTTAGAAAAGACAATAAGATTAAGAGTAATTTCTCGAAGATTTCCATCGGACTGGCTTCTCCTGAAGAGGTCCTGGAGAATTCGAGTGGTGAAGTTTTAAAGCCTGAAACTATAAATTACCGTACCTACAAGCCCGAGCGTGATGGCCTGTTCTGCGAACGTATCTTTGGTCCTATCAAGGATTATGAGTGCCATTGCGGTAAGTACAAGCGTATCCGCTATAAAGGTATCGTTTGTGACCGATGCGGTGTGGAGGTAACGGAGAAGAAAGTGCGCCGTGAACGCATGGGACATATACAGTTGGTGGTGCCCGTCGCTCACATCTGGTATTTCCGCTCGTTGCCGAATAAGATTGGTTACCTGTTGGGACTGCCGACAAAAAAATTGGATGCAATCATCTACTACGAACGTTATGTGGTTATCCAGCCGGGTGTCCTGTCGGACGAAGTGGCTAAGTATGACCTGCTTGAGGAGGGTGAATACTTAGACCTGCTTGACAAGCTGCCAAAGGATAATCAGTTCCTGGAAGATTCAGATCCGAATAAGTTCATTGCCAAGATGGGTGCGGAAGCTATCTATGATCTGCTCTCTACTGTCAATCTTGATGAACTCTCCTATGAATTGCGCCATCGTGCAGGAAGTGATGCCTCGCAACAGCGTAAAACGGAGGCCTTGAAGCGCCTGCAGGTTGTAGAGTCGTTCCGCGCCTCAAAGGAACGCAATAAACCAGAATGGATGATCGTACGCTATGTGCCGGTTATCCCGCCTGAACTGCGTCCGCTCGTTCCACTGGATGGTGGCCGTTTTGCCACTTCCGACTTGAATGACCTCTATCGTCGCGTAATTATCCGTAACAACCGTCTGAAGAGACTGATTGAAATCAAGGCTCCTGAAGTGATTCTCCGCAATGAGAAGCGTATGCTGCAGGAGGCCGTGGATTCACTCTTCGATAACTCACGTAAGTCGAGTGCGGTGAAGACGGATGCCAATCGCCCGTTGAAGTCTCTCTCTGACAGTTTGAAGGGTAAGCAGGGTCGTTTCCGTCAGAACTTGCTGGGTAAGCGTGTCGATTATTCAGCTCGTTCGGTTATCGTAGTAGGTCCTGAACTCCGCATGGGTGAATGTGGTATCCCCAAACTGATGGCTGCCGAACTTTATAAGCCGTTCATCATCCGTAAACTGATTGAGCGTGGTATCGTAAAGACGGTGAAGAGTGCCAAGAAGATTGTGGACCGTAAGGAACCTGTCATCTGGGATATCCTGGAGCATGTTATGAAGGGCCATCCCGTATTGTTGAACCGTGCACCGACACTTCACCGTCTTGGTATTCAGGCTTTCCAACCCAAGATGATTGAAGGTAAGGCTATTCAGCTGCACCCCCTGGCTTGTACGGCATTCAATGCCGACTTTGATGGTGACCAGATGGCTGTTCACTTGCCTTTGAGCAATGAGGCCGTCCTGGAGGCTCAGATGCTGATGCTGCAGTCGCACAACATCTTGAATCCTGCCAATGGTGCTCCTATCACGGTGCCTGCACAGGATATGGTACTTGGACTTTACTATATCACGAAACTCCGTAAGGGAGCTAAAGGTGAGGGATTGACGTTCTACGGACCAGAAGAGGCACTGATTGCATACAACGAAGGTAAGTGTGACATCCACGCTCCGGTCAGCGTGTTGGTTGAAGATGTGGATGAAAACGGCAACATCGTTAAGAAAATGATGCACGACACTTCTGTAGGACGCGTCATCGTGAATGAAATTGTTCCTGCCAAGGCAGGTTATATCAATACCATCATCTCGAAAAAGTCTCTTCGCGACATCATCAGCCACGTTATCAAGGTGTGCGGTGTGTCTGAAGCTGCAGACTTCCTTGATGGAATCAAGAACCTGGGTTATTACATGGCCTTTAAGGGTGGTCTTTCCTTCAACTTGGGTGATATCATCATTCCCGAAGAGAAGGAGGCACTTGTCCAGAAGGGTTATGAAGAGGTTGAGCAGGTGATGAATAGCTATAACATGGGTTGCATTACCGATAACGAACGCTATAATCAGGTAATTGATATCTGGACACACGTTAACTCGGAACTTTCGAACATCTTGATGAAGACGATTTCGAGCGACGACCAAGGTTTCAATTCTGTATTCATGATGCTGGATTCAGGTGCCCGTGGTTCGAAGGAGCAGATTCGTCAGCTCTCTGGTATGCATGGCCTGATGGCTAAGCCGCAAAAAGCCGGTGCTGAGGG
>JBJEKS010000345.1:0-5799 GCA_051878755.1 Bacteroides sp. | reverse complement strand
AAAAAAAAAACCCCCCCCCCCCCCCCCACACACACACAAACAAAAACGACCACCCCACCAAAGCCAGGGTGGTCGTTTTTATATAATCAGAAGTCTCAAAAAGTCTCCCCTTTAAGGGGAGATTTAGAGGGGTCTGTCTTTCTTTTTCTATTAAAGTATTCCATTAGAACCCAGTACGATAAGCATCGTATAGCCAAGCACGAGGCCGATGATACCCATGATGATACCCACCTTCTCCATGTCGCGCTGCTGGATCATGCCCGTGGCGTGAGCCAGTGCGTTAGGAGGCGTACTGATAGGCAGGATCATGGCGAGTGAGGAGCCGAGGGCTACACCGATGAGCAGCGTGGGAACACCACCCAGAACGGCCAGCTGTTCGCTCATGCTCGTACCCGCAATGGCCAGGATAGGCACGAGGAGGGCGGCGGTAGCCGTGTGAGAGATGAAGTTGGCCATGGCCCAGCAGAGCAGACCCGAACCGATGATCATCAACGTGGGCGACCAGGTATTGAACGGGATGGCAGCAATCAGGTGCTGTGCCAGTCCGCTTTCGTTGAGTGCCACACCCAGGGCGAAACCACCGGCAACCATCCAGAGCACGCTCCAGTTGATTTCCTCCAGGTCGCGCTTCGTGATGACACCCGTCACGCAGAATACGGCCACAGGAATCATGGCTACGGCATTGGCGTTCACGCCCGTGTATTTATCCGTCATCCAGAGCAGTACGGTGATGGCGAAGGTCACATAGACCAGGATGCTGCGCCAGTCCTTCTTGGCTTCACCCTCAATCTCCAGCACGATGGTCTTCTGCTTGAAGGGGAAGAAGCGGAGCAGGATGAACCAGGCAATGAAGAGCACCACGATGGTGTAGGGGGTCATGAAGCTCATCCACTCACCGAAGCCGATGTTCAGGTTGAGACCTTCGGGGTCGTTGAGGTACTTCAGGGCAATGGCGTTAGGCGGTGTACCGATGGGGGTACCCATGCCGCCTACGTTGGCTGCCACGGGGATGGCCAGGGCCAGACCAATCTTACCCTTACCGTCGGCGGGGAGCGCCTTGAGCACGGGGGTCAGGAAGGTGAGCATCATGGCTGCGGTGGCCGTGTTACTGATGAACATCGAGAAGAGGGCGGTCACCAGGATGAAGCCCAGCAGCACGTACTTCGACTGGGTGCCGAAGGGCTTGAGCAGCACGCGGGCCAGCATCACGTCCAGGCCGCTCTTGGTGGCGGCGATGGCCAGGATGAATCCACCGATGAAGAGCATGATGATGGGGTCAGCAAAGCAGTGCATGATGGACTTGTACTTCACCACGGTGCCGAGCGCCTGCATGTTGCTCTCTTCCCGGAAGAACCAGAGGCTGCTGTCGCTCGTGCAGAGCAGCAGGAGAACCACCACAACGAGTGAGGTGGTCCAGGCGGGTACTGCTTCGAGCACCCACATCATGGTGGCGAACACGAAGATGGAGACGAGGCGTTGCTCAACCAGGGTCAGGTCGGGCATGCCCAGCATCTCGGGTGGCATCAGCCAGAGGGCCAATGAAACGATGATGGCCGCGGTGAGTTTCACAATCCGCGACGGCACTTTGTTTTCTGAAAGTCGTTTTGACTTTTTCTGCGAATGATACGCTTCAACTAATTGGAAGCCTTTAAAAATTTTATACATAACTTAGATAAGGTGTTGTTGATTTCAACGGTATAGGTTTAATAACATGGGAGTGTTTCCATGGTGTGGAGTGAAGGTTATTCGCCTTCACTTCCGGCAAACTCCATGAGGTAGGCCTTGATGAACTCGTCAATCTTGCCGTCCATCACGCCGTTCACGTCACTCGTCTGGTAGTTGGTGCGGTGGTCCTTCACGCGGCGGTCGTCGAAGACGTAGCTGCGAATCTGTGAACCCCACTCAATCTTCTTCTTGCCGGCCTCCACCTTGGCCTGTTCGGCCATGCGGTGCTTCATCTCCTTGTCGTAGAGCATGGAGCGCAGCAGGCGGAGGGCGTTCTCGCGGTTCTTGGGCTGGTCGCGCGTCTCGGTGTTCTCAATCAGGATTTCCTCCTCCTCGCCCGTGTAGGGGTCTTTATATTGGTAGCGCAGGCGCACGCCCGACTCCACCTTGTTCACGTTCTGACCGCCGGCACCGCCGCTTCGGAAGGTGTCCCAAGAGATGCGGGCCGTCTCGATGTTGACTTCGATGGTGTCATCCACGAGCGGGGTGACGAAGACCGAGGCGAACGAGGTCATGCGCTTGCCCTGGGCGTTGTAGGGTGATACGCGCACCAGGCGGTGGACACCGTTCTCGCCCTTCAGGTAGCCGTAGGCATAGCTGCCGCTGATTTCGATGGTGCAGGTCTTGATGCCCGCCTCATCGCCCTCCTGCAGGTTGGCGATGGTGGCCTTGTAGCCGTGGGTCTCGGCATAGCGCAGGTACATGCGCATCAGCATGCTGGCCCAGTCCTGGCTCTCCGTGCCGCCGGCACCGGAGTTGATTTTCAAGACGCAGTCCATCTGGTCGGCCTCTTCGCGGAGCATGTTCTTCAGCTCCAGGGCTTCCACGGCTTCGGCCGCCTTGCGGTAGGCATCATCCACCTCCTCCTCGGTGACCAGCTCGTCCTTGTAGAAGTCGAAGGCCAGCTGCAGCTCGTCGCTGAGGGTCTTCACCTCCTGGTATCCGGCAATCCACTGCTGCAGTCCTTTCACCTTTTTCATCTGGGCCTCTGCTGCCTTCTGGTCATCCCAGAAGCCAGGGGCCTGCGTGCGGAGTTGCTCCTCCTCCACCTGGATTTTCTTGCCTTCAATGTCGAGGTACCGGTTGAGCGCCTCGGTACGTTCCTTTATATCTTTCAGTTGATCGGAAGTAATCATAGTGTGTGTATGGGGTCAATAAATTATTCAGCGTGCAAAATTACAATAAATAGTTTGTATTACAAAATTTTTTCTTGCTTTCGTTTCGCAACCTCTCCCCGTCGCGTTGCCGCGGGCTTCGCAACCTCTCCCCGTCGCGTTGCCGCGGGCTTCGCAACCTCTCCCCGTCCCCTCTCCTTGCCTAAGGCGAGGGGTCAGCCCCATCCCAGACCCTTCCCCCTCGGGAAGGGCTCAATTGAGGTCTGCCGACCTCAACTTTTCTGGTAAGGGCAACGGAGCCTGTGCCCCTTCGGGGTTGCCCTTGCGCTCTACGCAACAGAGTTGCGATTGTTTTGCAGGCGTTGCCTGCCCCTGCGGATGGCGTTTTGCTGTGTAAATATAAATCATTTGTATGGGAGTCTGGTTTGCATCGCTTCTTGCTTTATGGTTGCGCTATCGTACCTCTAATCTTCCTCTAAGGTAAGTCTAAAGTAAGTCCGTAGTGAAGTCGATATGAAGTCGATTTGAAGTCGATGAATCTCTACTTTTTCATCGAGTTCAAATCGAGTTCAAATCGAGTTCAAATCGAGTTCACCACCTAGGAACATTAGCGCAACGATAGACCAACCATAGAGAAAGCAGGGAGCATCAACTGGCGGATTACTTCATCGCATGAGGACGAAGCATCCGCAAACCGTTTGCCCCCACTTTTTCTATGGAGTCAAATAATTTTACTATTTTATTGGGAAAAGTTCCCTCCCTTTAAGGGAGGGCTAGGGAGGGTCTTTTTTTTATTTTTAATACTCCACCTTATCCTCTTTCTCCTCCCAGAGCCGGAAGGCTTTTTGTGCTTCGTCGCGGAGCAGGGGGTGGAGCGGGATGTGGCGGCGGTGGGGTGGGAGGGCCAGCTCCTCGTAGATGAACTGGTCGTCGAAGCCGATGCGGGCGGCGTCCTGCTTGTCGTTGCCGTAGTAGATGGCATCCAGGTGGGCCCAGTAGATGGCGGAGAGGCACATGGGGCAGGGCTCACACGAGGTGTAGATGGTGCAGCCCTTCAGGTCGAACGTGCCCAGTCGGCTGGCTGCGGCACGGATGGCGCTCACCTCGGCATGGGCCGTCGGGTCGCAGTTGGCTGTCACGCGGTTCACTCCCGTGGCGATAATCTCGCCGTCGCGGGCTATCACGGCACCAAAGGGGCCTCCCCCTTGTGCCACATTCTCGGCGGAAAGCTCACAGGCTTTGCGCATCAATTCTTCATGGGTCATCATGGTCGTTTTTTTATGGTTTTAGTGCAAAAATATCGTTTCGAGGGCGAAGTTAGTCAAAAAAATCGGCTTAAAGTGCACCAACTGGAAAAAAAACGCTACCTTTGTTGCACCACAGCATCGGAATCACCTTTCTGGGGCGTGGAAAACAACGGATTTGAACAACTTAAAAACCTTATTATCGTATGAGTAAAGCAACACGTGAAATGAAAAGAGAGGCCCGCGAACAGCGCGAGAAGCAGCAGGCCAAGAAGGTGTTTATCGGCATTGGCGTAGTGGCCATCGTGCTCGTCGTCCTGATGTTCGCCTACTACTCCATGCTCTAAGCCCTCTCCTTTTACCCCTCCCTCCACCGGGGGGAGGGGCGAAAAGAGTATCCCATCACTGATTATTCACCCATCCACAAGATATGGCGCAAGAAATTGAGCGAAAATTCTTAGTAAAAGATGACAGCTACCGTCGGCTCGCCACCTCGCAGAGCCGCATCATCCAGGGCTACATCAGCACGCAGCGTGGCCGTACCGTGCGTGTGCGTCTGCGCGACGAGCAGGCCTTCCTCACCATCAAGGGGGCGACAGACGCCCGGGGCATGAGCCGCTACGAGTGGGAGCAGGAGATTAAGGCCGATGATGCCAAGCAGCTGCTCATGCTTTGTGAGCCCGGGGCGCTGATTGATAAGGTGCGTTACCTCGTGCCCGTGGGAAGTCACGTGTTCGAGGTCGATGAGTTCTATGGCCAGAATGCCGGTCTGGTGGTGGCCGAGGTGGAGCTTAGTAGCGAGGACGAACCCTTTGAGTGCCCTGCCTTCCTGGCCGAGGAGGTGACGGGCGATGTGCGTTACTACAACTCGCAGCTCATGCTGCATCCCGTCAGCACCTGGGGCAAAGCTCCGGTAGCTTCTGTGAAGGAGGAGAGCATCCCCGCCACGCCCAACGAGAAGAAATGCCTCACCGAGCGCAAATGGCTCGTATGAGTTCATGGAAATTATGTTCAAAATCCCACTTTTTTCATAGATAAGGCTGGGGAGGCTGTTCGTAATCTGCTGACATACAGATACAAAAAAAGGGAATCTTGATGATTCCCTTTTTGCCACCTGGCGGAAAGAGTGGGATTCAAACCCACGGTACAGCAAAGCCGTACGCCGGATTTCGAGTCCGGTCCATTCGATCACTCTGGCATCTTTCCTCGATTTCGGGTGCAAAAGTAATAGCTTTTTCCTTTGGTTGTATGCCTTAGAGCCATATTTTTTTTCAAAATGGATGGAAAAGGCTTGAGTTTAGGAAGATTTTGCATATATTTGCCGCCGAAATCATTAACCAAATAGGAAATATGAAAAAGATTTTTGGAACATTACTCGTGGCCGTGGCTTGCATGCTGATGGCCCAACCCGCACAGGCGCAACTGCTCAAGTGGGGCGTTAAAGGCGGTGTAAACATGAGCAAGATTGACTGGGATGGTGGCCGTGATGGCAACAAGGACAATAGTACGGGTTTCTTCATCGGACCTATGGCTGAGTTCACCCTGCCCATCGTGGGCCTGGGCATAGATGGCGCATTGCTCTACTCACAGCGTGGTGAGGAAGACTTTAAGCAACAAGGACTTGAAGTGCCCGTTAACCTGAAGTACACGTTCGGGCTGGGAAGTATGTTGGGTATCTACCTGGCTGCTGGTCCTGACTTCTTTTGGAATTTTAA
>JBJEKS010000344.1:2120-5879 GCA_051878755.1 Bacteroides sp. | reverse complement strand
GAGAGAGGAGCCCACCGCATCGCCGTCGGGTGAGATATGGGCCACGATGACGTACTGCTCTGCCTCTTCCATCCAATGGGCAAAGGTCTCTACTTGGGCTTGTCCTATGATTTTTGTCAACATACTTTTCTATATTTTACGAGTGAGTCGGCAAAAGTAAGTAAAAACAGGCAAACGGCGAAATTTTCCACGCGAAAAATTATCGCAGGAAATAGTGGTAGAGGGAGAGCAGCCAGAGCAGCAGCAGGATGAGCATGGTCAGCTGGAAGCTGAAGCGCCGCTCTTTCACCTGGAGCAGGGGGAGGAGCAGCAGGATGGCGTAGCTGATGAAACATTCCGTGGTGTCGGGACGGGGCACGTGGATGCACGCGTAGGGCAGCTGCTGGATGAGGTGGAGTCCACGGCTCAGCAGATGGGAAAGGCCTCCGAAGAGGGTGGGGAAGTGAGTGTCCACCAGGGCAATCGCAGGATGGAAGAGTGCAGTGCCCAGGGCGTAGCAGGTTATCCATGCCAAGCTGGTGTAGAGCAGCAACGTGACGAGCGGAATACCCCAGAGGTTGGCTAGCAGGAAATAGGGGGAGAAGGTGCCGAAATAGCAGGCCACCAGGGGAGCCGTGCCGATTTGTGCTGCCGTGGAGACGACGCAGAAGTTCCAGAGCCGTTTTGTCCAGCGCCTGCCGGGGGTATAGAGTGCCTGGATGGGAGGGGCGAGGTAGAGGATGGAGGCCACGCCAATGCAGGAGAGCTGGAAGCCTACGTCGAAGAGCCAGTAGGGACGCACGATGAGCAGCAACGCAACGGCACCTGCCAGCTTGTTGAGGCTTGCATTGGGGGTATCGACCAGGAGGCCGATAATGAAAATGGAGTACATGGTCACGCTGCGAACCACCGAGGCGGAGAGTCCCGTGAGCAGGGCAAAACCCCATAATGAGGCCAGCACCAGGAGGAGGAAGAGCGCGCGCATCCACCGGAATCGTCGCCCCAGGGGGAGGGTGGGGAGCATGAACAGGGTGAAGAGGATGCCCACGTGGAGCCCCGAGAGGGCCAGGAGGTGTGAGACACCTGTTTGGGAAAAGATGGCTTTCGTCTCTTGGGGGAGCAAACTTTTGTCGCCTAGCGTCAGGGCCGTAATCAGTCCCAGCGACTCGGTATCCAATGTGGAGGAGCTGAAATAGGTGGTGAGTCGATGCCTGCACGAGGCGATCCCTTCTGATATCCTGTCCCACCAGGGGCTTCTCGTCGTGGATGCTAGGGGTGGACAGGGCCTCCACTTCCCACGGGCAATGTAGGCCGATCCGCTCCAGCCCCGGCGGCGGGCATACGTGGGGTAGTCGAACGTGGAGCTGTCTGGCAGTTGGGTGAAAGGGCGCAGCGTGGTTTGGGCAATCACCCGCTTTCCCGGGCCCCAGTCGGAGGGATTGAACCCTTTTTTGTTGATGTAGAGGAGATAGGTCTGTCTCTGTGTGCGCTTGACCAGGGTGTCTGAACGCTCTTTCTCAGCCAGGACGATGGCCTTGCAGCGATAGGTGCGCTCTCGCTCCAGAGGACTGTCGTTCAGTTCAAACAGGTAGGTCGATGCTGTTGAGTCGTCCGTGTCGGATGCTGGTTGAGGCGTTTCGGGGCGATGGAATGTACACAGCGCTGCCCCCAGCAGGAAAAGGAGCAGGTGGATGAAGAGCGAATCGCTGTAGGTCGCGCGCAGGGAGGCGGAGTGACGCAGGTGGTAGCGCTCCAGGAGGTAGGTAAGCGTCAGCAGGAGCAGCAGGGAGGCGCCACCTCCCCAAAGAAGGGCATACGCCCCCGACAGGGGATAGCAATCCCCTGCCCAGATGCCTAAACAGAAGGGCAGGAGTGCACGGACCAAGGGGAAGGGAACCGGCACGCCGTAGCCTCCCTTGCTGTTAGAGGTTCTTCAGTTGGTGAATGGCCAGCTCGGGGTCGGGTGCTGCAAAGACGGCATTGCCGGCCACGAGTACATCGGCTCCAGCCTCCACCAGTCTGGCTCCAGTGTTCAGGTTGACACCGCCATCCACCTCAATCAAGGCCTTCGAGTTGGTCTGGCTGATGAGGTCGCGCAGTTGGCGCACCTTCTCTACGGAGTGAGGAATGAATTTCTGTCCGCCAAACCCGGGGTTTACGCTCATCACCTGAACCACGTAGAGCTCTTCGATGATGTCTTGCAACATGCTGACGGGGGTCGAAGGGTTGATGGTGACACCAGGCTCCATGCCCGCTTCGCGAATCTGTTGCACCACCCTGTGCAGGTGGGGGCAGCACTCGTAGTGCACATTCATTACTTTGGTGCCGAGGGCTTTCACCTCGTTGATGAACTTCTCGGGTTGTACGATCATCAGGTGTACGTCGAGCGGTTTGGTGGTCATGCGCGCCACATGTTTCAGCACGGGGAAGCCAAAGCTGATGTTGGGCACGAAGACACCATCCATGATGTCCACATGAATCCAGTCGGACTCGCTGCGGTTCAGCATCTCGAAATCTTGTTCCAGGTGGCCAAAGTTGGCCGAAAGGATAGAGGGGGCTATGATTGGTCTCATGAAATAATTTTTGTTTGCTGGTGATACAATATAAAGAGGTGAAAGATGATGCTGTCTATTCCATTCGCCAGGATTCGTCGGGATGGAATCCGCGGAGTAGCTCTTCGATGCCCAGGCGCCGTTTGCCGGGCAGTTGCAGCTGGAGCAGCTCCAGCCAGCCGTCGGCGGTGGCTACGCGCAGGAAGTGCTTCCCGTCGGTCTGCAAGGTGCCAGGGGCTGCCAGGGGTGAGTCGCCCTTTGCCGGGGCGGTCTCGAATATTTTGATGGTGATGCGTTCTCCGCTGGGGGTGCAAAGCTCGCTCCATGCCGCAGGGTATGGCGAGAGACCGCGCACCAGGTTATGGATGCTGAGGGTGGGTTGGTCCCAATGCAGCCGGCAGGTCTCCTTGAAGATTTTCGGGGCAGGGCGGAGCGAGGAGCAGTCGGCCATCTCCTCCTGCGGGATGGAGTGGATGGAGCCGTCCAGGATATGGTCAACGGTCTCGGTCACCAGCTGGCCACCAAGCAGCATCAGCTTATCGTGGATGGTGCCGGCATTGTCTTCCGGGGCAATCGGCACACGCACCTGCTGAATCACTTCGCCGGTGTCAATCTCATGCTTGAGGAAGAAGGTGGTGATGCCCGTCTCCGTATCGCCGTTGATGACCGCCCAGTTGATGGGAGCGGCACCACGGTATTGGGGGAGCAGGGAGGCGTGGAGGTTGAAGGTGCCCAGTCGGGGCATGGACCACACCACCTCGGGCAGCATGCGGAAAGCCACGACGATTTGCAGGTCGGCTTTCCAGCTGCGGAGGGCCTCCACGAAGGCCTCATCCTTCAGTCGCTCCGGTTGCAGCAGCGGCAGGTCATGGTCGAGCGCAAACTGCTTGACGGGTGAGAATTGGAGCTTATGTCCACGTCCGGCAGGCTTGTCGGGCATCGTAATGACCCCCACCACATTATATCCACCATCCACAAGACATCTGAGCGCCTCGACGGCAAAGTCGGGCGTCCCCATATAGACAATACGTAAATCTTTCTTTTCCATGGCGGCAAAGATAGTGCAAGCCGAGCGAAATACAAAAGAAAGCTTGCTTTTTTTTTTATTTCCGAGGCGCAGCCTATGTTATTCAAAGATAGTGCAAGCCGAGCGAAATACAAAAGAAAGCTTGCTTTTTTTTTATTTCCGAGGCGCAGCCTATGTTATTCAAAGATAGTGCAAGCCGAG
>JBJEKS010000344.1:0-2020 GCA_051878755.1 Bacteroides sp. | reverse complement strand
CGAAATACAAAATAAAACTCGTTTTAATTTTTATTTCCGAGGCGCAGCCTATGTTTTCAGGGCGGACACACAGGTCCGCCCCTACAGTGCTTCGATTACCCGTTTCGGAGAGGTCGAAACAGGTAGCATGCTGTTTATCCGCAGTGGAAATGAGCCTTCACCAGAGCCTCCATCTCTTCGGGATGAGCGGCCAGGTGTTCACGCAGGTTGACGTCGTCGAAGGCGCGGAGCTGCTTCAGGATGCCGTCAATCAGGGCGGGGCTGAACACGCCCTGCTCCTCGAAGATGGCCCGCTTGCGCTCCAGGCAGTCGGCCGATGCCACGCAGCTGTCGGGCAGCTGGGCCAGCGACTTCAGGCGGTCGGCATGCTCGGCCTGATGGATGTTGACGTTCACGTAGGTACGTTCGGCCACCTCCAGGGCATGCTCCATCTCGAACCCATGGCGGCAAGCCACGGCCAGACCGGCAATGAGCTGGTAGAGGTCGGCAGAACCATCCGGCGAACGCATCTCCACGGTCTGCTTCTGCGTGGTGTCCAGGTGACTCTCCGGCTCCAGCGGATTGGCGATGCGGCACATGTCGCTCTGCGCTGTCCAGCCCAGGGGTACGCGCACCAGCACGGAGCGGTTGCGGTCGCCCCAGCAGATGTTGGTCGGCGCCTCCTGGTGGGGCACCAGGCGGAAGTAGGAGGTCGGGTTCTTGTTGCCAAAGGCCGTGATGGCATCGGCCAGGTCCATCATGCCGGCAATGGCCCGCCGTGCATCGTCGCTCAGGCTGCCGTTGGCCAGCATGCAGTTCTGTCCGTCGCGCATCAGGCGCATGTGGATGTGGAGGCCCGATCCGGCCTTGCCCGTGGTAATCTTGGGCGCAAAGGTCACGTCGTAGCCCTCCTCGTAGGCCAGGTTGCGGATGACCCACTTGGCCAGCATCAGCTGCTCGGCGGCATACTCGGCATAGACGGGCAGGAACTCAATCTCGTTCTGCTCGTAGGTCAGCCCGTTGAGCGTGAAGTTGCCCACCTCCGAGTGGCCATACTTAATCTTTCCTCCCGTCTGGGCCACGTAGCTCATGCAGCGGGTGCGGAAGTCATTGAACTTGGCGAAGGGAGCCGACTCGTGGTAGCCGCGCTGGTCGGTAGCGGGATAGATGTCGGGCTCCTCGGGCTGGATGACGTAGTACTCCAGCTCGCCCATGGCCTGAAACTCCATCCCCGTGGTGCGGCGGAAGGCCTCGCAAGCCTTGTGGAGCGTGTGTTGCGGAGCGCTCTCCAGCGGCTGCCCATCCTTGTTGAAGTATTGGCAGAGCATGCTCACCGTAGGCTCCGACGCAAACGGATCAAGGAAGGCCGTGCGGAAGATGGGGATGACGTAGAGGTCGCTGCTGCCTGCCTCGATGAAGGGGAAGAGGCTGGAGCCATCCACGCGCTCGCCGCAGGTCAGGATGGTATCCAGGTACTGCAGGTTGTTGATGACGAAGTTGAGCGTCTTGAGCCGTCCATCAGCAGCAGGGTACATGAAGTTGACCATCTCCACCTCCTCGTGGCGGATGTAATCAATGATGTCCTGCTTGGTGAATTGCGTGCAAGGCTTTTGGAGGAAGACCTCCAGTCGGTTGGGGCTTAAGTCAATCTGAGGATTCATGGCGTTCTTAAGTTTAAATTAAAAGTTGGTTGTTTTAAGTAGTAATACACAAAGGTAAGCAAAAGTTTCGAGATATGGCCAAATATCGGCATTAAATATCCTTAATATTATCAGTTTTGCCTATATCTTGTGACAAAGTGATAGTTTTCTACGGAATAAGTGGTTTTCTTATTAAAAACATTGATGATTGCTTATTGGATTTTCAAAATATTGGACAAAATTTAATCTGCACCTATTTGTTGGGAAGCGTGGCGTTGGCAACGAGACGGGGCGTAGGGATTCTGTCGTCCATCCCCTCTTCCTCTAGGGCTAGTCTATGGTGAGTCTAATGTTCCTAGGGGGTGAACTCGATTTGAACTCGATTTGAACTCGATTTGAAC
>JBJEKS010000343.1:3672-5888 GCA_051878755.1 Bacteroides sp. | reverse complement strand
ATGAACATGGCACGCATACGGGCGGCATAGGGGTTCATGCCGGTCTTGTTGATGATGATGGTGGGGAGCTTACCGCCGTAGATGGAGAGCATCGTGATGGCGTAGAGCACGAAAATCAGCAACTGAGCCGTTCCGCTGTCGGATGAGAAGCCATAGACATCCGAGATGTAAGCAGGCGTCCAGAAGAGGAAGAACCACCATACACCGTCGGTCATGAACTTACCGATGGCAAAGGCCCATGCCTGGCGGTATTGCAGGCACTGCAGGAAGGAGAGTTTCTTCTCCTCCTTCTCATCTGCGGGAGCAGCGGCAGCCATTTCCTCTTCGTGTTTGTCTTGCTCGATGTAAGCCAATTCAGCGGCATTGACGTGTGGGTTCTCGCTCGGACGCTTGTACATGAAGAGCCACAAGCCCATCCAGATGAAGCCCAAGCCACCGATGACGATGAAGGCCATCTCCCAGCCGTTGCCTACGCCCAGGTCCTTGAAGTATCTGGCCAAGGAGGGGATGGTAACCGGTGCTACCAGGGCACCTACCGTGGCGCCGGCATTGAAGATGGAGGTGGAGAAGGCACGGTCGCGCTTGGGGAAGTATTCGGCGGTCACCTTCACGGCAGCGGGGAAGTTGCCGGCTTCACCAAGCCCCAACACTACGCGGGCAGCGATGAAGAAATAGACGCTCGTAATGGCAATAGTGGAAGCTACGGCACCCGTGGCGGCTATCATTTCAGCAGCGCTGTGAATACCTACCACGTGCTCGGTAGCATAGCCGCACACGGCATGAAGGCAGGCACCCAATGACCATACGCCGATTGCCCAAAGATAGCCCTTTTTGGTGCCCATCCAGTCGATGAAGCGACCGGCAAAGAGGTTACCCACGGCATAAACCAGTGAGAAGATAGCCGTGATGTCGCCATAGTGGGCATCTGTCCAGTGGAACTCGGGGGCGATAAAGTCTTTCCAAGTCAGTGATAATACCTGACGGTCGAGGTAGTTGACCGTCGTAGCGAAGAAAAGCATGGCGCAAATCAGCCAACGGAAGTTGGTCATTTTTTTGTCGCTCGTGTTCTGATAGTTACTCATGATACGGATTTACTGTGATGTGATTATTTTTATTTCTGGGTGCAAAAGTAGTGGTTTGCGCGGTGGCAGAGGTGGAAAAAATGATAAGATGGTTGCATTTTCTGACGAAAAAGGCATGAACCCGCAGATTCATGCCTTTTTAGGTGGTTATCTATGCCCGATTAACGCCTGTAAATGCTTAATTAACGCATATCGGTGTATTTGATTTCGTCCTTGTCGGAGTACTTCAGGTTCTCACCGCCCATGCCCCAGATGAACATGTAGTTGCTGGTGCCGGCAGCGGCGTGGATGCTCCATTCGGGCGAGGTGATGGCTTGCTCGTTGTGCAGCCATACGAGGCGCTCCTCCTGGGGTTCACCCATCAGGTGGCAGATGGCGTTACCCTCGGGCACGTTGAAGTAGAAGTAAGCCTCCATGCGGCGGGTGTGGGTGTGGGCAGGCATCGTGTTCCATACGGAGCCGGGCTTCAGCTCGGTGAGGCCCATCTGCAGCTGGTTAGTGCCGCCGCCCTTCACCTTGCTCAACACGGGAGCCACGATGAGCTGGTTGACGACGCGGTCGTTGCTGTCCTCCATCTTGCCGTAGCGGTCGCTCTGTGCGATGGCATACTTCTTGGGGTCGGCCTTGGGGTCGGTCGTGATGAGCTGCGTGACGTAGGGTTTATAAGCTGGCGTGGAGTTGATGTAGAACTTGGCGGGCTTAGTGGGATCCACGCTGCGGAAGCTTACCTCCTTGTTGCCGCAACCCACGTAGAGGCCCTCCTTGAACTTCATGGCATACTCCTTGCCGTCAACGGTTACTACACCGTCGCCACCCACGTTGATGACGCCCAGCTCGCGACGCTCCAGGAAGTAGGTGATTTCAGGGCCCAATTCGCGGAAAGTCTCCAGTTTCAGCTCCTTGTTGACGGGCATCACGCCACCGTAAATCAGGCGGTCGTAGAGCGTGTAGGTCAGATTGATTTCATCCGGAGCCATCACCTTCTCCATCATGAAGGCGCTGCGCAGACGTTCGGTGTCATAATGCTTCACGTCCAGCGGATGGCAAGCGGTTTGTACTTTATACGAGGTAATCTGTGCAGAAGCACCAACTGCTGCAAAGCCCAGCAGGCAAGCCATAAATAGTTTCTTCATA
>JBJEKS010000343.1:0-3572 GCA_051878755.1 Bacteroides sp. | reverse complement strand
TTGACGATCTGTCGGCGGTTGATGAACATCATGCCGGCGGCGATGAGCACCAGGATGGCAGGGCCAATCAGCTTGATGGTGTGCGTTAGGTGGAAGGTTATCCAGCAGTAGATGCCCGAAGCGAAGTCGAGGGCACCGGCATCGTTGCCTTCGGGGATGCGCACGGCCTTGTCACCCGTGGCCGCGAACACGTCGTGGGCAGCTTCGGTGAAGAAGGGTGCCAGGTTCGTCACGAAGTAGAGACCTACGATGAGTGCCAGCAAGCCGGTGATGAAGGCTTTCACCACGTTGCCCTTGCAGATGGGAAGCACCAAGGGGAAGAGGTAGAACATGCCGGCTAAGGAGGCAATGGGCAGGAAGGTGTTACCCGGCAGGATAACGGCGATAATCAGGATGACGGGGATGAGCAGCACCGAAACCACCAGCGTGGTGGGGTGGCCAATCACGAGGGCAGGGCTCATGCCGATGCTCAACCCTTCGGCGTTCTTGAACTTCTTGGCAATCAGCTCGCGGGTAGCGTCGGAGATAGGCTTCAATCCTTCGATGAAGAGGCTTGTGATGCGCGGAATCAGTTCCATCACGGCACCCAGCTTGATGCCGGCACCCAGTATCTTGGCCAGTGCGGCAAAGAAGGCTTGACGACCCTCCAGCTCACCCCAGTGGCCGAGTTGCTCGCTCAATACGCCACCATAAGCCAGGGCACCCAGGATGAAGCCAATCAACACGCCGAGGCAGAGCGGCTCGCCGAACAAGCCGAACTTCTTCTTCAATCCCTCGGAGTCGATGTTCACCTTATTAATACCAGGAATCAGGTCGAGCACCTTGTCCACCAGCAGCGCAAAGGGGATGAAGCTCTGGCAGAAGGGTTGCGGGATGGAGATGCCCTCCATGCCCGGATAGAACTTCTGGAACTTCGGCGCTGTCCAGTCGGCCACAATCAGCGTCACGATGTAGCAGACGATGGCACCGAAGAAGCCCCACAGCAAGCTTTGCCCCGAGGCGAAGTAGATGATACCGCCGATGAAGGCAAAGTGCCAGTAGTTCCACAGGTCGATGTTGACCGTGCGCGTGGTGCGGAGCAGCAGCATCACGATGTTCACGCCCAGGCATACGGGGATGATGAAGGAACCCACCGAGGTGCCGTAAGCCACGGCAGCGGCAGCCGGCCATCCCATATCAAACGTATTCAGTTGGAGGCCGTAGATTTCGGCAATCTGCTTGAGCACGGGTTCCAGTGTCTCGGTGAGCAATCCCGTGATGACGCTAAGGCCTACGAAACCCACGCCCACGAGCAGGCCGCTCTTGAATGCTTTTGCGAACTTGATGCCGATACAGAGGCCAAGGATTGTAAAGATAATGGGCATCATCACCGGTGCGCCCATCTTGATGAGGTAGCTGAATACTTCTTCCATTCTTTTCGTTTACTTTTTATGATATTGTTTTGAAATCTTCATGGCGTTTCTTGTTTCACGCCCCAAAGTTAAAACCTTTTCTTTTATTGCCAAATATTTAGGGCGGAAATGTTGTCCGTTTGGACGATTTTGATACAAAATGTGGATAAACCTGTAGCTTTTGCCTCGTTTGCGCACACGATAAACAATAAATCCACTCTCTAAGCCGAAAAATGCACATTTGTTTTCGCCGAAACCGCTACCTTTGTAGCGTGAAACAGAATGTATGTCTAATGCCAACCAAACAAAATTCATGAAGAGATTTGATATTTGTAAATTATTTGTATGCTTGTTCCTGTGTGTCTCATCGCTCAGCCTCATGGCGCAGAAGGTGGATTCCTCGCTGTCGCAGAAGGTGGATGCTAACCTGCCGTGGTCGGTGAGGATGGTGCAATCGGAGATGATCCGTTGCCCAGAGTCGTGGCAACTCGACTTCCAGCCGGCGCTCAAGTGGGATTACTGCCACGGCTTGGAGCTGCAAGCCATGCTCGACGTCTATGACCGCTACGGCGACGAGCGCATCTACAACTATGCCTTGGCGTATGCCGACACGATGATTCATGCCGATGGCACCATCGTGAAGTACAAACGCGAGGATTTCAGCCTCGACCGCATCAACTCCGGCAAGTTCATCTTCCGCATCTACGACCGCACCAAGCAGGAGAAGTACCGCAAGGCGCTCGACCTGATGCGCAGCCAGCTCGACGACCATCCGCGCAACGATGATGGCGGCTTCTGGCATAAGAAGATTTACCCCCACCAGGTGTGGCTCGACGGCATCTACATGGGTGCCCCCTTCTATGCCGAATATGCCTACCGCAACAGCCGCGTAGGCGACTATGCCGATGTCATCAACCAGTTCCTGATGGCTGCCCGCCACACCTACGACCCCGCTACCGACCTCTTCAAACATGCGTGCGACGTCAGCCGCAAGGAGCGTTGGAGCGACTCCACGACGGGGCGCAGCCTTCACAGCTGGGGACGCGCCATGGGATGGTATGCCATGGCCTTTGTCGATGCGCTCGACTTCATCCCCCGCCACGAGGCAGGGCGCGACTCGATGCTCGTGGTGTTCAACCACCTGGCGCAGATGATCAAGCGCCTGCAGCAGCCGGAGAGCGGCCTTTGGTATCAGGTGCTCGACAAGAGCGGTGCACCGGGCAACTACCTGGAGTCCTCCTGCTCGGTGATGTTCGTCTATGCCCTCTTCAAGGGGGTGCGCATGGGGTATCTCGACCCCGCCTACCTCGATGTGGCCATCAAGGGTTACCAGGGAGTAATCAAGGAGTTCATGTCGGTGGATGAGCAGGGCTTGGTGAGCATCAATCAGGCGTGCGCCGTGGCAGGCCTTGGCGGCAAGGTGTATCGCTCGGGCGACTACGACTACTACATCAACGAAGCCATCCGCCCCAACGACGCCAAAGCCGTAGGACCCTTCATCATGGCTTCCTTGGAGTGGGAGCGTCTGCAGGAGGTGAAAGGCATCGTTTGCGGAAGATAAAACGGTATGCTTGCATTGTGCTTAATCTTGTAGGGGCGGAAAATATTCCGCCCCTACAGACGATGATGAATCAAATAATAATTAATACAGTAGATAATGAAGCTTTTCACAGGACGTAGGGCATGGCTTAATCGTGCCTGCTACAGTCATCGGCTTTGCAGCGGGCTTCGTTGCGGGTTTGGCTTTTGGCTGCTTCTGGGGCTTTGGCTTTCAGCGACAGAGGCTTATGCCGTCAGTATGCAGGCGGCTGATGCTCCAGCGGCCAAAGAGTACAAGCGCGAGCTGGTGGTGGCGCTTGACGGCTCGGGTGACTACACCTCGCTCAACGAGGCGATGGAGGGCATCCGCGCCTTCATGGATTATCGCGTCACGGTGCATATCCGCAAGGGCGTATATCGCGAGAAATGGGTGGTGCCCTCGTGGATAGAAAACGTCGATTTCATCGGAGAATCGGCCGATGAAACCATCATCACCTATGCCGACCATGCCAACATCCGCGCCATGGGAACTTTCCGCACCTACACCCTCAAGGTGGAGGGCAGCGGCTTGACTTTCCGCAACCTCACCATCTGCAACGATGCCGAGCCGCTTGGGCAAGCCGTGGCGCTCCATACCGAGGG
>JBJEKS010000342.1:0-5910 GCA_051878755.1 Bacteroides sp. | reverse complement strand
GCATATACATTTTATATTTAAGCAATATGGAAAAGAAAGAAATCAAAGTGCTTGGCCCTGGCTGCGCCAAGTGTAAGAAAACATTCGCCGTAGTAGAGAACGTAGTGAAGATAAATGGCGTGGATGCCGACCTCACGAAAGTGGACGACATCGAGGAAATCATGCGCTACAATATTCTGTCAACGCCGGCCATCGTGGTGGATGGCAAGGTGGTGATGAAGGGTAGAGTGCCTTCGGAGTCGGAAGTAAAGCAGTTGTTGGGCATATTATAGCATCAGGTCATGATACAACGCTTTGCCGATTGGCTTGTATATTCAATTATTGGATTAGACAGCACCACCGCACTAGGAGGTGCTGTCAACTTCTTTGTCTATGACAGTATCAAGATTCTGCTTCTGCTCTTCCTCATCAGCAGCATCATGGGTATAGTCAACGCCTATTTCCCCATCGACAGACTGAGAAACTACCTTGTCAATCACCGGCTATACGGACTACAATATCTGTTGGCATCTGTCTTCGGGGCAATTACTCCCTTTTGCTCCTGTTCTTCCATCCCGCTGTTCATCGGCTTTGTGAAGGGCGGCATACCATTGGGAGTGACGTTGGCATTCCTTATCACCTCACCATTGGTCAACGAGGTGGCGGTAGCTATGTTCCTCGGCTCATTCGGTGTGCAGGCAACAGTGATATATGTCGTTAGCGGCATACTTCTAGGTTGTATTGGTGGCATCGTTTTGGGTAGTATGCACCTTGAACCCTATCTGAGCGATTGGGTAAAGAAGGTGCAGGCACAGTCGGAACAGCAATCGGAGCAATGGGAGAAGGATAATGTCACCTTCTTCCAGCGTCTCCCCACCATCATCAGCGATGCATGGCAGATTGTACGTAGCGTATTAGTTTATGTGCTGATAGGTATCGGCATCGGGGCTTTCATGCACGGCTTCATCCCCGAGGGCTTCTTTGAGCAGTATATGTCGCGCGACCACTGGTATGCCGTTCCCCTGAGCGTTCTCCTTGCCGTGCCGATGTATGCCAATGCTGCGGGGATTGTCCCAGTTGTCGAAGTATTTGTGGCAAAGGGTATTCCCCTCGGCACAGCCATAGCCTTCATGATGGCAGTAGTGGGCCTCTCGCTTCCCGAAGCCACTCTGCTGAAGAAGGTTATGACCTGGCGGCTTATCTCGATATTCTTCGCCACAGTTACCCTCTTCATCATCCTGTCGGGCTATATGTTCAACATCTTATTATAATCAAAAGGCATTGAAAAACGATTTGCCCAGAGGAAAGGACTGATGTGTCAACAAAAACGGTTCTTCTGCAATTTAGTTGAAATAGAATCTGCTTGATGATAGCATGTTATTGGTTGCATGGTGCCGTATTGCTCTTCGATAGTTCTCCGTTCGTTTTCCGTTAGATTTCCGTTCGTTTTCCGCTTTTCCTTCGTTCCAGGTTCGCTTTGGCTCCGTTCTGGAAGCCAGACCTAACGAAGACCTAACGGAGAAACAACGAAGAACGAGGGGACAAATAGCCGTATAAACTCATCAAAAGTACCTCTAAAAAAGAGTATGAAATGAAGGGTAAGCTGAAACAATAGACGCTGTGCTTTCCGGCAGCTCTTTTTCTGCACTTATAGCTTGCAGCGGTAGAGCTCGGCTACGGTCTGCTCATACTGGCTCTGCAGCTCGATGAGGTTGTTCTCGCTCTCATAGACTAGTGTGGCCTCGATGAAATAGTCTATCAGGCTGATTTCTCCCTCCTTCAGCGCCTTGTCCAGCAGGGTCAGGTGTTGCTGACCACTGAGCGTGGTGCGGTAGGCCTCTATCTGCTGATGCAGCTGGCGTGCCTCCTCGAAGAGACTACTCAGACGGCTCTGCTCCTTGCCCAGGGCATCCTCGCGCTGGAAGCCCAGGCTCATCGACTGCAGTTTGGCGCTCTTCACCTTGCCTCGGTTCTCAAACAAAGGGATACTGAAGCCCACCACCACGCCGTTGAGCGGATGGCCACTGTCGGTATTGCGGCGGTAACCCAGCTCCAGCTTGGGGAGCCAACCCTGGCGGCTTACGCTAAGCTGCTTGACAGCAGCCAGGCGGCTCTGCTCCAGGGCCTGCAACTGCGGGTCGGCAGCAAGGAGCTCGCCGAACAGGGTGAGGAAATTTTCGGGCAGGGGAGTGTTGGCAAAGGTGGTCAGTCCGATGGCTTCGGGCGTGGGGACAGCAGGGCCCAGTGGCGTGGGGCGTCCGGCGGTGAGGGGTTGCTGGCCGTTGAGGGCGAGCAATTGCTGCATCTTGCTCTGCAGGGTGCTTTCAGTCAGTCGATAGGCCGTCTGTGCATTGAGTTGCTCCAGTTTGATTTTGTTCATTTCCAGCTGGTTGGCATCGCCTTCATCCAGGCGCTTGCGGTAGAGCTGTGCCAGTTGGTCGGCTTGCTCCATGCGCTGCTTGAAGAGCAGGCGTTGCTGATGGAGGGCGGTGAGCTGGATGCAGAGCTGCTTAGCCTCGAGTAAGATACGTTGGCGCGTGGCTTGCAGTTCCTGGTCGATGGCTGCATTGGCATGGCGGTTCATGCGGTGGCGTGAGGCATAGAGAGTGGGGAAGTCGAAGCCTTGACTCACGATGAGTTCACCCTGAGTAATCTCACTGTCGCGTGAGTCCCATACGTGTGCATAACTTAGTGTGGGGTCGGGCAGGTTGTTGCCCGAGCGGTTCTCCCATTGCGCTGCTTTGGCCTGCTGGACCGCAGATTGCAGTTCTTTGTTGTTGGCCTCAATCTGGCGTAGTACCTGCGTCAGGCCCGTGGCCTCTTGAGCTCTCAGCGTGCCCGCCCAAAGCAACCAGCCCGCAGCGAGTAAAGCGATCGTTCGTTTCATGATTCTTTTTTTGTATTTATAGTTCGATAATTTTATTGGTCATCTGTGTGCCATGTATAGGTTTACACTCGTTTTCGGTTCATCATCAGATAGACTATCGGGATGATGAAGCCGTTGAGCAGGGTACTGGTGAGCAGGCCGCCCAGGATGACTTTGGCCATGGGGCTCTGTATCTCGTTACCGGCTTGGTCGCCGGCCAGGGCCAGCGGGATAAGGGCCAGTGCACTGCTCAGTGCCGTCATCAAGATGGGGTTGAGGCGGTCTAATGAACCGCGCACCACGCTCTGCTCCACCGTCAGCCCTTCTGAGCGAAGTTGCTTGTAGTGGCTGATGAGCAGCATGCCATTGCGCGTGGCGATGCCGAACAAGGAGATGAATCCGATGATGGCGGGGATGCTTACCTCGCCCGTGGTGAGCACTAGCACCAGTACGCCACCTATCAAGGCTAGCGGCAGGTTGAGCAGCACTATGCCACTCTCACGCAGGTCGTGAAACTCGTGATAGAGCAACAGGAAAATGACCACGATACTCATCAGCGAGGTGAGTGCCAGTGAACGGCTAGCTGCCTGTTCGCTCTCAAACTGTCCGCCAAATTCCACGTGGTAACCTTCGGGCAGGCTGACCTTTGTGTCGATGGCTTGCTGCATGTCGTTGACTACGCTGCGCAGATCGCGATCGGCCACATTGGCCGAGATGACAATCTTGCGCTTCACATTCTCGCGGCTGATGGTGTTAGGGCCAGTGGTGGATCGCACATCGGCCACGGCGCCGAGCGGAACCTTCTCTCCTTGCGCACCATCGAGCGTAATCTCCTCAATGAGTTGGCGTGTGGAGCGGAACTGCTCGTCAAGACGTACCGTCAGGTCGAAACTTCTGCCTCGTTCGTACACCTGCGATACCACTTCGCCTCCAAGACAGACATTCACCGCCTCGGCAAACTCGGGCAGGCTGATGCCGTAGCGAGCCAGTAACTCGCGGCGCGGCGTGATGGTGAGTTGCGGACGCTCTATCTGCTGTTCCACGTTCAGGTCGGCCACGCCCTCAATCCCTTCCATGGCACGTTTCATCTCGCCTGCCAGTTGGTACATGCGGTTCAGGTCATCGCCAAACAGCTTGATGGCAATGTTGGCTCGCGTGCCGCTCAGCATGGCGTCGATACGGTGGCTGATGGGTTGGCCTATCTCGATGCTTGCACCGCTAAGTGTGGAGAGCTTGGCGCGAACTTCAGCCACCACCTCCTTGCGTGAGCGTTTAGACAACGTGAAGGGGGCTTCTATCTCACTCACGTTCACGCCAAGGGCATGTTCGTCAAGCTCAGCACGTCCCGTCTTGCGGGCCACAGTTTCTATCTCAGGCACCGTGAGCAGCAGCTCTTCTGCTCGCCGTCCAATACGGTCGCTCTCTTCTAGAGAGACACCTGGCAGGGTGGAGACGTTGATGGTGAAGGAGCCTTCGTTGAACGAGGGTAAGAAGGAGCGTCCCAGGGTGAAGAAGAGTCCCAGGGCCACCACGAAGAGCGTTACTGTGGTGCCTAGTACTAAACGACGATGGGCAAGTGCGGAGGTGAGTGCTACTTCGTAGCGCTTCTTCATCCAGTGTGCTATGACTGACTCACCGCGAGCGCTGTCAAGGGAAGTCCCGTTAGGGTCTTCACCGTCAGCTCTCTCTCCCTCTTTCGTTAATAAATAGGAGCAGAGAACGGGTGTCAGGGTGAGTGCTACCACGGTAGAGGCCGCTAGTGCCACGATGAAGGCAATACCCAGGGGCACCAGCATACGTCCTTCCATTCCACTCAGGAAGAAGAGGGGCACAAAGCTCACTACGATAATCAGCGTGGAGTTGAGGATGGGCATGCGCACTTCCTTCGAGGCGTTGAATACCACCTCCTTTATACCGAGTCGTTCCCCTTCAGGCAGCAACCGGTTCTGGCGTAGCCGCTTATAGACATTCTCTACATCCACAATCGCATCATCCACCAGTGAGCCGATGGCAATAGCCATACCTCCCAGGCTCATCGTGTTGATGGTCAGTCCCATGTAGTGAAGGGCAAGGAGCGAGGTGACCAGAGCCAGGGGCAATGTGGCCAGGGAGATAATCGTAGTACGTGCATTGGCCAGGAAGAGGGCCAGTACGATGATGACGAAGAGGCCGCCCTCGAAGAGTGACTTCTGCACGTTGCCGATGGAGCTCTCTATAAAGCGGCTTTGACGGAAGATGTCGGTCGATACCTTCACGTCAGGCGGCAGGTTTTTCTGCAAATCGTTGAGGGCAGCTTCCAATCGATCAGTCAGCTCGATGGTGCCAGTGTTGGGCTGTTTGGTCACGGTGAGCAGTACAGCTTGTTGGCCGCGTACGGAGGCGGTACCGAGCTTAGGTGTCTTGCCGCCAATCTGGATGGTGGCTACTTGGTCGAGCGTCACGGGCAGTGCCTCTGTGGTCTCACCGGCTTTCACTACGGCACGTCCTATGGCTTCCAGGCTGGTGGTGGCCAGTGTACCCCGCAGGATGTATTCGTTGCCATATTCGTAGATGGTACCGCCATTGGCGTTGAGATTCATGCCTCGCGTGGCCGTAAGTACCTGGTCTAGCGTTACGCCGTAGTGGCGCATCTTGCCGGGGTGGAGTAGTATTTGGTACTCCTTGGCCTCGCCTCCGAGTACGGCTACCTGTGCCACGCCTCCTGTGGAGAGCAGGCGTGGACGGATGGTCCAGTCAGCCAGGGTACGCAGGTCGAGCATCGAGGTGGAGTCAGCTGTGAGGCCTACGATGAGCAGTTCACCTAGGATGGACGACTGAGGCCCCAGGGTGGGACGCCCTACTCCAGAGGGCAGTTGCTCATCCACTACAGCCAGCTTTTCGCTGACAATCTGTCGGGCCAGATAGATATCGGTATCCCAGTCGAATTCAACCCATACCACGGAGAAACCGGTGGTTGAGGAGGAGCGTACCCGACGCACGCCTGTAGCGCCGTTGACGGCCGTCTCGATGGGGAAGGTGACCAACTGCTCCACCTCCTCAGCAGCCATTCCACCTGCTTCGGTCAT
>JBJEKS010000341.1:0-5911 GCA_051878755.1 Bacteroides sp. | reverse complement strand
TAGATGATACACATGCTGGTCAAACTGAAAAAACGCCGCAAGAGAAGACTCTCCTGCGACGTTTCCCGCTTTATACACCTTTAAACAAAATGAAATATTCGTTTGGATTATTTCCGGGCCTCAGCAATGTAGCCCAGTGCTTCCTGACACTTGGCCGTCACGTATGCCCAGTCTTCTGCAGCCACCTTGTCCTTGGGGAAGAGCTTTGAGCCCATACCCACGCAGAACACGCCGGCCTTAATCCATGAAGTGAGGTTCTCCTGCGTTGGCTCTACACCACCGGTCACCATCAGCTTAGACCATGGCATCGGGGCCAGCAGACCCTTCACCAGCTTAGTGCCCAGCACATCGCCAGGGAATATCTTGCAGAGGTCACAGCCCACTTCCTGGGCAGCACCTACCTCCGACACGCTACCGCATCCGGGCGTATAGGCCACGAGGCGACGGTTGCAAATCTTGGCAATCTCGGGGTTGAACAACGGGCCTACCACGAAATTGGCACCCAGCTGCAGATAGAGGGCTGCAGTAGCAGGGTCAACAATCGAACCTACACCCATAGCCAACTCGGGACACTCCTTGGCAGCGTACTTCACCACCTCGGCAAATACCTCGTGGGCAAAGTCTCCACGGTTGGTAAACTCAAAGGCACGCACGCCACCGTCGTAGCAAGCCTTAACCACCTTCTTTGCTACTTCTGCATCCTTGTGATAGAACACAGGTACCATGCCGGTAGAACCAATCTTGTTCAATACGGCAATCTTATCAAATTTAGCCATTTTTCCTATACCTTATTATATATGTTATGACAACATGTGATTATCTCTGTACGCGACCGCTGGCATCACCACCGGCCAGGGCCTCTACCTCCTCAACAGATACCAGGTTGAAGTCGCCATTGATGGTGTGCTTCAGGGCGGATGCGGCTACGGCAAACTCCAGTGCCTCACCCTGGTTGGGCTTGGTGAGCAGGCCATGGATGATACCACCCGAGAAAGAGTCGCCACCACCCACGCGGTCGATGATGGGATTGATGTCGTAACGCTTCGACTCATAGAACTCAGAGCCGTTGTAGATCATGGCCTTCCAGCCGTTGTGGGTAGCGGAGAAGGACTCACGCAGGGTAGAGATGACATACTTGAAGCCAAACTCCTTGGCCATGGCCGTGAAGATACCCTTGTAGCCGGCGGCATCGGTCTTACCACCCTCTACGTCGGCCTCGGGCTTGAAGCCCAAGCAGAGCTCGGCATCCTCTTCGTTGCCGATGCAGACATCAACATACTGCATCAGGGGCTTCATGATGCTCTGAGCCTTCTCCTTGGTCCACAGTTTCTTGCGGAAGTTGAGGTCAACCGATACGGTCACCCCATGACGCTTGGCAGCCTCACAAGCCAGCTTAGTAAGCTCAGCAGCCTTGTCGGAGATAGCCGGCGTGATGCCCGACCAGTGGAACCAGTCGGCTCCCTCCATGATGGCATCAAAGTCAAAGTCCTGCGGATCGGCCTCGGCAATCGAGGAGTGAGCACGGTCGTAAATCACCTTGCTGGGACGCATCGAAGCACCCGTCTCCAGGTAGTAGATACCCACACGGTCGCCACCACGGGCGATAAAGTCGGTCTTCACACCATACTTGCGCAGTGCGTTGACAGCCGACTGGCCAATCTCGTGCTTAGGCAGCTTGGTTACGAAGTAAGCATCGTGACCATAGTTGGCACAGCTCACGGCTACATTGGCTTCGCCACCACCATATACTACATCAAATGAATCAGACTGCACAAAACGCGTGTTGCCCGGAGTGGAGAGTCTCAGCATGATTTCTCCCAAAGTTACGATTTTCTTTGCCATAATATTGATTATTTCGTTTTATAAATAATTAATTTCTCTTTTTTGTTTCAAATTGTCACAGGAGCTAAAAACAGACTTAAATCACTATATATAAACTACTTATATTGTAAAATAGCCAAAAACCTTTCTTCTCGTGTGCGAGCACAAAGGTACAACTTTTTTTGGAATACAAAAAATTATCGTATATTTGTGACGAAAAATTTAAGATTATTATTGTGTGCGCACACAATAACCCAATAATTGATGTATTTTATTAACAAAAAAATGAAGGAAAAGCGTCATGGAACGAGTGAGAATTAAAGATATCGCAGCGATGGCCGGTGTATCGGTCGGAACAGTGGACCGCGTGATTCACGGACGAAGCGGTGTGTCGGAAGAGAGCCGGATACGGGTAGAGAAAATCCTGGAGCGACTCCACTACCAACCCAACATGTATGCCAGCGCACTGGCCTCCAACAAGAAGTACCACTTCACCTGCCTGCTCCCTCTGCACGAGAACGGGGAGTACTGGAGCGACGTGGAGCGAGGCATCATGCAAGCCACGAAAACCTACAGCGACTTCCACGTCAGCCATTCCCTCTCCTTCTACGATCCCTACGACTACCACTCGTTCACCGATGCGGCCAACCGGATCCTGGAGGAGGACCCCGACGGTGTGCTCTTCGCCCCTACCCGCCCCGAGTTTACCGGCCCCTTCGTGGCACAGCTCAATCAGCGCAATATACCTTATATATATATAGACTCCAACGTGAGTGAGTATCCAGCCCTCGCCTTCTACGGACAGAACTCCTACCAGAGCGGTATCTTTGCGGCACGGATGATGATGCTTGCCGCCGGAAAGGAGACCCGCGAGATAGTCCTCTTCAGGAAAATCAACGAGGGCATCGTAGGCTCCAACCAGCAGGAACGACGAGAGATAGGCTTCCGCAACTACATGGGCAGCCATTTCCCCGACTGCCGCATCTGGGAACTCAACCTCCACGCCAAGCGCAATGACGAGGACCAGGACATGCTGGAGCAATTCTTCAGCAGCCACCCCAACCTGCAAAACGGCATCACCTTCAACTCCAAGGCCTTCATCATCGGAGAATACCTGGAGCAGAAAGGCATCACCCACTTCCAGCTGACAGGCTACGACCTGCTGAAACGCAACGTGGACTGCCTGCGACGAGGGAGCATCACCTTCCTCATCGCGCAGCAACCCTCCCTGCAAGGCTTCAATGGCATCAAGGCCCTGGCCGACCACCTCATCCTCAAGAAGGAGGTGAACCGCGAAAACTTCATGCCCATCGACCTGCTGACCAAGGAGAATATTGATTTCTACTTCAAAATGTAACTGCTGACCAGAATTTGCAACTACCAACTATTAGCAATATGACAACAAAATTTCTGAAAATCAATACGGCAGACAATGTTGCCGTAGCTATTGAGAACCTTCCGAAAGGAGAAATCGTAACCATTGAAGGAAATGACATCACCCTTCAAGAGGATGTACCCGCCGGACACAAGTTTGCACTCAAGGATTTCTCCGAGGGGGAGAACGTCATCAAGTATGGCTACCCCATCGGACACACCCTGCAAGCCATTGCACAGGGGTGCTGGATCAACGAGCGTAACCTCAAGACCAACCTGGCAGGCCTGCTGGAGTACAGCTACCAGCCGGTGGATGCCTCGCTGCAGATTCCCAACCGCGGACTGACCTTCAAAGGGTACCGTCGCGCCAACGGCGAGGTGGGCATTCGCAACGAAATCTGGGTAGTCCCCACCGTGGGCTGTGTCAACGGCATTGCCTCACGCCTGGCCGACTCACTGCGTAGCGAGACCGGCTGTCAAGGTGTGGATGCCATCATGGCCTACCCCCACAACTACGGCTGCTCGCAGCTGGGCGATGACCACGAGAACACGCGCAAAATCCTGCGTGACTTGGTGCTCCACCCCAATGCTGGCGGAGTGCTGGTCGTAGGACTGGGATGCGAGAACAACCAGCCCGACCTGTTCCGCGAATTCCTGGGCAGCTATGACGAAAGCCGCGTCAAGTTCATGGTGGTGCAGAAGGTGGAGGACGAGTATGACGAGGGCATGAAGCTGCTCCGCGAAATCTACGACATCGCCTCACAGGATGTGCGTACGGAGGTACCCTTGAGCGAACTGCGCGTCGGCCTGAAGTGCGGAGGCTCCGATGGCTTCAGCGGCATCACGGCCAACCCGCTGCTCGGCCTCTTCAGCGACTTCCTGGTGGCCCAAGGTGGTACGAGCGTGCTGACCGAGGTACCTGAGATGTTTGGTGCAGAAACCATCCTGATGAACCGTTGCCGTACACCGCAACTCTTCGACCAGACCGTGAAGCTCATCAACGATTTCAAGGCCTACTTCCTGAGCCACGGTGAACCGGTAGGCGAGAACCCCTCTCCGGGCAACAAGGCCGGAGGCATATCCACCCTGGAGGACAAAGCCCTGGGATGCACGCAGAAGTGCGGCAAGAGCTACGTGGAGGGAGTCATGGCCTACGGAGAACGGCTGCAAGTAAAGGGACTGAACCTGCTCTCTGCCCCAGGCAACGACCTGGTGGCAGCCACGGCACTAGCCTCCAGCGGATGCCACATGGTACTCTTCACCACCGGACGTGGCACCCCCTTCGGCACCTATGTGCCCACCATGAAGGTGTCCACCAACTCCGCCCTAGCCAAAAAGAAACCGGGATGGATTGACTTCAATGCCGGCGTCATCGTAGAAAACGAACCGATGGAGCAGACCTGCGAACGCTTCATCGACTACGTGATCCGCGTTGCCAACGGCGAACGCGTGAACAACGAGAAGAACGGTTATAAGGAGATAGCCATCTTCAAGACAGGCGTAACCCTGTAAGACACACACATTGCATCCATACGGCACAGAGCAACACGCAGCAGCACGTTGCTCTGTGCCTCAGTATAAAACCTAGGATAACAGAATATGACTGAAAAAACCTCCGACAGAAGTAGCGGCTTTGCATTAACCGCGCTCCTCCTGTTCCTCTGTCTCTACCTCATTACATCGCTGATTATCGGCGACTTCTATAAAGTACCCATCACGGTGGCCTTCCTCTGTGCCTCATGCTATGCGCTGCTCACCACGCGTGGCCTCACGCTGGAGGAGCGTCTGGAACTCTTCTCGCAAGGGGCATCCAACAAGAACATGCTGCTCATGGTGTGGATTTTCATCCTTGCCGGAGCCTTCGCCCAGGGTGCCAAGGCCATCGGTGCCATCGATGCCACTGTAAACCTCACTCTGCTGATTGTGCCCGAAAAACTGCTGCTGGCAGGTATCTTTCTCTCTGCCTGCTTCATCTCCCTCTCTGTGGGCACGAGCGTGGGCACCATCGTAGCCCTCACCCCAGTAGCCGTCGGACTGGCTGAGAAGACGGGCATCGCCCTGCCGATGATGGTGGCCCTGGTCATCGGTGGCTCGCTCTTTGGCGACAACCTCTCCTTCATCTCCGACACCACCATTGCAGCCACACGCACCCAGGAGTGCGCCATGCGCGATAAGTTCAAGGTCAACTCAATGATTGTCGTGCCCGCAGCCTTCATCGTGCTCTGCATCTACACCATCATAGGCATCAACTCCACCCCCACGGAGGGCCACTACTCGGTGGTGGGCATCAAGGTACTGCCCTATCTGGTGGTGCTTATCACTGCCCTGCGCGGCTTGCACGTCACGTTGGTACTGCTCCTGGGCATCCTCTGCACGGGGATTGTAGGGCTGCTGACAGGCACCGGGTTCTTTGAATGGTTTCAGGCCATGGGCAACGGCATCACTGGCATGGGTGAACTGATTATTGTCACCATGCTGGCCGGAGGATTGCTGGAAATCATCCGATACAACGGAGGCATCAACTACCTGATTCAGAAGCTGACCCGCCGCGTGGAGGGAAAACGGGGAGCCGAACTGAGCATCGCCGCCCTGGTTAGCCTGTCCAACCTCTGCACGGCCAACAATACCATCGCCATCCTTACCACTGGACCCATAGCCCGCGACATCAGCAAGAAGTATCACCTGGATGCCCGCAAGAGCGCCAGTATTCTTGACA
>JBJEKS010000340.1:4821-5945 GCA_051878755.1 Bacteroides sp. | reverse complement strand
TTCAGGGCGGACACACAGGTCCGCCCCTACAGGCATATGCTAAAAGATACTTCAATTAAATTGCAGAAGAACTCGTCAACTTGTCAACTCGTTAACTAACAGCATGTCGGAGACATGCGAAACTTGAGTTATTTCTTGAGGATGCTGACCTGCAGGGGGTGCTGCAGCTGCTCCTTCCATTGCTTCATATAGGCAAACCAGGACGGAGCATCGGGGTAGCCAAACTCCTCCTTGCGCGAAGTGAACATCGTGAAGTAAGTGAACCGCTTCTCCTGGGGGGCAGCGAGCAGGTAGAGGAAGTTGTCGGGGTCGCTCACCTCCTGACGCACGTAGCGCTGGGGTACATAGGTGGCGATGCCGATGGTCTCCTTGGCGTACTTCACGGTGTCGGTCACGGGCCAGTGGCGTCCCCAGCTGCCCACCAGCCCCTGGTGGTCGCTCTCCATCACGGTCTCTGTGCCCATGATGTTTTGCACGCCGGCCACAAAGGTCTGCTCCTGCAGGGGCTGACTGAAGAGGCAGTCAATCTGCAGGTCGCGGTGCCCGGCATAGAGGATGTAGCGCTGCGTCATGTCCAGCTTCGTCTCCTGGTAGTTCCACCCCTTGACCTCCACCTCCAGGATGGCCCGCACGGGTCCGTAGGTCACCACCCGCTCGGTGCGCGAGGCGATGGGCTCGATATGCGTGGCCTTGCTGCCGTCCCACCCCTTGAGGGCACCGATGCCGCAGCTGTTGCCCACCATCAGCACATCGTCGCCATAGCCTGCTGCCAGCTGTTCATCCGTGGGATAGAAGCTGCACGACTCCAGCTCCAGCCGTTGCTTGAACTTGCCGTAGGGGTCGATGGTCTGCTTCTGGTTGAAGTAGATGCGATAGCCCACCAACTCCGACTCCATCATGGGGCCGTGGCCGTAAATCAGGTTATAGACATTCGATGTGCCGGGCACGGTGAGGCTTTCTGCCCGGGCATGTTTGTTCTTCTTGCCATCGCGTATCAGCATCTGTGCAAAGGTACGGGCCGGATAGCTGGGCGCAGCATCGGCTGCGGAGAGGGTCAGGGTGAGCCGTTCACGCCCCTGGGCAGGAAGGTCCATGACCCAGGCCAGCTCATCGGCCACGCCATC
>JBJEKS010000340.1:0-4721 GCA_051878755.1 Bacteroides sp. | reverse complement strand
TGCGCTTTGGAGGTTTCGTTGTTGTATTCCTGTCCGTTCACCTTCACGTTGTAGGCGTTGCGGATGACGAGGGTCTCTCCCTTCTTGGCCTCGATGCGCACGTTGTCGATGCTCACGCCCTTGGCCTGGCTGATGACGATACCCTCCTTAGCCTGACTGATGACCACATCCTTCACGCTGATGTTGTCGATAGGCATCTCGGGCAGGCCGTTGAAGAACATGGCGCGTCCGGCTCCCTTGCAGACCACCTCACTGATGTGGATGTTGCGGAAGGCAGGCGTCTCCTCGGTGACGGGAGGCACGTTGGCCTTCATGCGCTCGGCAATCTCCTCCTCAGTCTCCTCGCCGGCACCCTTACCGCCGTAGAAGAGGTCGAACAACAGGGGTTCGTGGGGTATGTCAATCATGTTGATGCGGTTGATGAAGATGTTCTCCACCACGCCACCACGGCCACGGGTGCTCTTGAAGCGCAGGCCTACGTCGGTGCCGAGGAAGGTGCAGTTGGACACATAGATGTTCTTCACGCCACCCGACATCTCACTGCCTACCACGAAGCCTCCGTGACCATGCAGCACGACATTGTCGGTGACAATCACATTCTGGCAGGGCTCACCACGGCGGCGGCCATCGGCATCCTTACCCGACTTGATGCAGATGGCATCGTCGCCCGCATCAAAGATACACTTGGTAATCAGTGCGTTGCTGCACGACTCCAGGTCGAGTGCATCACCATTCTGCGAGTACCAGGGGTTGAACACCTTCACGTTGTCGAGCGTGATGTGGTCGCACGACAGGGGGTGCAGGCACCAGCAGGGGGAGTTCTTGAAGGTAACGCCCTGGAGCAGCACCTTCTTGCACTTCACGAAGTTGAGCAGCACGGGGCGCAGCCAGGCGCGGATTTCGTTCCACTGCTCATCGGTCTCGATGCCCTCGGGCACGTTGAAGTTCTTGCAGGCATTGGCCCCCTTGAGCGAACCCTCGTTGGGATACCAGACGTCATTCTCTACCACGCCGCCCTTCTTCAGTTGGCTCTTCCATTGTGCTTCAGTCAGTTTGCTCTTCTTCACGGGACGCCAGCTGTCACCACGGCCATCGAATACCCCTTCGCCCGTGATGGCGATGTTCTCCTGGCCACGAGCCCAGAGAGGCGACTGACAACGGCGCGTCTCCAGTCCTTCAAACGAGGTCTCCACAATGGGATAGGCGCTGAAATCGTCGGTAAAGACCACCAGGGCGTTCTTCTCCGCATGCAGGTTGACGTTGCTCAGCAACTGGATAGGCCCCGTGAGCCACACACCGGCAGGAATCACCACGCGGCCACCACCTTTTTCATTGATTGCCTTGATGGCTTGATTGATAGCTTCCGTATTGAGAGTCGTTCCATCGCCCTTGGCTCCGAAGTCCACGATGGATACCTGGTTATTGGCAAACGAGGGCTGCATCACCCGAGGCATTTCGAACGGCAAAGCGTCATAGACCGCTGCATCGAGCAGGCATTGTTCCGCCTGAGGAGCAGGCGTTGTACAGGAGAGGAGCGGCAACGTACAGGCTGCCAGCACCATCATCTTTTTGCAGATTGTGTTCATGATATGATATCTTTATTATTTATATTAATAATGCGTTTGTAATCGTTCTCGTTGTTTTTTTGATTATCCCGTCAGCCGGCGGCTCTCCCGAGTGGCCGGCTGGCGAATAATCTGTGATTCATGTTAACCTAATTCTAACCTTAAATAAATATTATGAAAAAACCTCTTGATTGATTACGTCTTCACAGCGAAACGCAGACCGGATTCATACGGGCTACGTTTCCGGGTGCAAAAGTAGGGGTAGTTTGCGTTACATCGTGTGCATTATTTGACGATTGAGGTGTATTTTTTGTCCTTTCGCACAAATTATTGCACACTTTTGCCCAAAGTATGCAATTTATGCCTATCTTTGCGCCCAAATTTTAGTAATAATTAGATTCAAACAGGTATGAGTTACAATTTGTTGAAAGGTAAAAGAGGTATTGTTTTTGGTGCGCTCAACGAGCAGTCAATCGCATGGAAGGTGGCAGAGAAGGCCGTAGCAGAGGGGGCACAGATTACGCTCTCCAACACGCCCGTAGCCGTTCGCATGGGCGAAGTGTCGGCCCTGGCCGAGAAGCTGCATTGCGAGGTGATTCCCGCAGATGCCACCAGCGTGGCCGACCTGGAGCAGGTGTTCAAGCGCTCCATGGAGGTGCTGGGCGGTCAGATTGACTTCGTGCTCCACTCCATCGGCATGTCGCCCAACGTGCGCAAGAAGCGTACCTACGATGACCTGGATTACGATATGCTCGACAAGACGCTCGACATCTCGGCCATCTCTTTCCATAAGATGATCCAGAGTGCGAAGAAGCTGAATGCCATTGCCGACTACGGCTCAATTGTGGCCCTGAGCTACGTGGCTGCACAGCGTACCTTCTATGGCTACAACGACATGGCTGATGCCAAGGCTTTGCTCGAGTCCATCGCCCGCAGCTTCGGCTACATCTACGGCCGCGAGCACCACGTGCGCGTCAACACCATCTCACAGTCGCCCACGATGACCACGGCCGGTTCGGGCGTGAAGGGCATGGACAAGCTGTTCGACTTTGCCAACCGCATGTCGCCCCTGGGCAACGCCAGCGCCGACGAGTGTGCCGACTACTGCATCGTGATGTTCTCCGACCTCACCCGCAAGGTGACCATGCAGAACCTCTATCACGACGGTGGATTCTCCAGCGTAGGCATGAGCCTCCGCGCCATGGCCACCTACGAGAAGGGACTGGATGAGTACAAGGACGAGAACGGCAACATTATCTACGGTTAATCCGCTTATTCTGCTCACTGACCGATGGCTGCACTCTATCTGATTCCCGTCACCCTGGGCGATACGCCCCTGGAGCAGGTACTCCCTGGCTACAACAAGGAGGTGATTCTCACCATCCGCCACTTCATCGTGGAGGAGGTGCGCACGGCGCGCCGCTTCCTCAAGAAGGTGGATAGGGAGATTGACATCGATGCCCTGACCTTCTATCCGCTCAACAAGCATACGTCGCCCGAGGCTATCTCGGGCTACCTCAAGCCGCTGGAGCAGGGCGAACCGATGGGTGTCATCTCCGAGGCCGGCTGCCCCGCCGTGGCCGACCCGGGTGCTGACGTGGTGGCCATCGCGCAACGCAAAGGATTGGAGGTGGTGCCCCTGGTGGGCCCCTCGTCCATCATCCTTTCGGTGATGGCCTCAGGCTTCAACGGACAGAGCTTTGCCTTCAACGGCTACCTGCCCATCGAGCCTGATGAGCGCGCCCGCAAGCTGAAAACACTGGAGCAACGGGCCTACGCCGAGCAGCAGACGCAGCTCTTCATCGAGACCCCCTACCGCAACAACAAGCTGGTGGAGGAGATTCTGCGCACCTGCAAGCCGCAGACCAGGCTCTGCATTGCAGCCAACCTCACCTGCCCCGATGCCTACGTGCACACCCGGACGGTGAGCGACTGGAAGGGCCACGTGCCCGACCTCTCCAAACGGCCGTGTATCTTCCTGATATACAAATAGCAAAAGGTGGCTTGAAGCCACCTTTTTTGTTTTTATCCTATCGCTACGGTTGGCTTACTCGTCGCAGTTGCCATCGCAGCCACAGCTACCGCAGCCGTTGCTCTCTCCTCCGCAACCGCCGCAGCTTCCGCAACCGCCACCGCAACCACCGGTCATCATGCTCACCGCACGGCTATACTCCTCGGGCGTGGCCTCACGGCTCTCCACCACCTGACCTACAAAGTTGAGCTCGCAGCCAGCCATGGGATGGTTGAGGTCCATCACCACCGCATTCTCCTTCACCTCCAGCACCACGCCGTTAAAGCGCTGGCCTTCGCTGTTCTGCAGGGGCAATACGGCATCGGTCACCACATGCTCGCTGTCAAACTTGCCGTTCACCAGGAAGCAGTCCTTCGGCAGTTCAATGACGTAGTCGTCGCTATAGGGTCCGTAGGCCTGCTCCACGCTGAGGGTAAAGTCGAAGTTATCCCCTGTGTTCAACGAAGCGATCTGTTTCTCGAAGTCATCGAGCGTCATGCCGAGTCCGCTGATAAAGGCAAACGGCTGTTGGGCAGTGGCTTCCTCGGCGAAATCGCGTTCGCCCTCATCGATGGTGTATAGCTTGTAGGCTACAGAAATGAATTTGTTCTCCATAAAATTGCTGTTTTCTAAAGTGTTGTTTGAGGGGGACAAAGATAGTGCAAGTCGAGCGAAATACAAAATAAAGCTCGCTTTAATTTTTGTTTCCAGTACGTCAAAGAGCCACGTGACCTGCGATGGTGAGCCGCTCCAGTTCCGTCACTTGTCCGTTACCGCTGGCTTCCACAACGGAGAGGAAGCGAAGGTGGAACGAAGGAGAAGCGAAGGTCGAACGGCAATCTAACGGAAACCGAACGAGAACCGAACGAGAACCGAACGGAAACCGAACGGAGGCGACTCCATCAAATCACGCGGCAAAGATACCACACCTAGGAAAACCATTTTCCACTTCTTGGGATGTTTTGTCCGATAATGTCCCTTTTTGGGAGATAATGTCCCTTTTTGTCCTGTTTTGTCCTGTTTTGGGATGTTTTGGGCGAAATGGGACTGTTGCTTGGTCCTTCTGCAATTTAGTTGAAGCCTGCCTCTGTCACTGTAGGGGCAGACCTATGTGTCTGCCCAGAACCATGCACTTTTTCATGCTC
>JBJEKS010000339.1:0-5991 GCA_051878755.1 Bacteroides sp. | reverse complement strand
AAGCCTCATTCGAAGAACTATGGACCATCATTCTCAACAACTACGACGGCTATCGATTTATGGTGAATGGCACTCCCTTGTTCAATTCCACCATACTGACTTATTTTCTAAAGAACTTTGCGGAACTTGCTGGTGGTATCCCCGATGAAATGGTGGATGAGAACCTGCGCACGGACGTCAGCTGGATTCGCCGTCTGACCATCTCCCTGGAGAATGCCAAGCAGATGCTCGACACGCTGCTCATCGATGGTGAGATGGTCTATTCTCAGTCCGACTTCAGGAGTAAGTTCAATAAGCAGCGTTTCTTTTCGCCGGAGTTCTATCCCATCAGCCTGTTCTACCTGGGCATGACCACGCTGAAGGACAACTTCTACATGGTGCTACCCAACCTAACCACTCGCAGCATCTACGTCAACTACTACAACGAGTTGAACAAAATCAGCGATAAGGCCCAATGGTTTGTACCTGCTTACAGAACATTCGTGGATAACCGCCAGTTTGAACCTCTCTTCTACAACTACGTGGAGAAGTACCTCGGTCAGTTTCCTGCCCAGGCCTTCGACAAAATCAATGAGAACTTTGTGCGTTGCTCCTTCTTCGAGGTGCTGAGCCGTTACCTGAGCAATTGCTACACCTTTGCCATCGAGCAGAACCTGCCTTCGGGCCGTGCCGACCTTGTGCTGACGGGCATCCCTGGCAGCGACTTCCACAACGACTGCCGTATCGTAGAGTTCAAGTACTTCAAGGCTTCCGAGCAGGATAAGGTGGAGGCCATCACCGCCCCACGCGAAGAGGATGTACATCAGGTCAACCGCTATGCTGCCGACATCAACGCCATGTTCCCCAGCTATCAGATTACGACATACGTGGCCTACCTGGCAGCCAACAAAGCAGCCAAGATATTCATCTCAAGCAATTGAATAGGCATGTTGTCTTCACGCTATGCATTTGTTGATGTCGAGGTAGGGATAAAAGACCGGAAAATCCATGATATCGGTGCGATAAGATGGGATGGGGCCTTTTTCCATTCTGCCAATAAAAGGGAGTTGATGGATTTCCTTCAAGAAGTGGAGTATGTCTGCGGACATAACATTATACATCACGATGCCCATTACCTGTTTGACAAAGAAACATCATCCCACTATTCGCTGGTTGATACGCTGTACATGTCGCCCTTACTCTTCCCCGAGCGGCCTTATCACCGCTTGCTGAAGAATGACAAGCTGTTGAGTGAACAGGTCAACAATCCGGTAAACGATTGTGAAGAGGCGCGTGACCTGTTGATGGATGAGGTGGCACAGTGGCACAGACTATCCTCTGAAAAGAAAACCATTCTAGCAACGCTGCTCCATAATCAGGAAGAATTCCAAGGTTTTCTATCCTTTGTAGGAGCCTTGGCCGGTAATAAAGAGATGCTTGTGGAGCAGATTGGCTCTGCATACAATGGGCAGATTTGCAGCAATGCCAATCTGGAAAACATCATACAAGAGCAACCTTGTGAACTGGCCTATGCGCTTGCCTTGATTGACACCACAGACCATCGTTCCATCACGCCAGCATGGGTGTTACATCATTATCCAAATGTGGAGTATGTGGTGCAACAACTCCGTCATACCTCATGCAACGATGGATGCCCCTACTGCAACCAGCTGCTTGATGCGCATGTCAACCTGAAGCGACACTTCGGCTATCAGAAGTTCCGTACTTATGAAGGAGAGCCATTGCAGGAAAATGCCGTACGTGCAGCCGTAGCGCATCAGTCGCTGCTTGCAATCTTCCCGACAGGTGGAGGCAAGTCGCTGACGTTCCAGTTGCCAGCCTTGATGGAGGGGCGTACAGTACATGGACTTACCGTGGTTATCTCGCCCCTGCAATCCTTAATGAAAGACCAGGTGGACAATCTAGTAGAGAGAGGTATCACAGACGCTGTCACAATCAACGGATTGATGGATCCGCTCAGTCGTGCGGAGGCTATTCAGCGGGTGATGGACGGTGATGCGTCAATCCTCTATATCGCTCCTGAGATGCTGCGTTCGAAAACTGTAGAGCGCATCTTGCTGGCTCGTCATGTAGTTCGTTTTGTGATTGATGAAGCCCATTGCTTCTCCTCCTGGGGACAGGATTTCAGGGTTGACTACCTCTATATTGGCAAATTCATCAACCAATACCAACAGCTTAAAGGCTGCAGTGAAGCCATACCTATTTCCTGCTTTACGGCCACTGCCAAACAGAAAGTGGTGCAAGACATTTGCGACTATTTCAAACAGACGCTCAACCTGCATCTTCAACTTTTCGCCTCCTCCGCCACTCGCACCAACTTGCGTTATTCCGTAATCCATGCCGAGACGGATGAGGAGAAATATGTCAAGCTACGTGCGTTGATTACGGGCACAACGTGTCCTGTCATCGTGTATGTATCGCGAACCAAGCGAACCAGGCTGTTGGCGGAAAAACTCACGCGAGACGGATTCAAGGCCTTGCCCTTCAACGGCAAGATGGATGCCGACGAAAAGATTGCCAATCAAGAAGACTTCATGAACGACCGTGTGCGTATCATCGTAGCTACTTCAGCCTTCGGCATGGGAGTAGATAAGAAGGATGTGGGACTGGTGATTCATTATGATATTTCAGACTCGCTGGAGAACTACGTGCAGGAAGCCGGTCGTGCTGGCCGTGACCCTCAACTTGATGCTCGTTGCTACGTGCTTTATTGCGATGCGGATCTCGACAAGCACTTTATGTTGCTAAATCAGACTAAACTGAGCATCAGTGAAATTCAGCAAGTGTGGAAGGCCGTGAAAGAGCTGACCAAACAACGCATGAAGACCTGTTGTTCCGCACTTGAGATTGCAAGAAGGGCTGGTTGGGACGATTCGGTTTCCGACATCGAGACGCGAGTGCGGACAGCCTTGGCAGCCTTGGAACAGGCCGGTTATCTGGAACGGGGGAACAACGTACCGCATGTCTATGCCACAGGCATCACGGTGAAGAACGTGGACGAGGCCCGTAAACGCCTTACGGAATCCCTCCTCTTTGAAAACGAAGAAGTAGAACAAGCCGTGCGCATCATCAAGTCATTGATATCGCAGAAGCATATAGCCAAGGCACAGGATATGGAAGCTGAGTCGCGGGTAGATTACCTGGCCGATATCCTTGGGCTAAGTAAGAACGAAGTAGTCTCCAGTGTGGAACGTATGCGTCAGGAAGGTATCCTTGCCGACTCAAAGGATATCTCTGCCTACCTGCATGATGCGAATGAATCAGAAAGCAAATCGAAGCGCCTGCTGGAACGATTTACGAAGCTCGAACGCTATATCCTCAGCCATATACCCGATGATTCACTTCGCATCTCTTATAAGCAACTCAACGAGAATGCACATCAAGAGGGGATGGAAATGGCAACAGAGAAAGACATACGTACTTTACTCTTCTTCTTGACGATAAAAGGCTACACCCGCAAGAAGGAGGATGCCCCACGAGGCGTAGAAGTGACTCGCCAACTGGATATGGAATCTACACTCAGGCGATTTGAAAAGCGGTTGGAAATCTGTCAGTTTACCATCGAGTGGCTATATCGGATTTCCATGTCGGTTGCCGGTGATGAGATAAAGCCCAAAGGAATCCAATTCTCGGTAGTGGAGTTACTGCACGACTTGAAAGCTAATGGACAGAACCTCTTCTGTACCCTCCAGGATGTTCAGCTGGAAGATGTTGAGGAAGCCTTGCTCTATCTGTCAAGAATCGGGGCGTTGAAACTGGAGGGAGGCTTTCTGGTACTCTATAATGCGATGGACATCCGTCGCATCAAGGACAACAAGATGCGCTACAAGCAGGAGGATTATCGGATGCTCAGCGAGTTCTATAAACAGAAAATTCAGCAGGTGCATATCGTAGGCGAGTATGCTAATCTGATGGTGCGCAACTATGACGAGGCGCTGCAGTACGTTCAGGATTATTTTCAGATGGATTATAGGCGGTTCATCTCGAAGTATTTTAAGGGTGAACGCCTGCAACAGATTGAACGGAACGTCACCCCAGAGAAGTACAATCAAATCTTTGGTGCACTATCTCCAAGGCAGATGGAGATTATCTCCGATAAGGATTCGCGTTGTATAGTGGTAGCAGCAGGACCTGGCAGTGGAAAAACACGAGTGTTGGCGCACAAACTGGCTTCGTTGCTCTTGCTCGAAGATGTCAAACATGAACAACTTTTAATGCTCACCTTCTCGCGCGCAGCTGCCACCGAGTTCAAGCTGCGCTTAATGGGGCTGATTGGCAATGCCGCTCACTTTGTAGAAATCAAGACGTTCCATTCCTACTGTTTCGACCTGTTGGGTAGAGTGGGTAACCTGGATGAGGCGAAGGATGTGGTTGCACGTGCTGCACAACTAATCAGCGACGGCGAAGTGGAACCCAACCGAATTTCCAAGACCGTCTTGGTCATTGACGAAGTGCAGGATATCAATGCAGAAGAGTATGCCCTGATACGCGCGCTGATGATGGCTAACGAAGAGATGCGCGTGATAGCTGTAGGCGATGATGACCAGAATATTTATGAATTTCGGGGTGCAGATTCTCGTTACATGGCTCAGCTGCTCCAAACAACCGAAGGCCGGCTGATGGAGATGACTGAAAACTATCGCAGTTCGCAGCATGTGGTGGAATGTGCTAATGCCTTTGCGGAAGGAATAGGTGGAAGAATGAAGAGCACGCCACTTCGTTCCATGAGCCTGGAAGAGGGATATGTCAGTATCCATCATCATACCTCACACACAATATATCAACCATTGGTAGATGAACTGCAGTCCCATAGGGGGAAAGGGACAATTGGTGTGTTGACCCAGACGAATGAGGAGGCGGTCATTCTTGTGGCGTTGTTGCGCAAAGTGGGATTAAACAGCAAATTAGTGCAGAGCATGGATGGCTTTCGGTTCTGGAACATGGCAGAAGTTCGTATGTTCCTCAAGCTGATTGAGAGTGACACACATACTGCACTTATCCCGGATGATGTATGGGAAGAGGCGAAGAAAAAGACCTTTAATCAATATGTCTCTTCTAACAGTCTTCACTACTTGCAGCGGTGCATAGGGCTTTTTGAACAAACCAATAAGGCAAAGTATCATACCGACTTCAAGGAGTTTGTCTTTGACTCTTCCATTGAGGACTTCTGCGACCTGTCGGACGCAGAAGTGGTGGTCTCTACCATCCATAAAGCAAAAGGGAAAGAGTTTGATGACGTCTATATGCTTATCTCTGATCCTCCACATATCACGGATGAGGTACTTCGTCGCTATTATGTCGGCATGACTCGTGCCAAAAAACGCCTCTTCATCCATACCGATGGATCACTCTTTGATCATCTACCGGCAGATAGGCATTGTGCCTGTCAGCAGGTGTATGACATGCCTCAGGAGATCGTGCTACAACTGTCACATAGAGATGTAAACCTCGGTTTCTTCAAAACCAGGAAGAACGAAATCCTTGCACTCAGAGCGGGGGAACCTCTTCATTTCGACAACAACTGCCTTTATGCCTGCCATCAGGAGAAGCCAGTGGCTCAACTGTCACAGAAAATGCAGGCAGAGCTCAACCTTTGGATTGGCAGAGGCTATACCGTTGTAGCAGCTTCCATCCGTTTCATTGTGGCGTGGCGACCCAAGGATGCATCCAATGAAGAACAAGAATATGCCGTGCTACTCGCCGACCTATTGCTCAGTAAGCTGCGTACGGCGGATGTACCAGGTGTAACTGAGTAGAACCACATTCATCAACAGGGCATAGATGATGGCGGGCACAGCCATGCGGGCATCGCCAAAGACGAAAGGACTCGTAGCCAAAGCAATAGCCTGTGCAGCATTCTGCATACCTACCTCGATAACAATAGTACGACGCTCACTACCCTTTAGGCGGAAAATCCGGCAAAGCCCGGCACCCAGCAGGATACAGGTGAGGATAAGCAACAGCACCGAGAGACCCAGCTCGCCGAAATGT
>JBJEKS010000338.1:0-6001 GCA_051878755.1 Bacteroides sp. | reverse complement strand
TAGTAGTAGTGGTCATACAGGCGGTTGAAGCAAGCCTTCTCCCAGTCGTTGAGCGCACGATAGATGAAGTCGTGCTGTACGCTGATGCGGGGATGATAGAGGTTGGGGTTGTTGCGGTCGGGGACGAAGAGCACGTCGCTGATCAGGCTGTATAGCCCGTCGCGCATACGGATGCTGGCTTCATCGCTCTTTCCGGCAAAGTAGGCCTCCACCTTGCGCTGTGTGTCAAATTCTGGCTTCATCTCGTAGATTTCCCACGTGTTGGTAGGCTGCAGGAAGGTCTCCTTGACGTAGTCGGTATGGGGGCCGAATACCTGTCCGAGGAAGTACTCGTGGATGTAGGGCTTGGTGTAGAGCGCTTCGTTGAAGTGCAGTCCGTAGCTCTCAATCTCCTCACGCGACATGGGGAGCGAGGGGACAAACTGTCCCAACAGGCCATGCACGGCATTCATCGGTATCTCCCAGATGCGGAAGAAGCCCAGGATGTGGTCGATGCGGTAGGCATCAAAGTACTCCGACATCTTCTTGAAGCGGCGCATCCACCAGGCGTAGCCATCCTTCTCCATGACTTCCCAGTTGTAGGTGGGGAATCCCCAGTTCTGTCCGTTGACGGAGAAATCATCGGGTGGGGCACCCGCCTGACCGTTGAGGTTGAAGTAGTGGGGCTCGGTCCAGGCCTCTACGCTGTTGCGGCTGATGCCGATGGGTATGTCACCCTTGAGCACCACGCCGTGCTTGTGCGCATATTCGCTGGCTGCCAGGAGCTGGCGGTGCAGGTTGTACTGTATATAGAGGTAGATGCCGGTCTCAGCATGGCGTTGCTGGCAGAGGGCCTCTATCTCTTCCGTCTTGTAGGTGGAGAATTCCGGCCACTGGCGGAAATCGGGGGTGCCGAAGGTGTCGCGCAGGTAGCTGAAGGCCGCATAGGGTTGCAGCCACTGCTTATTGGCCTCGAAGAAGGCCTTGAACTCCTCCGATGCCAGGACAGCTTCTCCCTCCTGCTCGAAGATGAGGTGGAAGTACTCCCACTTGGCTTTATTGACTGCCTCATAATCGATTTGGGGCAGGGCGTTCAGCTTTTGCTGCAGGCGGTTGAACTCCGTCATCTTCTCCTTGTCCTTCAGCGCACCGAGCTGACGCAGGTCGGTGTACATCGGGTGGAAGGCGTAGATGGAGATGCTGTTGTAGGGATAGGAGTCAGTCCACGTATGGGTGATGGTGGTATCGTTGATAGGGAGAATCTGCACGGCACGCTGGTTGGTCTTTACGGCCCAGTCAATCATCAGCTTCAGGTCGCCGAAGTCGCCCACGCCCATGCTCTTCTCCGAGCGGAGGGAGAAGACGGGTATGGCCGTACCGGCACCTTTCCATTGGGGCAGGTTGAAATAGACGTAGCGGTCGCCGGTGACCAGGGTCTCATTGGCTTCAAGTCCTGGGTCTGCCTGGAAGCGGTTGGGGTTGCTCTCCCAGGCTACGACGCGTTTCTCCTTTTTACTATATAACACGAACTTGTATTCCAGCGGGAAAGAGAGCTTGGATGCATCCAGCTCCACTTGCCACTCGGGGAAGTCGATGTCGCTCATGGGTACAGCCTTCTCGGCGTTCCAATAACCCAGCAGCTCCTGGTTGCCGCAGATGCAGAGGGTATGGTTTTCGTCGATGTTTGGCGCATACGCCTTGATGACCCATCCTTTTTTCTGTGCCTTGGGGGCCGCACTGCGCTTGGCATGTGCCAGCAGTGACTGGGTGAACGCTGAGGTGTAGAAATATTGCTGCTCAGGAAGGTCCTTCCAGCAATCTTCCATCCGATAAGTCTGCTGTTTGTTCTTGCCGCAATGCAGCGTGCGGGGCAGGTTGTTCCACTCCGAACGTACCACTTCATTGTTGCGGAAGATGTGGTAGCAGTAGTTCAATACGCCTTGTGTGGGGCATTCCGTTTCTACTTCTGCATGCCAATGGATACCATCCACTGTATGCATTTCAACGGCTTTTTCCGGCCGGTTATTTCCGAGCTCAGGGAGTGAGCCCGAAACTCTGACCTCTTCGCCCCAGTTGGTGCGATACTCGATATGAAATGATAGAGTCATGTATATTAGATTATTAAAAATTTAAGCTATAGTTACTTTTCACAATGCAAGTTTAGGCATTTCTTGCGATATTCAAGTAACTATAGCTCATCTATATACTAAAATTCGTCTGCAAACGTTTGTAATCTGTTGCGCTTCCAGCTGTGGAGCCTGCTTAGCCGCAGCGTGAGGCTCCGCAGGTGGTGCAAATCAGGCAGCCCTCCTGATAGACCAGGGTCTCGTTGCCGCAGTTGGGGCACTTCTTGCCCTTGGCTGCTGTGCCGTCCAATACGTATTTCTTCAGCGCACGTTCCACACCGTTCTTCCAGGTATTGATGCTCTCGCTGTCGAGCTGCAGGGAGCTGACCAGCTTCATCACCTGCTCGATGGGCATACGGTAGCGCAGCACGCCCGAGATCAGCTTGGCGTAGTTCCAGTACTCCTTGTTGAACTTCTCCGAGAGTCCCTCGATGGTGACCTTGTAGCCGCGCTTGTTCTCGAACTGGAAGTCGTAGCGCTTGTTGCCGTTCTCATCCACGTTCTTGATGATATGGCCCGTGGTGACGTTCTTGGGCAATACGATGCCTTCATCGTCATCCAGCACACCGGTGAAGATTTCGTAGGGATGACCGTCGAGCAGGCCCACGAAAGCCACCCACTTCTCCTTGTTGTTCTGGAAGCGCACCACGTCGGCATCGAGGATGCGGGGACGTGTCTCAACCACCGTAGGTGGCTTGCAGGGAGGCAGTTCCTCTTTCTTGTCGTTCTTGGTGGAAATCAGCACACCCGAGCGCGAGCCGTCGCGATAGACGGTGCAGCCCTTGCAGCCCGAGCGCCAGGCCTCTACATAAAGGCGATTGACCAACTCTTCATCCACATCACTGGGCAGGTTGATAGTCACGCTGATGGAGTGGTCCACCCACTTCTGGATGCGGCCTTGCATCTTGACTTTCATCAGCCAATCCACGTCGTTGGAGGTAGCTTTATAATAAGGAGACTTGGCCACGAGGCGGTCAATGTCCTCCTGGGTATATTTCTTGGCAGGGTCGTAGCCATTGGCTTCCATCCAGGTCACGAACTTGGGGTGGAAGACGATGTATTCCTCAAAGGCATCACCTGTCTCATCCACGTAATCCACGTGCACGTTCGTATCGTTGGGATTGACCTTACGGCGGCGCTTATAGACGGGGAGGAAAACGGGCTCAATTCCCGAAGTGGTCTGCGTCATCAGGCTGGTGGTTCCCGTAGGTGCGATGGTCAGGCATGCAATGTTGCGGCGGCCATACTGCTTCATCTCCTCATAAAGTTCGGGGTCTGCCTCGCGCAGGCGGTTGATGAAGGGGTTGTTCTTCTCGCGTTCGGAGTCATACACCTCGAAGGCACCGCGCTCTTTGGCCATGTTGACCGATGATCGGTAGGCGGTCAGGGCGATGGTCTTGTGTACCTCTTCAGAGAATTTCGTGGCCTCTTCCGTGCCATAGCGCAGGTTGAGGGCAGCCAGCATGTCCCCTTCGGCAGTGATACCTACACCGGTGCGTCGGCCTTGTCCGCTCTTCTTGTAGATTTTTCTCCAGAGGTCGCGTTCGGTCTCTTTCACCTCATCGCTTTCCGGGTCGGAGTCAATCTTCTCCATGATGCGTTCAATCTTCTCCAGCTCCAGGTCGATGATGTCGTCCATGATACGCTGGGCCAGGGCAACGTGCTTTTTGAACAGCTCGAAGTCGAAGTAGGCCTCTGGTGTGAAGGGATTGACCACGTAGGAGTAGAGGTTGATGGCCAGCAGGCGGCAGGAGTCGTATGGACAGAGGGGAATTTCGCCGCAGGGGTTGGTAGATACCGTGCGGTAGCCCAGGTCTGCGTAGCAGTCGGGTACCGATTCACGTAGGATGGTGTCCCAAAACAGTACACCCGGCTCAGCCGATTTCCAGGCGTTGTGTACAATCTTCTTCCAGAGTGCCGAAGCATCAATTTCCTTGGTTACGATAGGATGCTCCGAGTCGATGGGGTACTGTTGCACGAAGGGCTTGCCTTCGATGGCAGCCTGCATGAAGCCGTCAGTGAGTTTCACCGAGACATTGGCTCCCGTTACTTTGCCTTCGGTCATCTTTGCATCGATAAACGATTCCGAGTCGGGATGCTTGATTGATACGCTCAGCATCAGCGCACCGCGGCGACCGTCCTGGGCCACTTCACGGGTGGAGTTGGAGTAGCGCTCCATGAAAGGTACGAGACCTGTGGAGGTCAGGGCGGAGTTTTTCACGGGCGAACCTTTAGGACGGATGTGGGAGAGGTCGTGACCTACACCGCCACGTCGTTTCATCAGCTGCACCTGCTCTTCGTCCACCTTGAAGATGGCACCGTAAGAGTCAGCCTGTCCATCCACACCAATCACGAAGCAGTTGGAGAGGGAGGCCACCTGAAAGTTGTTGCCGATACCCGTCATCGGGCTTCCTTGTGGCACGATGTACTTGAAGTGGTCAAACAGACCAAATAGCTCTTGAGCGCTCAGTGGATTGGGGTACTTGGCCTCAATGCGAGCCACCTCGTTGGCAATGCGCCAATGCATGTCTTCGGGAGATTGCTCATAGATATTCCCAAAGGAGTCTTTGACTGCATACTTGTTTACCCAAACTCTTGCAGCCAGTTCGTCGCCCGTAAAGTATCGCAAGGATGCGTTATAGGCTTCATCGTAAGTGTAAGTCTTCTGTTCCACGAATAGAAATTCAATTAGATTGTTTATCAAACCACGTTAATTTGTAGAAGTCTCGGCTTGACCGTTAATAAAAGCGGTGCAAAACTAGTCAGTATTTATGAAACAGCAAAATAAAAACAAATAAAAGTTTGATTAGAAATGAAAAGTTTTCCAAAAACGGCTTGATTGTATTTGGTAATCAGATGGATATGATTTTCTGATGCAGTAAAAGTTTTCCAAAATGGAAATTTGACATTGATTCTCGATGAGTAATTTCTTCATTTAGCGGAGAAAGGTCGTTGATTATTTATGTTCTTTTATGAAATAGTGAACGATTCTTTCTGTATATTTGCCGGCAAAAAAGAACTATGAACAGCTTATTCAATCGTCGAACAATTCGTAAGTATCAGCAGCGGGAGATTGCTCCTGATTTGCTGAACAAACTGTTTGAGGCCGCCTTCCGTGCCTCTACTTGTGGCAATATGCAGACCTACAGTGTCATTGTGACGCGCAGTGCTGAAGGAAAGCAGCGTCTGGCACCTGCCCACTTCCATCAACCGATGGTTACTGAGGCTCCTGTCGTACTGACCTTCTGTATTGACCTGCGCCGATTCAGTACGTGGTGTAAACAGCGCAAGGCCGACCCCGGATACAACAACTTTGAATGGTTTGTTACGGGTGCTGTGGATACGTTGCTGGCTGCACAGACTTTCTGTGTGGCGGCTGAGGAGCAGGGACTGGGTATCTGCTATCTGGGTACTACCACCTACAATCCCGAGCAGATTATCGAAGCACTCCAGCTGCCCGAACTGGTCTTCCCGCTGACTACCGTTACCGTAGGTTGGCCCGATGAGGCTCCTGCGCAAACCGACCGTCTGCCTGTGGAGGGTATCGTACACGAAGAGCATTATCATGACTATTCACCTGCTGATATCGACCGTCTGTTTGCCTACAAAGAAAGCCTGGAAGAAAACCAACAGTTTGTTGCCGAGAATGGCAAGGAGACCTTGGCGCAGGTATTTACTGATATAAGGTACACGCGCGAGGCTGCCGAGGCCATGTCGGAGAAACTCTGGCAAACCATGAAGCAGCAGGGGTTCTGATGTCTCATGGAGGATTCTGATGCTTCATGGAGCAGGAGGGGGCTGCTCTCTCCAGGGTAGGAGAGAGCCTACTTTTTGAATTCCTGTCTGATTTCCCTCATCTCCTGTTGGAAGGCCTTGTTCACTTCGAGCTGGGCCTT
>JBJEKS010000337.1:0-6061 GCA_051878755.1 Bacteroides sp. | reverse complement strand
GCACTCGATGGTGGTCACGTGCTCTTCTTGCTCTACGAGATTGTGGCACGCCGCAAGCCGAGTGATAAGTTCATGGAACGCGCCCAGATGGTGGGCATGGCTTTGCTCTTCATCCTGCTCTTCTGGGCAAACTTCAACGACATCCTGCGGTTCTTCTTCTAGGAGAGCAGTTGAGTATATATACATACAGGCCCCTCCGCGATAGTCACGGAGGGGCCTGTATGTATATAGCGGGATATGGATGACCGCTTCACGAAGGCCTCTATAAGGTCTCCACCTCGGCTAGCCAAGAGTCGCTGCAAGCATCGCTGGGCATACGCCAGTCGCCGCGCGGACTGATGGAGAGACTACCCACCTTAGGACCATCGGGCAGACAGGAGCGCTTAAACTGCTGGTTGAAGAAGCGGCGGCAGAAGGTCTTCAGCCATTTCTTCACCGTTTCATCGTCATAGCTACCCTTGAAGGCCTGCATGGCCAGCCAATAGACCTTGGCCGGACGGAAGCCCCAGCGCATGATGTAGTAGAGGAAGAAGTCGTGGAGTTCGTAGGGGCCTACCAGGTCTTCCGTCACCTGACTGATCTGACCATCGGGGTTGGCAGGAATCAGTTCGGGGCTGATGGGCGTATCAACGATATCAAGCAGCGTAGCGCGTGATGTCTCGTCCACCCCATGCTGAGCCACCCATTTCACCAGGTGGCGCACCAGGGTTTTGGGTACACTGCCATTCACGCCGTACATGGACATGTGGTCTCCATTGTAGGTGGCCCAGCCCAAGGCCAGCTCGGAGAGGTCGCCCGTACCGACCACGAGTCCCCAAGTCTGATTGGCAATATCCATCAGCAGCTGGGTACGCTCGCGGGCTTGTGAGTTTTCATAAACCACGTCATGAACAGACTCGTCATGGCCGATGTCTGCGAAGTGCTGCAGGCAAGCCTTGCGGATGCTGACCTCGCGGATGGTTACACCTAGCGACTCCATCAGTGAGAGGGCATTGCGGTAGGTGCGGTCTGTCGTGCCGAAACCTGGCATCGTGACACCCACGATGCCCTTGCGGTCCCACCCCAGGCGGTCGAAAGTCCGTGCACAGACCAGCAGAGCCAGCGTGGAGTCCAGTCCTCCGGAGATACCCACCACGACACTCTTGGCCTTGGTATGAACCAGGCGTTGAGCCAGGCCCGTGGTCTGAATCGAGAAGATTTCCTCGCAACGTTCATCCAATGTAGGTCCTTGCGGCACGAAGGGATGTGGGTCGAAGCTACGCGTCAGTTGCAGGTCGCGCGGATTGACTGGCTCGGCCTGTATCCTGCGATAGGCGGAACCAGCCAGTGTGGCACGCCCTGCAGCAAACGTCGTGTTGACCCGCCGTTCCGTACGGAGTTTCTCCACATCGATTTCACTGATGACAGTCTGTGGATTGAGGCTGAATCGTTCACTGCGCTGAAGCAGTTGTCCATTCTCATAGATTAAGCCATTGCCCGCAAAGACCACATCTGTGGTAGATTCTCCAAACCCACACGAGGCAAGCACGTAGCCGCTGAGGCAACGGGCCGACTGCTGCGCAATCAGCTGGCAGAGGTAGCTGTGCTTTCCGATGCTTTCATCCGAGGCAGAGAGATTGAAGATGATTTCAGCTCCTTCCAGGGCCAGCCGCGAGCTGGGCGGGATGACTGCCCATGCATCTTCGCAAAGTTCTACGCCGAAAGTGGTGCTGCTTGTCTCAAACAGCAGGTCGGTGCCCAGGGGTACGGTCTGTCCGCAGATTCTGACGCAATCCAGGCGGATATCCCTGGCCGAGGTGAACCAACGCTTCTCATAGAACTCCTTATAGTTGGGCAAGTAGGTCTTGGGCACCACACCCAGCACCTTGCCTCGCTGAACGACCACAGCCGCATTGAGGAGGGCTCCCTCCACGGCTATGGGCATTCCGACAATAGCGATGATGTCGAGCTGACGGGTATCACCCAGCACCTTGATAAGGCCCCGTTCGGCCTCCTCAAGCAGCAGTTGCTGTGCAAAGAGGTCGCCGCAGGTATAAGCTGTGATGCTCAGCTCGGGGAAGGCAATAATCTCCACCCCCTTACCATCAGCAAGAATCATCTCTTTCTCTATCTCATCAATGTTGTATGGGCAGTTGGCTACCTTCACTGAAGGTATGCAGGCTGCCACTTTCACAAATCCATAGTTCATGGGCATACACTATTCACGATTATCTTGTAACAGGTTGTTTCTCTTGTTCCTCATTCTGGGGTGCGTCGTCCATCATCTCCTCGCGCTCGATGGTGAGCTGACCGGCCGGGGTCACCGTGATGCGTATCGGCACGTAGAGGTCTGACTGGGGATAAGCCACGCTGGCAGCATAGCGTATCAGGCCCGACTCGGTGACCTGGTCGAACACCAGCCCCTCCAGGATGGCATATTTCAAGAAGCGCGCATTGAGCAGCGAGGCAAAGTCCTGCTTGGTGAAAACACGGTTCACGAGGGTGCGCCCCTGGGTGATGATACGAAGGGTGATGCGGTTGTCAACAAACTTATTTCCCTCGGCATTGGTAACCAAAGGAAGCGATTCGTCGGGGGTACGCACGACGGTGGATTGGTAGCTGTTGCCTTTCAGCGTAAATTGTTCCGTTACGTTGGAGGTCTGCATGCGCTCCGGCAGCGAGGAGGTGCGCTCCTCGGCACTCATCTCCGTCAACTTACTCCCCTCCTTACTTGAGGATGAAGAACAGGCCATCAAGAGCAGGCATGCGAAGAGTCCTATTCCAAAATAATTCAGTTTTCTCATTATAAATAATAAAATACTTGTATCAGGTTAGTAGAGATGCTCCTCCTGCTTGAGCTCATCGGCATCAATCTTCTTGCGGTCGATGCTGCGCCAGGCATATACGATGTAGGCCAGCACGAAGGGGACGAGCACGGAGACGTAGGCCATGGTGCGGAGCGTGAAGAGGCTCGACGAACTGTTGGTGATGCAGAGCGAGCTTTGCAGGTCGGCCGTCGAGGGATAGTAAGCCGTATGGTTCCATCCGGCACAAAGCAACAGCGAGAGCACAGTGACCACCACGCCGATACCCACCGGCCAGATACCCTGGATGTAAGTCTTGCTCACCAGGGTACACACAATGCCGTAGAGCACCAACACCACGCCGACCAGCAGGGCTATCAGCACATACCACATATCCAACAGGTTGTGAAGGTACTTGTAGGGCTCCATAGAGATGACACCTGTGGCGGGGTCAACGGCATAGCCCTCCTTGAGCACCACGTAAATCAGGAAGATAACGAAGAGCAGTACGAAGCAGGCGGCATTGCCCACCAGCTGCACACTGCCGCGCGAACGCAGGTTCTCGTCTGCCACATTGTTCATGATGTAGAGGATGCCGAGCACGCGAGCCAGGAAGAAGACGGCCAGACCGAGCACCCAGTTCCAGGGATTGGCCAGTGCATCCAGTCCGTGCCAGCCGTTGGCCCACTGGCTGATGACAGGCATCAGCTCGTTGGTCATATTCCCCTTGTTGATGAGGAACTCAGAACCCGTGAAGAAGGTGGCCACCGCACCACCCAGCAACAGGGGGCCAATGATACCGTTGGCAATCAGGAAGGCCCGGTAGGCTTTCTTACCCAGCAGGTTGCCCTCTTTTGATTGGAACTCATAGCTCACGGCTTGGAGTACGAAGCTGAAGAGGATAATCATCCAGAGCCAGTAGGCTCCGCCGAAGCTGGTACTGTAGAAAAGGGGGAACGAGGCGAAGAACGCACCGCCGAAAGTCACCAAGGTCGTGAAGGTAAACTCCCACTTGCGTCCCGTAGAGTTCATGATCATGCGGCGCTCCTGTTCGGTGCGTCCCAGGCTATATACCAAAGAGTTGCCTCCCTGAACAAAGAGCAGGAAGACCAGGATAGCTCCCAGCAGGGAGACGATGAACCACCAGTAGTGTTGGAGGAAAAGATATTCTGTCATAATGGCTTCGATTAATCAGTTGATAAATATTTGGGGAATTACGCTTCGGGCCCTTTCTTGATAGCCTTCAACAGGATGCCTATTTCTGCAATCAGCAACACGGTGAAGAGCAGCAGGAAGAGGAAGAAGGTGGTCTGCACAGAGCCTACCTCCAGCTTGGAGATAGCCGTACCTACCGGCAGCATATCCTGGATGGCCCAGGGCTGACGGCCACATTCGGCCACCACCCAGCCTGCCTGTCCGGCCAGATAGCCCAAGGGAATGGAGAGCAGACCTATCCATTGCAGCCAGGTCAGCTTGCTGAGGTCCTTGCGGAAGGCTATGAAGAGCATCACCACAAAGAAGAGGATGAAGTATCCGCCCAGCATCACCATCACGCGGAACATGTAGAAGGTGAGGGGCACATTAGGCACCAGTTCTTCGGCGCTCTTGATGTAGCCATAGCCAAAGTAGGGCATGTTCTCCTTCAGGACGATAGCGCTTAGGGCAGCACCGGCTTCGTCACCCTCGGCCTTGGCCTGACGGTAGGCGGCAAAGGCAGCTATCGCCTCGCGTCCGCGAGCCATCTTCTCCTCAGCCGAGAGGGCCTTGGAGCCATCCTTCAGCGTATAGCCTCCCTGCAGGAGGTCGTTGATGCCAGGCACGAAGGCATCCATGTCGCGCTCAGCCAGCATGGAGAGCATCTTGGGTATCTCAATACGCAACAGGAAGGGGTCCACCCCGTCGGTAGCCGACTGCTTCTGCGGATTGAGCAAGCCGAAGGCCACCAATCCAGCTCCCTCTTCGCCTTGGTAATAGCCCTCCATGGCAGCCAGCTTCATCGGCTGCTTCTGCGCCACTTGATAGCCCGAGCCATCGCCAGTGGCTGCCGTCAGCAAAGCGGCAAAGAGTCCCACGGCACTGGCCACCTTGATGCTGCGCAAGGCAAACGCCTGATGACGCTTCTTGATGAGGTACCAGCAGCTGACACCCACCACGAAGAGTGCACCGACCACCCATCCCGACAGAACGGTGTGGAAGAACTTGTTGACAGCCATGGGAGAAGTAGCCACGGCCCAGAAATCTATCATCTCATTGCGAGCCGTATCGGGGTTGAACTCCATGCCCACGGGGTATTGCATCCACGCGTTAGCCACCAGAATCCACCAGGCCGAAATGGTAGCTCCCAACCCGGTGAGCCACGTAGAGGCCAGGTGGAAGCCACGGCTTACCTTCTGCCAGCCGAAGAACATCACAGCGATGAACGTGGCCTCCATGAAGAAAGCCAGGATGCCCTCGATGGCCAGTGGAGCACCGAAGATGTCGCCTACAAACCAGGAGTAGTTGCTCCAGTTGGTACCAAACTCAAATTCCAGAATCAATCCTGTAGCCACTCCCACAGCAAAGTTGATGCCGAAGAGCTTCATCCAGTATTGTGCGGAGCGTTTCCATTTCTCCTCACCCGTGCGGTAGTAGATGGTCTCCATCAAACCCATGATGACGGCCAACCCCAGGGTAAGCGGTACGAAAATCCAGTGATAGATGGCTGTCAGGGCAAACTGTGCCCTCGACCAGTCAATCAACGATGTGTCAATGTGTGCTAACATACGCGGAACTATTTTTAAGATTATATAAAGATGTCATGCTTACTCAGCGGGACTGCTCTCCGGAGCCACTCCCTGCTCAATGAGCTGCCTGCTCACGTAATGCTCCTCGTTTCCTCCAGCCTTCGTGCGCAGGAAATCGGGGAAAAAGAAGAGCTTCAGGATGCCGAAGATGATGAAGAGCTTCAGCAGGATGAGCAGCCACAACGTGCGCCCCCACGTCATCTGACGGAAGCCATCCGTGTAGAATCTCACGACCGATTTGAAATTGTCAATGATAGGCATACGCACGCTGTTTATACAAGTTTAATACAATATGGTTTAAAAAACACCCCCAAAAATAAAAAGCCTGGATGAAATATCCAAGCTTTTTACTCTTTTTTTCTATGAAAGGGCCATTATTTCTTGTCCAGCGCCTCAAAGCAGGAGTTCTTGCTTATAAATTCGGGCACCAAATCCTTCATTGCAGCCACAATCTTCATCTGGTCATAGGAGTAGCTGATGTCTATCAGATGCTGT
>JBJEKS010000336.1:0-6083 GCA_051878755.1 Bacteroides sp. | reverse complement strand
CACGATGCTGGAGACAATCGGCCTGCTTGCGGCCGACGAGCTTCAGCTCCTCCTGGCTGAGCTGAAGAACATCTACGCGCAAGCTGAACGCGGCGAGTTTGTAATCGAGGATGGAGTAGAGGACGTCCATTCACAGGTGGAGCTGATGCTGACCCGCCGACTGGGCGACGTGGGCAAGAAGATTCATAGCGGACGCTCGCGCAACGACCAGGTGCTCGTTGACCTGAAGCTCTTCACCCGGGCTGAAATCAAGGAGATTGCCGGGGCCGTGGAGCAACTCTTCCAGGCACTTGTGGAGCAGAGTGAACGCTACAAGCAGGTGCTCATGCCTGGATATACCCACCTGCAGATAGCCATGCCCTCGTCGTTCGGCCTCTGGTTTGGGGCCTATGCCGAGAGCTTGGTGGACGACATGCTCTTCTTGCAGGCGGCCTTCAAGATGTGCAACCGTAATCCCTTGGGGTCGGCGGCTGGCTATGGCTCCTCCTTCCCCTTGAATCGTTCGCTCACTACGCGCTTGCTAGGCTTTGACTCGATGAACTACAACGTGGTCTATGCCCAGATGGGACGTGGAAAGATGGAACGTAACGTGGCCTTTGCTCTGGCCTCGATTGCAGGTACGGTGGCTAAGCTGGCCTATGATGCCTGCCTCTTCAACAGCCAGAACTTCGGCTTCGTGAAACTGCCCGATGACTGTACCACAGGTTCGAGCATCATGCCTCACAAGAAGAACCCCGACGTGTTCGAGCTGACGCGAGCCAAATGCAACAAGTTGCAGGCCCTGCCCCAGCAGATCATGATGATTGCCAACAACCTGCCTTGCGGCTACTTCCGCGACCTGCAGATTATCAAGGAGGTCTTCCTCCCTGCTTTCCAGGAGCTGAAGGATTGCCTGCAGATGACCACCTACATCATCCGCGAGATGAAGGTTAACGAGCATATCCTCGACGATGAGCGTTATGCGCCCATCTTCAGCGTAGAGGAGGTGAACCGCCTGGCCCGTGAGGGAATGCCCTTCCGCGATGCCTATAAGAAGGTGGGACTTGACATCGAGGCCGGTCGCTTTGTACCCTGTAAGGAGGTACACCATACGCACGAAGGCAGTATCGGCAACCTCTGCAACGAGGCCATCTCTGCCTTGATGCAACAGGTGGTAGAGGGCTTCAACTTCCAGGGTATGGAGGAGGCGGAGCGCCAACTGCTGGGACGTTAATCACCTGACGTTTCCCTTAGCATCCCCCGAGATTCTCCACGGATTGCTAAGGGAAACGTGCAGGATACTAAGAGAAACTTTTTACCTTATATATATTGTATCATGAGAACCTTTTGCCTTTTCATTTGTCTATTGCTTCTCCCTTTCGTAGCCGAAGCAAACCCCGTTGACCGTTTGCTGGAGCGCTTGGAAAAAGGTGCATCCAGTCGTTTTGTAACCGAGCGCGTTGCTGCTGAAAAAGATTTCTTCGAGCTTTCGGCACGCAAGGGAAAGGTGGTGGTGCGTGGAAACACCTACGTGAACATAGCCACCGGACTGCACTACTACATCAAGCATTACCTTCATCAGCAGGTCTGCTGGAACAACTTCAGCATCCAGCTGCCCAATGAGCTCCCTCTGCCGGAGCAAGCTGAACGACACGAGACTGACCTTCAGTTGCGTTACGACTTCAACTACTGTACCCACTCCTACTCCATGGCCTTTTGGGACTGGGAACGTTGGGAGCAAGAGATTGACTGGATGGCCCTGCATGGCATCAACTTGCCGCTGGCCGTCACGGGCACGGAGTGCGTCTGGTTCAACGTATTGAAGAAGCTCGGATACAGCCGGGAGGAGATTGACGCATTCATAGCCGGTCCCGGTTTCCTGGCTTGGTGGTTGATGAACAACCTGGAAGGGTGGGGTGGCCCCAATCCCGACAGTTGGTACGTCCGTCAGGAGGCGCTGCAGAAGAAGATTGTAGCCCGTATGCGTGAATTGGATATGCACCCTGTCTTTGCAGGCTATGCAGGCATGGTGCCCAACAACGCACGGGAGAAGCTGCATCTTGACGTGGCCGACCCCGGCACCTGGTGCGGCTATCGTCGTCCGGCTTTCCTGCAACCTACCGACCCCCGTTTCGCCGAGATTGCCGACCTCTATTACAAGGAGTTGACCCGTCTCTTTGGCAAGGCCGATTACTACAGCATGGACCCCTTTCATGAGGGAGGTTCTGTGCAGGGCGTGGACCTGCAGGCTTCGGGAGAGGCCATCCTGAAGGCGATGCGTCGTGCCAACCCGAAGGCTGTCTGGGTGGCTCAGGCTTGGCAAGCCTGTCCCCATCAGAAGATGATAGAGACGTTACCCAAAGGTAGCCTGCTCGTGCTTGACCTCTTTTCCGAGAACCTTCCCCAATGGGGTGACCCCGCCTCGCCCTGGTGCCGCAAGCAGGGATTCATGGGGCACGACTGGGTCTATTGCATGTTGCTTAATTATGGCGGTAACGTGGGGTTGCATGGTGCGATGCAACAGGTGGTAGATGGCTACTTCAAGGCACGTCAGTCAGGGTTCGCTTCCTCCATGCGGGGGGTAGGCATGACCCCAGAAGGGATTGAGAACAACCCCGTGATGTATGAATTGCTCTGCGAGTTGCCGTGGCACGACAAACCCTTCAAGGTGGAGGAGTGGTTGAAGGAGTATGTCACCTCTCGGTATGGCGACTATAACCCCACGCTCTATGAGGCTTGGCTGAAGCTGGCCCACTCCATCTATGCGGCTCCGTTTGGCTCGTATCAGCAAGGTACTCATGAATCCATCTTCTGTGCACGTCCCAGCGACAAGGCCTATCAGGTGTCCAGTTGGTCGTGCATGCAGGATTATTACGACCCTCAGGAGGTAATACAGGCCGCAGAGCAGTTTGCCTCCGTTCGGAAGTCGTTCGAAGGGCGTACGAACTATGATTATGACCTGGTGGACATCACGCGTCAGGCCACGGCCGAACGTGGACGCTTAGTCTATAGGGTGATGCAGGCGGCCCTTGCCGCTGGCGAGAAGCCGCTCTTTGCACAGGCTGGCGAGCGCTTCATGCAGCTGCTGATGCAGCAAGACAGCCTGCTTGCCACCCGTCCCGAGTTCCGCCTGGACACCTGGGTCAACAGGGCTGAGGCCATAGGCAGAACGCCCGAGGAGAAGGCCCATTACCGCTTCAACGCCAAGGTGCAAATCACCACCTGGGGTAACCGCGTGGCTGCTGAGGATGGTGGCCTGCGCGACTATGCCCATAAGGAGTGGAGCGGTCTGCTCAGTCAACTCTACGCCAAGCGTTGGCGTACCTATATCGACCAGAAGCTCCGTTACTGGGATGCTCCATCCGCACCATCCATCGACTGGTTTGCGCTCGATGAGCAATGGCTCCGCTTGAATTGAGTGGGGGTCATGCCCGTATATTGCTTGAAGGCTGTGCTGAAGTAGGAGGGGGTGGTGAAGCCTATCTGCTCGGCTATCTCGGTAAACGAGAGCTTGGTGGTGCGGATCAGCAGAACCGCCTTTTCCATGCGCAGCTTGTTGATGTATTCGTTGGAGCTCATGCCGGTAATGGCTTTGAGCTTGTTGTAGAGCGAGGCCCTGCTCATGGCCAACTCCTTGCAGAGTAGCTGTACGTCAAGGTTGCTTTCAGCCAGGTTCTTCTGGATGACCTCATTCAGCTTCAGCAGGAAGTTCTCGTCCACCTGGCTGAACGTATTCTCCTCGGGAAGAGGCAAGGAGCCTGCCGAGAGGTATCTCCGCCGTACTTGTTCGCGGTTCTTCAACCTGCTTTTTACAAGTACCATCAACATCTCAATCTCAAAGGGTTTGCTCAGGTAGCCATCCGCACCGGTCTTGTAGCCACTTTCCACGCTTTGGCTGTCGCTCTTGGCCGTCAATAATATAATAGGTATGTGGCTGGTCTCTAAGTCCCCTTTCAATTTCTGGCAGAGCTGATAGCCGTTCATGCGGGGCATCATCACGTCGCTAATCAGGATGTCAGGATGATGACTCTGTGTGAGTTGGAGGGCTTGCTGCCCGTCGCTCGCCACGAGGATGCGTTTGAAGAAGGGTGCGAGTGCTTCTTTCAGGAAATGGGTCAGGTCGCTATTGTCATCCGCAACAAGGAGGGTATAGGGAGTGGTATCAAACTGTTCATCCTCCAGCGGTGTCTCGCCGGAGTCATCGGCAAGCAGGTCGTTCAGGTAGGGCTTGGGGGGACAGAGACGCTTCTCGGTAGTGAGCGTCAACGGAATCTCAAAATAGAAGGTCGCCCCCTTGTCGGGGTTGTTCAGGGCCCCCATGATACCTTGGTGTTGTTCAACCAGAATCTTGGCAAAGGAGAGTCCGATGCCCGTGCCATGTGTCTCGCCGTCGCCTTGGTAAAAACGGGTGAAGAGTTTGTCGCTGTCGATATGTTTCAGTCCCTCACCTTGGTCGCTCACGGCTACGCGCACCCATCGCTTGTCCGCTTGCAGCTCGGTATGTAGTGTGATGGTGCTCTCTTCCGGACTATGCTTCAAGGCATTCATCAGCAGGTTGGTCAGGATGATTTCTCCCTTCTCCTTGTCGAAACTCACCTCCTCGATATGAGGGTCGAGTGCATAATGAATCTGGATGTGGTTGGCTGCAGCTTCGCCTGCAAAGTCTTGTGCTACTTGTTTCACCCATTCGTTCAGGGGGTGGGGTTTAAGGAGCAGATGAGTCTCGCCCACCTCCATCTTGCGCAGGTCGAGTACCGTATTGATCAGCTCCTTCATCCGTCGGGCCTGGCGGTAGATAGCCTGCAGGGGTTGGTAGGATGGCTCGTCACTCTTCATCTGTTGCAGGAGTCGTTTCAAGGGGGCATAGATGAGCGTGAGCGGCGTGCGCAGCTCGTGGCTCACGTTGATGAGGAAGCGTACTTTCTCTTCGTACACCTGCTGCTCGTGCTCCTTCATGGCCCATCGCATACGCTCCTCTTTGCGGCGCATGGTGCGCCAGACAAGCAGGAGGATGAGTAGCGTAATGGCAAAGGCGCAGCCTATCACGAACCACCAGGTGGCATACCAGGGTGGCAGCACGTGCAGGGTCAGCACCTGGGCGTAGGGTGCCCACTTTCCGTCCTTGGTGTTGCAGGCGGCCAGGATGCGGTAGCTGCCTTGTGGAAGTGCACGCAGGGTGATGGAGGGTTGGTGGGTGATGACCTCCTCCTGAAACAGGCCTTCTACGTGGTAACGGTAGAGTCGCTTGCGGAAGATGTCTCTCTCGCGGGCCATGAAGCGGATGGCGATGTGTGTGCCATGGGGTATGGAAAGCTCGTGTTTCGGGTTGGCAGAGATATCTCCGCTCGATTCCCCGTTAATCAGGATGTCTGATAGCTGCAGGGTGGGGGTGTCAGGTTGCTCAGGAATCAAGTCGGGCTCGATATGCAGCAGGCCTTGCACGCCGCCCATATACATGTCTCCTTCCGGGCTTACCCATTTCGACTTGCTTCGGTATTCGTTGGGCAGTACGCCGTCGCTCTCTCCATACATGATGAAGCGTTGTTCGTTGGGCAGGTAGGAGAAGAGGTTGTTGTCTGCGCCGATCCAGAGGCGTCCTTTATGGTCGCAGGCGATGGAGGAGATTTCGTTGTAGAGTTCGGTGGGGAGCGGGGTGATGGAGCCGTTGGAGGGGGTGAAGCAGACAAGGCCACGGTTCGTCCCAAGCCAGATGTGGCCAATGGAGTCGCGGGTGGCTGACGTGATGGCTTGACCTTGACGGCAGGTGAGGATGGCCTCCAGTTGGCCGGAGTCCCGGTTGAGCCGATAGACGCGTCGCGTGTCGCAAAGGAAGGTGGCCTGTGGGGTGGAGGCTATCCCTTGCAGGTTGCCCCAGTAGATGGGCTTCTCCTCGTGGGCGATGGAGAATCGCTTTTGGTCGATATGATAGATATATACGTGGTCGGCCAGGAAGAGGATGGTGTTGGGGGAGTCTTGAAACAGGTTGACGGCATGGCCGTGGCGGCAGAGGCGGTTGGTGGTCGCTTCGTCTATCAAGGTGAATGGGGTGAGGTGCCCTGTGCGGAGGTTGAGGAGGAACAATCCTTCGGAGAATACGGAGAGCA
>JBJEKS010000335.1:0-6111 GCA_051878755.1 Bacteroides sp. | reverse complement strand
CATATCAATCACGGGCCCGAACTGGAGCGGAGCATCGATGCCGTGAAGCTGGCCATCGGCCGCAACGAGCAGATACGTCACAAGTACTCCACCCGATTCCTGGCCATCAAGCTGCTGGAGAACGACCCTGAGTTGCAAAAGCTGGTGGAACAGCTGCCTAACGGTGAGGAGATTCTCTCCATCCGTGACCACGAGGCCGAACGTATCAAGCGGGTGCTCAACGAAGACAGTGAGCAGGCGATGACCGATGCCAAGTATGGCTTCATTACAGGTGCCTTGAGGGAGACTTTTGTGGAGAATGGTCTGGATACCGAGCATACCACGCAGGTCATCGACTCCATCGTGACCCATCGCATCTGGGGTTATCCTATCTTCTTCCTTTTCCTTTACCTGATGTTTCAGGGCACCTTTGTGTTGGGCGAATATCCTATGCAGGCCATCGAGTGGGCTGTGGATGGCATCGGCTCCCTGTTGCGTGCCTACATGCCCGATGGGGCGTTGAAGGATCTGCTCGTGGATGGCATCGTGGGTGGTGTAGGTGGCGTGATTGTCTTCCTGCCCAACATCCTGATACTCTACTTCTGCATCTCCATCATGGAGGACTCGGGCTACATGGCCCGTGCAGCTTTCATCATGGATAAGATCATGCATAAGATGGGGCTTCACGGCAAGTCGTTCATCCCGCTGATTATGGGCTTCGGGTGCAACGTGCCAGCCGTGATGGCTTCGCGTACCATCGAGAACCGCAAAAGCCGTCTCATCACGATGCTTGTGGTGCCGCTCATGTCCTGCAGTGCGCGCTTGCCGATTTACCTCGTATTGGTGGGGGCCTTCTTTCCCCATCATGCCAGCTTGGTGCTGCTCACGCTCTATGCCCTCGGCATTCTGCTGGCAGTGCTTATGTCGCGACTCTTCAGCCGTTTCCTGGTGAGGGGTGACGATACCCCCTTCGTGATGGAGCTTCCTCCTTATCGTATGCCGACCTGGCGCACCATCTTCCGCCATACGTGGGAGAAGGGGCAGCAGTATCTGCGCAAGATGGGAGGCATCATCATGGTGGCCTCCATCCTGATTTGGGCCTTAGGTTACTTTCCCCGTGGCACGGAAGGGATGACGATGGAAGAGCAGCAATCGGCCTCCTACATCGGACAGATAGGGCGAGCCATTGAACCTGTGCTTGCTCCGCTGGGATTTGATTGGCGCATGGGCATTGGCTTGCTGAGTGGAGCTGGAGCCAAGGAGCTGGTGGTGAGTACGCTGGGTGTGCTGTATGCCAACGAACCCGATGCAGACAGTGTGGCCCTTTCAGAGCGCATTCCTATCGAACCGCTCACGGCCTTCTGCTATATGGTCTTCGTATTGCTCTACTTCCCCTGCATAGCCACGTTGGCCGCCATCCGTCAGGAGTCGGGTAAGTGGCGTTGGGCGCTCTTTGCTGCGGTCTATACCACGTTGCTGGCGTGGGGCATCACCTTCATGATTCATCAGGTGGGAGGCTGGCTGCTGTGACGATGGGGTGGCAAGATACGGTTGTAGCCCTGCTGTTGGCCGTTGCCGTAGTATCGGTATTGAGGCGAATAGGGCATTTCTTTCGCTCGGCAGCGAAAAAAAACAATCCCTGCGAAAATTGCACAAGCGACTGTAAACTAAGGGATTCCTATCTCAAGAGGGACTGTGGCTGCGGAGGTGGAAAAAATAATTTGAAGAAAAAGTGCTCGAAATAGTTGTTAGTTCAAAAAAAAGCACTACCTTTGCATCCGCAATCGAGAAACAAACGCTTGCAATCGCACATTGGTACCTTGGATGAGTGGCTTAGTCAACGGTCTGCAAAACCGTCAACGGCGGTTCGAATCCGCCAGGTACCTCATCTTTTCTAAAAATCCCATCTGGCAAATGCCAGGTGGGATTTTGTCGTTTTGTACACTCGGCCTTTATCACATAACACAAAAGAAATGGAGCCTCCCCGTCCAGGGAAGCCCCACCAGTTGCGCCCTAGGCCGCGGGCGACTTCTGTTCAATTGGGAGATATGTACCCAGGCCTCAAATCATATCGGCACATCGCCTAATCCGGTCAGACAGGTCGATGAGGGCACTCTTCAGTTTGTCGGATTCTTCCTTACTGAAGCCGGTCGGATTCCCGTTCTCGTCTATCCCATCGAGCTTGTGATATAGCCACGAGTTGGATTTATTTTCTGCTTCATCGTCAGGTTATCCACCTGTGCTTTCATATCTTCTTCCATATTTCTTCTTTTTTATTACACTTTTATTACACTGTTCAGTTGTTAAGTTTTTATCAAATACTCATTCCGAAGTCATTGAGGACTCATCTCGAAGGATTGTAATATCCCGATGTAAATAAAATTTGTTCGGGCTGGGAGGCCTGGACCACCATCTGAGTTATTAATTCCTTGGCTTCGTACCTCCGCTTCACTTGAGGCTTAATGAGATGTTTGTTGACACTTCAAGCAGCTTCTGACCGATATCCTTGAAGGAGTCAGCTAAAACGGTCAGCTCTTTCTCTGAAAAGCAGGCTGGTTTACCGTTCACGATTGAAATATACGCTTAAGCCAAATAAGAAGCAGCATTATCACCGGGATTCAACCATGTCAAAGGCTGAAATCATGCTTTTCATGATATTGTTTCACGACTCGGGCTATCGTTGTCTGAAACATTTCTAACTAGGAAAAAGTGTGTCAACATCTACGTCATCTCTTACCCAGAGTTGTCTCTTACAAGCCACTTATTGTATTCTTCCAAAGAAGCCGTGCATGTGCAACGCACATTAGATATACAACTTGCTTTATTTTGAATTCGTCGAACTCACGTTAAATAAAAGACTCAGTCGGCTAACATCGTCAGCCTTCTGAGTCTTCTCGAATGAAAATAGGATGAGGTTATCTCTCCTTTGAATGTTAAGGAATTAGATTAATATCCAGGGTTCTGTTGAGCGGCTATGACGCTGTTACCTTGCATCTCGCTGTTGGGGATAGGCATAATCCAGCGGTAGTTTCCAACCTCTAAGGTCTTGTCAATAAGAGGTTTGTAGAGGGCTCTCTTATAACGGCGCATGTCGAAGAAGCGATGACCCTCGAAGCAGAGTTCGCGGCGACGCTCTAACAGCAGTTCATCGATAAATTCAGCCTTGGTGCTATAGGTCTGATCCACCCAGCCCTCGATACGATTAGCGCGCAGCTGGTTCAGCAGTTTGTTTGCAGCGGTCAGGTCACTCTGTGCAGCTACCTCGGCACGAATGAGCAGCATCTCAGAAGAGCGAATCATCTTGGCGTCTGACAAACCTACGTTTGAGTCAGAGCCTTTGTATTTATTGACACGCTTTACAGGAACGTTGTCGCGGTCAACGCCATCGCCTACGAAGGTTGACAAACGCACGTCACCCGCCTCAAAGCAAGCGATAAACTCTGACGAAGGCTCGAAAGCGCTACTGTTATCACCGCTCCAAAAGATGGTACCGATGGTCTCGTCACCCGTATTACGTTTCAACTTCCAAACCACCTCTTTCTCGCTCTTATCGCTCCAAATGTCAGCATACTCGTTGATGTCAGCCAAAGGCATTTGGTCGAGCACCTTCTTGGCATACTCATCAGCCTTTGCATAGTCTTTACGATAGAGGTAGATACGGGCCAACAGGGCATCCACAGCCAGCTGGTTAGCGTAACCGGGCGTAGAGGGCTTGCTCAGCGACAAGAGCGAACGTGCATCGTTCAGATCCTGAATGATGTAGTCGAAGCACTCCTTCACCGTGTTACGACCGGGAGTCTGCAGGATAACGGGTTCGGTAACATAGGGGATACCGTAGCCGCTTTCATTCTCAATGTCTGAGAAATAGAGCAGTAACTGCAATGCGCTGTAAGCGCGGAGGAACTTAGCCGTACCAATGCAGTTGTTCTTTCTGGCCGTTTCATCAGCATTATTGGCCTGTACGCCCTCAGCACCTTGCAGGATGCGGTTGGTCAGGTTAATAATGCGGTACTGGCGTGACCAGATGTCGTTATGTTCGCCCGTGGGAGCGGTGTATGTCCATTGGTAGGTGTCGTCACCGGCACCACCATTCTGACCACCTTTGATGACGTCGTCGCTCAACACCGCGCTGACGCGTACCAATTGTTTATATGACATCAGTGCATAGGCACCGGTCACGGTTTGTTCCAATGAGGTGACAGAACTGTAGATGGAGCTGTCATCAATCTGATCTGTAGGAGTCAGATCTGTGAAATCGCACGACGTCAATGCTGTAGCGGTCAATGCGAGAGCAAAAATGCTTTTATATAATATTTTCATCGTAATCCTATTTTAAAGGGTTAAAAGTTGATGGTTGCACCAAACGTAAGTGTCAACGGAGTAGGATAAGACATCAAATCTTGGCTTCCACTGGTCTCAGGGTCCATACCGCGATAGTCTGTAATGGTAAAGACATTCTCAGCCTGTGCAAAGAGATTGATTGACTGGAAGATTTTCTGCTTGGAAAGCAACTTGCGAGAAGGCGTCCAACCCAGGCGAACCACCTTCAACTTGAGGAATGAGGCATCTTCCAGGAATTGAGAAGCCCAAGGGCTGGGGTTGTTCTTCGCACCGAAACGCGGAACGTTCGTCACGTCACCCGGCTGGCGCCACATCGTCAGCATGTACGCAGGCTTGTTACCATTGAAGTTGTGGTTATCAATGTACCAACGTGAAGCGTTCATGATGTAGTAGTCGAGGGCATAGGTAAAGTTAGCTGAGAGCGAGAAGCCCTTGTATGAAAGGCTGGTATCAAAGCCACCGAAGATAGGTACTTCAGAAGACTTAAACTTATCGACTACGGGAGCCTCAGCAATATTCTCTGTCTTGCCGCCCTTTTGGTCGTAGAACCACACCTCACCGGTCTGAGGGTTAACGCCAGCCCATTCCACCATGCACCAAGTGCCCAGTGACTTACCTACCTCGTACAGCACATCGCCGTTGATGAATCGGTTATCTTCGTTAGCCCAAGCACCAAGGTCGGTAATCTTGTTCTTGTTGAAAGTGATATTGGCACCGATGTTCCACTCAAAGTCAGCTGTACGGATAGGAGTACCGCTTACAGCAAGTTCCACACCCGTGTTGCGGATTGAACCAGCATTGGTGTAAATCGATCCATAACCAGAGGTCTGAGAGATGGTCTTGCTCATCAGCAGGTCCTTGGTGTTCTTCACATAGAAGTCGGCAGAAACATTCAGTCTGTGTCCAAACATACGCAGGTCGGCACCCAGGTCAAACTGAGCTGAGGTTTCCCACTTCAGGTTGTTGTTACCCAGCACACTGTGGTAATAACCAGATTGGCCGTTGTATGAAGTCTTTGAATAGCCATTCGACGTCACAAAGTCACCGATACCATCCTGGTTACCAGTCGTACCATAGCTGGCACGAACCTTCAATTGGTCAATCTTCTTAAACTGGCTCATAAACTCCTCGCGGCTCAGGTCCCAAGCAGCACCTACTGACCAGAAAATGGCATCCTTGTTGCTTCCAATGAATTTTGAACTCTCATCGTAACGCAAGCTGGCAGAGAAGTTGTAACGGTCCTTCAAGGTGTAGTTCCACTGTGTGAAGAGTGACAGCAGGTTGCTACGCGTTCTGCTACCGCCAATGGTGGGTGGAAATTTAGAAGCACCGGTCTTATCGCCGATACCTGCAGGAGAATCCTTCATATAGGGATCCAAATCGTAACCTCTTTGGTTGAAGCCGTAGTAGGTACCATCGAAGAGTTCGAAACCAGCCACACCAGAGAGGGCATGAATTTCATTGAAGGTCTTCATGAAGTTCAACGTATTGGTCCAGGTATAGCGACGGGTATCCGAGGTGGCCTGATCCATGTAGCCGTGATTCTGAGAAGCCTTGGGGTGCTCGCGGTCGAGGGTAGCTCTTGTCTTTACATTATAGTAGTCGATACCGAAGTTGGTCTTGAAGCGCAACCAGTCGGTGATATTCACATTGACGTAAGCAGAACCGACCAAACGCAGCAGACCCTTCTTTTGGTCAAAATATTTGGTGATTAATGTGGGGTTATCACCATTGAACCACGTCTTAGGATCTTCATATGGATAGGCCAACAGGGCCGTGAACCAAGGGTTT
>JBJEKS010000334.1:0-6112 GCA_051878755.1 Bacteroides sp. | reverse complement strand
TCAGATCCGGCCTTGCAGAGAACGACATCGGGTTGTTGCGAGTACCATATTCCCTGTTCCCTTTTGCATACTCCTTCCATCGGGCTCTCCCTTCTTCCGTCCGATATTGATTAAGTATCGCTCTTCTTTTCGTAGACGACCAACACGGCCGGCTTGTCTGTTCTCGATCCGAATCCCTGGGTAGCGATAAGGCTCTTTGTCTTACCCGCCCACGTTCTGATGCAGGTTTTCAAACCTTTCATATCCGGATAAATGATAATCTTTTTCATATATATAATAAATAATCCATATCACTGTGGTTCCCGCATCCATGGCCTCCGTTAGTAAGCGCGGACGCCTTCCGTTGTTCTCTCTTCGGAATCAGGCTCCTGTCAGCCTTTATGTATATCATCGTATTTGACTGCCTCATATAGTTCTATAACCAATGTAACCTGCTTATTGCCACCCCGGGTATTATTCCACCAATTTAGGTAATGACAATTGATTGCAGTGCATTTGATGGTATCCGGACCAATAGAGCCTCTATCCTGCATGTATGCTATCCTTCTCTTCATCGCCGTTTACCATTCTTGAAATTTCATCCTGAAGCTCTTCTTCTGTATATTGAGGTTCCATCAGGTATGGTTCCAGCTTCTTCATATCCGTCTTTCTTATCAATTCCCCTACCCTTTCGCTGGTTAAATAATATCGACTGTCTGCGGCCTCCTGTAGTATATCCCGTATGGTAATACCCCGATCATCCGGCTGCGGGATATCTGTCGCAATCATTGGCCATGCAAAAGGATCGTCAGCGTCATAATCGGTAAACAATGACTGCTCTTGCAGTGTCTGCGTTCGTATGTTGCTCCAATATATCCTCCTTCGCTGCTGTGCGCAAACGAGGGCCGAATTAATATGCACGCCGCGAATCCCTACTGCGTGGCTCAGTACGCGCTCCCACTTCTCCAGCATTTCCACGTTCTCCAGGAAGAACAGTATGTTTGAATTGAATGCTCTAAGTTCAGTGAGTATTCGCATAAATTCCCAGAACAGGTAACTTTGTCCATCAAACTCGAATCCTCCTTGTTTCAGCTGAAGATATCTTTCCAGTGTATATATCTCCTCTCCCTGATTGGTTGTCATGCCATTCATGCGACCGGAGAATGAGAACGACTGACAAGGAGACCCCCCGACAAGAAAGTCCGGTATACCGAACTTGTCTACCAATTCTGTCACATTGATATCTGTCACACTTCCGACCTGTATCATATCCGGGAAATTGTTCCTCTCTACGTGGATCGCATGTTTGTCTACCTCGCTACTAATAAATACTTCCACAGGGATGTTCAGCTGTCGTAGCGCGATTGATGCGCAACTCATCCCGTCAAAGAGCGACCAAACTCGTATAGGTCTGTCAAATTTCGGAAGGAACTTCCAACAGTGCATGATGGTGTCTATCTGCCAACCGTTACCGTCCATCTTGTAGTGCTGGTTCTCGCTCACACCGCTCCAGTCGTACCATGACGGAACACCCTGAAGTAGGTCACACTCTTCCGGCGTCAGGCGACGGACGGCTGCGACGTAAGTTTTTCCGTTGAATGTAAATTCATACCCCTTCTTCCCTTCCGGCATAGAATCCCGGAACTGCTCCAACTGCCTGCGCTTGATGTTTTCAATGGCAATCTTTTTCAGTTTTTCTGTGTAAACATTTTCCTTCTTCATGAATCATAATCTGTAATCGGCAATTTCGTAATCATCCCATCGAATCAGAAATATTTTCCCAATCCAAAGCGTTAAAACTCCGCTCCGCTCTCCATCAATTCCTGCTCGGTTGGTGCATCCAGTACTTCTCCGTTCTCCTTTGGTTCACTCCCCCATCGGTAGAAATACCAGCAGTCCGGGTTGCCCTTCCCTACCCCACCCCTGCGACGCACGCGAGGCTCTAACGGATAGCCGTCCTCTCCAAACTCCGTGACCCACGTCACGCGGCGTACAACTCCCTTCCGACGATCCTCGTTGCTGGTATATACCACATCGGGGTTGATGGAGAATCGGCGTATGACGCAGTACTTGCGCAGCTCTTCCTTGAAGCGGGTCATGCGGGCACTTATCTCGTTTCGCGTCACGCGGATGCCGGCGAAATCGTAGTAGTCCAGTATCATCTCCCGGACAGATACGGGGCGACCGATGTGCCACTCGTTACCAAAGAATCGGTTTGCCCACAGTACCATCTGCTTGTCGCGCACCTCCTGGTACGCCAGTCGCATATTGGCTGCGTCGTCAATAGGCGGTCTCATCACCCCCTTGTCTATGCGGATAAATTGCAGGTAGCATTGCAGGCAATAGAGCAGGAAGTTTATATTAGCCGTCCGCTCACCGTCCGGGCACGACTTCAGTATGTCGTAGCCAAACTCTGTCTCCGGCGTGCGTCGCTCTACATCGCCTGTCACGGTCTCCTCGTGATAGTAGTCGGATAGAAAGATAGGCCAGGTGCGTCCGTAGGTGGAAGCCTCCATCAGGTTGAACGGGTTGTTCATGGTTAGTATCATTTTCGGCGTCTCTTCGGGCGCAATCTGTACAGTGTCCTCGTATAGGTTGCGAACAGACAGGCTGCTTGTATTGTTGTAGAACGAGTCGGCATCCACATTGGCATTCAGGTCGTCGATCAGGATAGCCGAATGAACGGTCAGTTTGAAGTTGGAGAAGTTTTTAGCCATTGAGCCCGGATCCTTCCGATAATCCTTCCCGGGTATAGTCTTGTTGATGCGTACCAGGTTGAGCAGCCCGGCAAACAGTGTCTTTCCGTTTCGTCCGCTCGCCTTTCCCTCCTCTGCCACACTGTAATCCGTCACCATCACCATTTGTTGACGGGTATCTGAGCGGTATCTCGACAGCATATAACCAAGGCCGAGCACTTTGTTGATGAAGTGCGCGTCCTGAAACTGAACCTCCTGCTCGGTGAGCGGATATCCCGCTTCCTCTTTCTTCCAGAATGTACGGCTCATGTTGTAGATGGTATGCAACAATGGAGGCCACTCACTGATGGGCTTGTTGCGAACCAGCAGGTATTTGTAGAGCCGCTCGTACTCGCGGAACTGCTGCTGCTTCCGTCTCAGTTCGTCACCTGTCAGTCTGTACACCTCCTCGCGGTAATGTTTTCGCAATTCCTCCATCTGCGGGTTGAGTCGGATGGTGAAGTATCGGCTTATGTCGCCGCGCTCAAAGCTCGTATTCTCCAGGATGGCTGCGCGGTTTACCGGGTACGTCATCTGCGTATATGGTACGCGCCGTATGTCGTCAGCCGTCACGCGGACGGCGCAATTGGCGAAGTAGAAGTAATCGAAGCCTTCTCCCCATGCCTGGAAGTTCAGGTCGATAAGCGGTATCTCGGAGAGTGTTTTCGGGTTCAGGCCGCGGGCGGTGCTGATAGCGTTCAGAAGTCCCTCGTCACCGTAACGCAGACTCTCGTTCAGATAGCTCTTCATCAGCTCTTTCGCTTTCGTCTCCACCTCTTTGTCCGGAATGATGTCTACCTTGCTTCCCTCGCTGATATAGACAAACCTTGTTACGTCGCCCTTCTTGTAGCGGTGCAGTCCCTTGGCGGCAAGGAACTGACACATGCGGTCAATAAGCAGTTCGTACCGATAAAAGATGACCTCTTCCCCAAACTCGTTCTTCCGCCGGTGCGGTATGGCTCTCCAAAACAGTTTCTCTTTCGCGCTCTTCAGCAGCGAACGGAAGTGCAGGTTGATATCCGTCTGCTTTCGATCTTCCCTTAGTACGAACGGATAGTAGTTGAAGTACTCCGAAACATCCTTACACGGCTTTCCGGTACGGCTGCTTCGCATGGAAGAAAGGTTTTCGGGCAGATAGACGGTCTTCAGCTCCAGATGTTCCAGTGTCAGCTTGTCGGCTCGCTCGCGCCCGGTTCGGTCGATGTCGTAGAGTACAATGACCTCGCCGGCTATCTCGCGCAGCCGCCGGATGGTTTCGGACGGTATGTTGCTCCCCTCGCTGTGCGGCCAGCAGACGTGCGCGTCGCTGTGGAAGTAGATGTTCAGACCGTCGCGCGGCCCGCTGCAAAGGATGATGCGCTTAAACTTGGTGACGGTAGTCATCGCCTCCCCTCTCCGCTCTTTTACAAAGCATATCGGGTGTTCATCATCTGATGTCTTTACGGGTTCGCCGCGCAGCGCGTCCATCACATCGCTGTCTCCATACATTCGCCGTCCCATCTCTTCATCGCGGCGGCGCGCTCCCTCGTACCACCAGGTGAACTTGTAGTTCGGGCTTACCTCGCCCGTCTCCATGTCTACGCTCGACCGGAAGAGAGGTTCGTACTTCTTAGCCCACCATCCCTGTTCGTCCTGATAGATGAAGGCGAATATTGGGTATGTATCTGTAGACTTCACATCGTAACTCTTTCCGTTTCGCTCTTCGGTTGTGAAGCCATCCAATGCCCACAGGTTGAATTGCCGGTGCAGCGTCTCTGCGTCGAAGTTGTTGCCCCATGCGTAGCAGTACATCGGCAACCTGTTGCAATCTGTAACAGATTGCTCACAATCAGGCCGGCTATAGTCTCGCCGGAACATCTGCGTCACCTCGCAGCCAAGCGAGCGCAGCTCCATGCGACTGAACTCATCTTTCTTGCGCAGGATAATTTCCTTCGATGGAAAGTCAGACAGACTGGCACGGTGGAAGAACCCGTTCTTCGGGTCTCCGTTGATGGATAGGTTCCCTATCTTGGCCAGCTCGTTGGCTGCCCGGTCCATATCCGCAGGAATGTGCAGGTCGAGTCCGCGCAGGGCTGCTATCAACATCAGTGCTCCGTATCCCTTGCTCTGTGCGTTCTCATCCGAGCAGGCATAGCAGTAGTAGCCGCACAGTTGCACGTCTCCCTGCTGCTGCCGGTGCATCGGAGCGAGGTCTACCTTAAAGCTGGCATTCTCTTCGTTGTGAAACGGACACAGGTAGAAGGCTGCATTGGAGGTGCGGCGCACTATCGGGTACCCGAAGTGTTCCATCACATCGGTCAGCGGTACGGCGTTCAGTTGATTGATCGTTTCCTGTGAGTACTGCATGGTGTAGGTCATTAATGTTTGGCCAGTCTTTTGAAGACTTTTTTCAGCACTTCTATCTGAAACCTGCAGTCGCTCAGTGCATCGTGTCTGTCTGTTCCTTCCGTGATGTCTTCTGTCTGAATATCCAGTTCACGCCACATGGTACGCAAGTCGCGGCGGTTCTTTACCTTATAGGGAAGCGGCCCACCGATGAAATGCTCCATCAGGTAGTCCAGCTTGGAGATATCGAAGTCCATGCCCTGACTCCAAAGCATCACCTCGCCGTCATTCTGCAGGGACTTCAGTATATAGTACACATCGTGAGCCACCTCTTCGATAGGTCGCTTGCGTAGTTGTAGTATTTCAGCGCGCTGTTTCGGCTCGCGCTCCATCCACCAGTGTTGCGTGTCTTTATCGAAATCCATGCCTGCCATGAAGCAGCTCGCCAAGTCTACGCCGTAATGGTACTCGCGCCGGATGGTCTGGCTGTAACGGTCGTACACCACCATGGCAATGCTCAGGATGGCTGCATCCTGCCTGCAGCTGCATGTCTCCATATCCACCATTACGTCTATAATGTTCTTTTTCTCTTCCATATCGTAACGTTATTAGCAGTTAATATTAGCAGTTAATTTCAATATCATCTACCAGGTATCCATACGCCTCCAACAGATGCGCCAACGTGCGCGACAATTCGGTTGATGTAACCATTGCGAAGTCGAAGTCGTGTAGGTATAGGTCATTCTGTCCGTTCCACTCCACAGCATAGGACGAACACATCATCATGTTGGTAAGCTCGGAGCCTACCGCCTCTGCGTCCATGCGAAGCGTTCCGTCCAGCTCCACGCACACGTAAGTCTCCTCCATGTGGATGACCGGGTGTATCGTCTTCTGCCGAAACTTTCGTTTATATTGCTCGCTAAATCGTGCCACTGATTTAAAATTTAAAATGAATAATTTAAGTAATCGGAAATCAGTAATCAATCATCAATAATCAGTAATCAGTAATCAGTCATCAGCAGATTCTTTTCCCGTAAAGTAGTAACGTCAGCTCCTGCCGAGTGTTCACGCCG
>JBJEKS010000333.1:26961-34914 GCA_051878755.1 Bacteroides sp. | reverse complement strand
ACAGCTCAGTAACAGCGCTAAAGTTACTACCTTGTACCTCTAATCAATCTCTAATCATTGTCTAATCAAACTCTAATCAATCTCTAATCTGGGATTAGACCTCGATTAGTGTTACTTTAGACTTACTTCGGACTTACTACGGACTTACCTTAGACCTGCGACTTAGCTGCAACCCACCTGATGTTTTCAAAAAAGGACATAAAACGACACGTTTTGTCCTATTCCACGCATCACACCGCACCCACGTCTATACAGCCCAAAAAGTAAATATTTTAAACGCTAATCCCCCGCCACGCGTCCCTAAACAAATGGTTCCAAGATGGCCACAAAAGATTTCAAAAATAAAAATCCGGGATTACTTGTTCATCTCGAAAGATAATCTTATTTTTGTCTCCGTAAACTAAAAGCATAGAATAAACTCATGGAAGTAAGCAACAAGTATATTCGTTTTGACTGGGCCATGAAGCGACTGCTTCGTAACAAGGCCAACTTTGCAGTACTTGAGGGGTTGATGACCACACTACTTAACGAAAAGATTACAATTGTGAAACTGCTCGAAAGCGAAAGCAACCAAGAGAGCGAATTCGATAAGTATAATCGCGTCGATCTGCTGGCAGAAGACACTCAAGGTCGGCTCATCCTGTTCGAGATACAAAACAACAACGAGTATGCCTACTTTCAACGCATGCTGTTCGGCACCTCGAAATTGGTAACTGAATACATCAACCGAGGTGAGGGATACGAAAAAGTACGCAAGGTCTATAGCATCAACATCGTATATTTCGCCTTAGGAAGCGGTAGCGATTATGTCTATCACGGCAAGACGGAATTCCGCGGTTTACACAATAATGAGGTGCTCAATCTCACTCCATTCCAACGGCAGACATTCCATGTGGACACCGTCAGTCAGCTCTATCCAGAGTACTTCATCCTGCGCGTGAATGATTTCAATAAATGGTCGATAGTACCCATCGACCAGTGGATCTATTTCCTCAACACGGGCGAGATTCCTGATGAAGCCAATGCTCCAGGATTACCTGAGGCACGCGAACGCCTCAAGCTGGAGCGGCTGACAAAAGCGGAACTGGATGCCTACTATCGTCATCTGGACAATGTGGTCATCTTACGTGACAATATCAATACCGAGAGAGCTGAAGGACGGGCTGAAGGACGGGCTGAAGGACGGGCTGAAGAGAAAAAGGAGAATGCCTGCAAAATGAAAGCTGCCGGGCTTGACCTGACACTTATTGCTCAAATAACAGGACTATCTATTATCGAAATCGAAAAATTATGATCACTGAAGAACTGAAGAAACTATACACCACCCTGACCGGACATGAACCGGAATCCATCGACGAGATGCCCGCATCGGGCTCCAACCGACGCTACTTCCGCCTGCACGGAGAGCCGACACTGATTGGCGTGAGCGGGGAGTCTATCGAAGAGAACCGTGCCTTCCTCTACATGGCACGCCACTTCCGAAGCAAAGGACTGCCCGTGCCCGAAGTGCTCATCCAGTCGGACAACGACCTTTACTACCTGCAAGAGGACCTGGGCGACACGCTCCTCTTCAACGCCATCGAGAAGGGACGCAAGACGAGCGTCTTCGGCGAAGAGGAGAAGCAGCTGCTGCGCAAAACGATGCGCCTGCTGCCTGCCGTACAGTTTGCGGGTGCCGACGGCATGGACTTTGGCGTCTGCTTCCCCCAGGCGGAGTTCAACAGCCGCAGCATCCTGTGGGACCTGAACTACTTCAAGTACTGCTTCCTGAAAGCCACCGGACTGCCTTTTCAGGAGGACCGCCTGGAGGATGACTTCCAGAAGATGGCCGACGTGCTGCTGCGCAGTTCATCAGCCACCTTCATGTACCGCGACTTCCAAAGCCGCAACGTGATGATCAAGGAGGGCGAACCGTGGCTGATCGACTTCCAGGGCGGTCGCAAGGGCCCGGTCTATTACGACGTGGCCTCCTTCCTCTGGCAAGCCAAGGCCAACTACCCGCAGAGCCTGCGCGAGGAGCTGCTGAAGGAGTACATCGATGCCCTGCGCAAATACCAGCCCGTGGACGAAGCCTACTTCTATGCCCAGCTGCGCCACTTCGTGCTCTTCCGCACGATGCAGGTGCTGGGTGCCTACGGATTCCGTGGCTACTTTGAGAAGAAACCGCACTTCATACAGAGCGTGCCCTTCGCCATCGAAAACCTGCGCCAGCTGCTGCAGAACCCCTATCCCGAGTACCCGTACCTCTGCCAGGTGCTGAGAGAGCTCACGGAGATGAAGCAGTTCACCGATGAGCTGCAGAAGCGGCGACTGGTGGTGAAGGTGATGAGCTTTGCCTACAAGAAAGGCATCCCTGAAGATTCGAGCGGCAACGGCGGAGGATTCGTATTCGACTGCCGCGCCGTAAACAACCCAGGCAAGTACGAACGCTACAAGCCTTTCACCGGACTGGACGAGCCGGTCATCAAGTTCCTGGAGGACGATGGCGAAATCACCACCTTCCTGGAGCACGCCTATGCCCTGGTGGATGCGAGCGTGAAGCGCTACATGGAGCGCGGCTTCACCAGCCTCTCCGTATGCTTTGGCTGTACGGGTGGCCAGCACCGCAGCGTCTATAGCGCGCAACACCTGGCCGAACATCTCAACAAGGTGTTTGGCGTACAGGTCAACCTGACCCACCGCGAGCAGAACATCGAACAGACCTTTAAAGCCCGTAACTAAATGAAAGCCTTGATTTTTGCTGCCGGGCTGGGCACACGCCTCCGCCCCTTGACCGACCACCAACCCAAGGCGCTTGTTCCCCTGGGCGGTGTGCCCATGCTGGAGCGGGTCATCCTGCGCCTGAAGCGGGCCGGCTTTGACGACATCACCATCAACATTCACCACTTTGGCCAGCAGATTATCGACTTCCTGCAGGCCAAACAGTGCTACGGCCTCAACATCCACATCAGCGACGAACGTGACCTGCTGCTCGACACAGGCGGAGGCATCCTCAAGGCCAAACCCTTCCTGGATGGCGATGAACCCATCCTGATACATAATGCAGACATCATTACGGACATTGACCTCAAGGCGCTCTACCGCCACCATCTGGAGCGTAAAGCGGATGCCACGCTCCTGGTGAGCCAACGAGACACCTCGCGCTACCTGCTGTTTGATGCAGACCAGCGTCTGCGCGGATGGACCAACAAGAGCACCGGCGAGGTGCTACCTCCAGGCCTTGACCTTACGGCTGCCCCCTATACGCCCTTGGCCTTCAGTGGTGTACATGTCATCTCACCCACCCTCTACCGCTGGATGGGGCAAGAGCCGTGGACAGGGAAATTCTCCATCATCCCCTTTTATGTGGATTGCTGCAGCGAGGCCTTCATCCAGGCCTATCAACCCCAAGAGATGAACTTCTTCGATGTGGGCAAAATCGAAACGCTGCAGAAGGCCGAGAAATGGTTAGAGAGTCATACAGAATATTAAATTAATTTATAAATCACGGAAAAATTTGTGCAGGTATTGGCTTTTATAACGAAACTTGCTAACTTTGCTACGTGTTTTTCATAGTATTAGATTTAAGGTTAACTGGTGTTGCCTGTCTGTGACAGATGGACAACATCAAACAAAAAAAGCTTAAGAGGGTGTATCAAAAAGCGTTTGATACACCCTCTTTTTATGTTTGCTGCACGCTAGGTTCAGAACTGGAAGTAGTTCTTGGCGTTGTTATAGCAGATATCTTCAATCATCTGATTGACACGAGCCATTTCGCTGTAGGGGATTTCGCCATTCTCTACGTCGCGGCCTACCAGGTTGCAGAGCGTGCGGCGGAAGTACTCATGACGCGGATAGCTCAGGAAGGAGCGGCTGTCAGTCAGCATACCCACAAAGCGGCTCAACAAGCCCAACACGGAGAGGGCGTTCATCTGCTTCTCCATGCCATCCTTCTGGTCGAGGAACCACCAGCCTGAGCCAAACTGTATCTTACCGGCGATGCTGCCGTCCTGGAAGTTACCCAACATGGTGGCAATCACCTCATTGGCACAGGGATTGAGATTGTAGAGGATGGTCTTGGTGAGCTTACCCATGCTGTTCATCTTGTCGAGGAACTTGGCCATCTTCTTGGCCGTATTGAACTCGCCGATGGAGTCGAAACCGGTGTCGGGACCCAGCAGCTTGAACATCTTGCTGTTGTTGTTGCGGATGGCACCGTAGTGGTACTGCTGTGCCCAGCCCTTTTCCCAATCCATCTCGGCAAACAGCACGAGCATGGCTGACTTGAACTTCAGGATTTCCTCCTGGCTCAGCATCGTGCCGCCATATACCTTATTAAATATAGCCTTCACCTCGGCCTCGGTGTACTCTTCTGCATAGAACTCCTCGATGCCATGGTCAGAAAGGCGGCAGCCCTGGGCGGCGAAGAAATCATGGCGCTTGCGCAGGGCGGCTACCATGTCGTCGAAGTTGCTGATAGCTACCCCACTGACCTCAGCCAGCTTCTCCATGTAGGCACGGAACTCGGCAGGTACCTCCACGGCCATAGCCTTGTCGGGACGCCACGTAGGCAGCATCTTCACCTCAAACCCACTCTCACGCGTCTTGATGTGATACTCCAGGCTATCCACGGGGTCATCGGTGGTGCAGACAGTCTCCACACGGTAACGGCGCATCATGCCGCGAGCCGAATACTCGGGCTGCTTCAGCTTCTCATTGCACTCATCGTAAATCTCACGGGCAGTGGTGGGGTTCAGAATCTTGTCAATGCCGAAAGCGGTCTTCAGCTCCAGGTGAGTCCAGTGGTAAAGGGGATTGCGGAAGGTGTAGGGCACCGTCTCTGCCCACTTCTCAAACTTCTCCCAATCGGTAGTGTCCTTGCCCGTGCAGAAGCGCTCGTCCACCCCATTGGTGCGCATGGCACGCCACTTGTAGTGGTCGCCGCCCAGCCAAATCTCCGTGAGCGAGCGGAACTGGTAATCGTCGGCCACCATCTGAGGAATCAGGTGGCAATGATAGTCAATAATCGGCATCTTAGCCGCATGTTCGTGATACAGTTTCTGCGCAGTCTCCGTCTGCAACAGAAAGTTTTCATCCATAAAGTTTTTCATTCTGATATTTATTAAAGTGTTTAATAGTTTTACTTTTATATACCTTATTATATATATTACTGGGAATAAAACAGATACAAGCTATTTTCGTTTTAGTTTTATTAACCCGTTATCGAACACAAAAGTAGATATTTTACTTGGAATAAAAAAATAATTCGTATCTTTGCAGCGAAAATTTAAAGTATTTTAGTTTAAACAGAAAGGAAAGCAGCTCAGAGGCCCCCTTTTGGGGCACTGAAAATAAGATAGATAACAACATGGATACCAAGAAACTCACCATCAAGGATATCGCCCGCTTGGCAGGGGTATCGGCAGGCACAGTGGACCGCGTACTGCACCAGCGGGGCGATGTATCGGAACGCAGCAGACAGCGCGTACAGAAGGTGCTCGATGAGATCAACTACCAGCCCAACCGCTTTGCCATCGCACTAGCCGGCAAGAAGAGCTATCGCATGGTCTGCATCATTCCCCAAGGGAAAGCGGGCGACTACTGGAGCTCCGTGCACCATGGCATAGAGAGAGCCGCACGCGAAGTGCGCGACTACAACGTCAGCGTGGATTATTGCTACTTCAAACATGCCGATGAGGAATCATACCGTATGGCATGCCAGCAGATCATGAGCGAAAAAGCTGATGCCGTGCTCATAGCGCCCAACTTCCGCGAAGCCACACTACACCTCACCAACCAACTGGATGCACAAGAGATACCCTACCTCTTCATCGACTTCAACATCCTCGACGCAAAGCCCATCTGCTACATCGGACAGGACTCAAAGCAGAGCGGCTACCTGGCCGCCAAACTGCTGATGAAAGAATACCGGGAGGGAGACGAACTGGTTTTCTTCCTCACAGGCAGCAAAGAGAGTCCTGCAGAGATTCAGATGCAGCGACGCTTCGAGGGCTTCACGACCTACCTGGCAGAAAACCTCAACCGACTGATGCTGCACGATGTCATCCTGGACAAGGAGGACCAACAGCTTAACCAGCAGACACTCGACGATTTCTTCGCCCATCACCCCAACGTACGACTGGGGGCTGCATTCAACTCACGCGTATATACCATCGGACATTACCTGGCCAGACACCCAAAAGTGAAAATGAAAGGTATCGTGGGGTATGACCTCCTGCCCGAAAACGTAACCTGCCTGAAGCAGGGCACCGTGAGCTACCTCATCGGCCAGCGCCCAGGCCTGCAGGGCTACTACGGCATCATGACACTCTGCAATCACGTAGTGTTCAAGCTCTCCGTACCAGCCATCAGCTATATGCCCATCGACTTGCTGATGAAAGAGAACATAGATTACTATTTCGAAAAGGAAGACTAGAGAAAAGGAAGATAATTCATAAATTTACAACTCATAAACTTAAAAACTTACATTCGTATGAAAGCATTAAACAAGCTGACGGCTCCCAAATCGGTAGCACCCGAGAGAATTATCCAGTTCGGTGAAGGTAACTTCCTGCGCGCATTCGTGGATTGGATTGTCTATAACATGAACCAGAAGACCGACTTCAACGGTAGCGTAGTGGTGGTTCAGCCCATCGAACGCGGTATGGCTGAATGGCTCAACGGACAGGACTGTCTCTACCACGTCAACCTGCAGGGCCGTCTCAACGGCGAAGCAGTCAACAGCCTGACCCGCATCGACTGCATCAGCCGCGCACTGAATCCCTACAGCCAGAACTCAGCCTTCATGGCCCTGGCCGACCAGCCCGAAATCCGTTTCGTCATCTCCAACACGACCGAGGCCGGCATCTGCTTCGACCCCAGCTGCAAGTTCACCGACGCACCTGCCTCCTCTTATCCCGGCAAGCTTACCCAGCTGCTCTATCGTCGCTTCAAAACCTTCAAGGGCGACAAGGACAAAGGACTCATCATCATGCCCTGCGAGCTGATTTTCCTCAACGGACATCACCTGAAGGAGTGCATCTACCAGTACATTGAGCTCTGGAAAGAAGACCTGGGTGCCGACTACGAGAAGTTCAAGACCTGGTTCACTAAGTACTGCTATGTATGCGCTACGCTGGTGGACCGCATCGTGCCGGGCTTCCCCCGCAAGGAGATTGCGGACATCCAGAAGAAGATATGCTATGCCGACAACCTCGTGGTGCAGGCCGAAATTTTCCACCTGTGGGTCATCGAAGCGGCCGAGAACATGACGCTGCGCCAGTTGGCAGCCGAATTCCCCGCCGACAAGGCTGGCCTGAACGTGCTCTTCGTGAAGAGCGAGGCTCCCTACCACGAGCGTAAGGTGACCCTGCTAAACGGTCCTCACACCGTGCTCTCACCCGTGGCTTACCTGAGCGGCATCAACATCGTGCGCGACGCTTGCAACCACCCCGTAGTAGGCAAGTACATCCTCAAGGTGCAGTTTGATGAGCTGATGCAGACACTCAATTTGCCCATGGAGGAGCTGAAGAAGTTTGCTGCCGACGTGCTGGAACGCTTCAACAACCCCTACGTAGATCATCAGGTGACGAGCATCATGCTCAACTCCTTCCCCAAGTTCCAGACGCGCGACCTGCCCGGCCTGAAGACCTACCTGGAGCGCAAGGGCGAACTGCCTAAGGGTCTCGTGCTGGGTCTGGCTGCCATCATCACCTACTACAAGGGCGGTGTTCGTGCCGACGGTGCCGAAATCGTGCCCAACGATGCTCCCGAAATCATGCAGCTGCTCAAAGACCTCTGGGCTACGGGCGACACACGCCGCGTAGCCGAAGGTGTACTGGCTGCCAAGGAGCTGATCTGGGGCGAACATGGCGACCTCAACACCATCCCCGGCCTCACCGACATGGTGACGGACTTCCTGAACAGCATCCAGGAGAAGGGCATGCTGGAGACGGTGAAGAGTATTCTCTGAAA
>JBJEKS010000333.1:0-26861 GCA_051878755.1 Bacteroides sp. | reverse complement strand
AGCCGCTCGTTCAGCACATGCTGCGTGAGGCGATGCATGCTGCGCAACAGCAGGAAGGGGGCCTCATAGGTCAGGTTACCGCGCAGATACTGACGCGAAGAGTTGTACCAGTAACCTTCAAGCAGCTGGAATACGCCCCCGATATCATCGTTCCATCCCGTCGGGAGATTGGAACGCTTGAAATTACTGAAGTCCACGAAAAAGATGGACTGCTGCTTGGTGAAAGCTCCCCAGCCCAGGCGGAAATAGAGGTCGTGCAACGGGCGCAATTCCACATGATGCTGAAAATCCACCTCCACCCGCTCGTATTCACCCGAATGGGGTACCACGCCTTTCACTCCCCGCTCCCACTCCACCGCCATGGTGGGATAACGCGAATAAAGGTTCACCTTGCGCCGCCCATTCATGTAATAATAGAGTCCGGGAGTCCACTCCACACGCACTCCAGGCGCAAAGCTATTATAGATGTCATTCAATCCCAGCATCCCCACAGGCAAGGAGCCTATGGCAATCCCTGCATCCTGGATGGCCTGCATACGTGCCTTATGATCTTCCGTGCGGCGATGAACAGCGAGTGTGGCCTCGAGCGTGAGTCCGTTGACCACCTCCCACGTATGACGCAGCTTGCCATACAGGTCGCGGTAATAATGGAGCTGCAACACACTGATATCAAACTCCTTATCTGGTATATCCTTCAGCTCGTCAAGCAAACGGCTACTGTAGATGCGGTTGCCGTTACCCACCTCCACCTTGATGCCCATCCGCTTGGCGGGGAAATAATCGAACTGCCCATTAACGCGCCAATAGAACTCGCGTTGCTTGAAGTTGTAGCCAAAGTAGGGACTGATATAAAGGAAACGGTCGTGCGACAACAGCGACTGATAACGCAACTTATGGCTATAAGATACCCCTTTCGACGCACTATAGCTCAGCATGAAGGGATTGAGCAACGGGGAGAAGCGCAGGCTACCCTGCTTACTGAACTGCACCGTGTTCGACTCAACCAACACATCGCCTACCTGGCGCCACGACATGCCTTGCCTCTTCTTATGTTGCTGCAATCGCAGTTGCACCATGGTGTCCACCCGCAGGTAGTGACGACGGTAGATATCCTCTTCAGAAGGAGTCAGCGGCAGAGGACGCATACTGGCCATGTAGGAGGTGTCACGCCGGAAAGCATTGGTGTCAGTGCGCAACGTATAGTTGGCTGTGAGGTCATAGGGATTCTCCCGCGAAGTCGTCTGCTGGCGACCGGGGTCATGGGGTGTCACCTCCAGGTAATTGAAGGCGGCTAGATAGCTATTGCTGATGCGATTGCCAAAGAAATTAAATGCTCCATCCAGCTTGATTCGCTGCGGCAGAAACTCGTCCTGCTGCCCAACGTCGCCCATCTTCACCAGCACATGGCAATTGTAATACTCCGACCGTACCGTGAAACGCATCTCGCGCAAGCTCCACACCCGGTCACTCACTACCACATAGCCTCCCACCAACTGGTAACTGCGCTGTCGGGGCATGAAACGGATACGGTAGGCACGGTCGTGCTCAGGCCCCATGATGGAGTCCATCAGATACCGATAATACTTGGCCCCATCGGCCGAGAGGGGGGATATCAGCTTGTTATCAAATAAGGTAGGGGCATAGACACGCAGCTGAAAGTATTCCGGCAAGAGGCCGTCCACATTCCAAAGTTTATTCACCGTTCCCACCGAGGCACTGATTTTCTGGTCATAGAGATTGGGAGCGGTGTAATGCAGGTCGCTGCAATTCTCAATCAGGTATTGCCGCTCCCCCTTGCGCAGACGAAACATCGTGGGAAGAAAACGGAGCAAAAAGTTCTTCCGATGGATATCCACCTCTCCTTTGATATAGAGTTTCGCCCTGTAGTCGTCCACCAAGCCATCATAAAAGGGGGCAAAAAAGCGCACCCGTTCCATGATGGAGTCGGCCCCACCATCCCAGACAGCACGACGAGGTGCTGCCTGGGAAAAGGTGGCTTGGGAAAAGAACGCCACAAAGAGCAGCCAAAGGAGCAAACGCTTCATGGCATCAGAAGGTGTCTTGCTTCAACTGTTCCACCAAACGGTCGATGCGTTGAAGCTCCTTGGGTATCTGAATGTTCTGCGGGCAATGGGTTACACATTCACCACAACCGATGCAGTGATTGGCCTGACGTACGGCAGGCAAGGCCCGGTCATACCCCACGAGGAATGCACGACGCGCACGGCGATAGTCTGCCGACTGACTGCTCTCAGGGATATTGCCTTCGTTCACGCACTTGTTATAATAGAGCAAGGCAGCGGGAATATTGAGCCCGTAGGGACAGGGCATACAATAATTGCAGTTGTTGCAGGGTATGGTGGGGAACTGCAAGATAAGGTTAGCAGTAGCGTACAGGAAGTCGTTCTCTTCGTCGGTGAGGGGCTTCAAGGGGCAGAAGCTACGCAGGTTATCCTCCAGATGCTCCATATAGGTCATACCACTGAGCACCGTCAGCACCCCAGGCCAGCTACCGGCAAAGCGGAAAGCCCACGATGCGACGCTGCGCTCTGGTTCACGTTGTTTCAGACGCGTCACAATGCCCTGATTCACCTTGGCCAGACGACCACCCAGCAAAGGCTCCATGATGACCGCCGGGATATTCCGCTTGGCCAGTTCGCCATAAAGGTATTCGGCATCGGTATTGCGCGGATTCATCTCGCGGGCATGCTGCCAATCCAGGTAGTTGAGCTGAATCTGCACAAAGTCCCAACGATACTTGTCGTGCTGTGAAAGAAGGTAGTCGAACACACGGATATCACCATGGTAGGAGAAACCGAGGTTGCGGATATGTCCCTTCTCACGCTCTTCGAGCAGGAAGTCGAGTATGCCATTGTCGAGATAACGGGTATGCAAAGCTGGCATACCGTCATCGCCGTTACCCATGCCAATAGCATGAAGCAACATGTAGTCAATGTAATCCACCTGCAGCTCCTTGAACGAGTTGTGATACATCTCGATGGAGGCCTCACGGCTCCACGTCTCGGGAGAGAAGTTGGAGAGCTTGGTGGCGATGAAGTATTTATCGCGGGGATGACGCTTCAAGGCAATACCTGTGGCGCGCTCACTCATGCCCTTACAATAGGCGGGGGAGGTATCGAAATAGTTCACTCCATGGGCAATGGCGTAATCCACGAGGCGATTTACGGTCTCCTGGTCGATAGGTTCTCCCTCTTCCTTGAGGGTAGGCCAGCGCATGCAACCGTAGCCCAATAAGGAGACCTTCTCCCCTGTCTTGGGGTTGGTACGATAGGTCATCTGGTCAGTTGGTATCTCACCTGTCAGTGAAGGTGTAGCAGCACTGGTGCGCTGTGTGCCATCACTACAGCCACTCATCAGAGCAGCTGAAGCCACAGCACCTGCACCAAGACCCTGAAGGAAGTGGCGGCGACCAGGGTCTGCAACTTGGGATGTATGATTGTTATTCATTGAATCAGTCTATTTGATAATAAGTTGATGAATAGAGGTCAGATGGTGTGATGCTGTTCGAGACCCTCCACGTAGATGGCACTGAATGGACGTACCGGACAGAGGTGTTCGCAGGCTCCGCAACCGATGCAGCGGTTCTCATCCACAGCAGGGATGCGGGGAGAGTGCTCGTCACCGGGATTCATTGGTATCATCGTGATGGCACCCACAGGACAGTGACGGGCACAGTTGCCACACAAGGTTCCATCAACCACCGGCAAGCAGTTCTGCTTAATCCAAACGGCATGTCCAATCTGTTCGGACGACTTTTCGGCGCGGGTCAACAACCGGATGGAGCCAGTGGGACACACTTCCGAGCATTTTGTACATTCCGGGCGACAATAACCACGCTCGTAGGAAGCCTCTGGCTGCATCAGCCGCAGCAGGTCTGTAGAGGGACGGAGCACATCGTTCGGACATGCCGAGACGCAGAGTTGACAGGCCACACAGTGCTGGTAGAAGTGACGCACTCCCTCTGCTCCCGGGGGAACAATGGGCGTACGACGCACCGGTTGCTGCTTATCGAGCACCTTTGCCAGACCACCATCCACCTTCTTGCGCCGGGCCTCCACAGCCGCAGCACCAAGGGCCAACCCTGCACCGGTGAGGAACAATCTGCGGGAGCTATCGGCAGGGGCAGTAGCCAGCTTCACGTCGGATGAGGCAGCCCCCTCTTTCTCCGGCGATACAGCCTTGGAACGCAAACGGTAACTGATGGCCCCATGCTTGCAGGCACCGATACAATCCATGCAGACCACGCAACGGGAATAATCGATGCGATGGTGAGCCGGATCAATGCACGAAGCCTTGCACTGACGCGAACAGAGGGTGCAGTGGTTGCACTTGCTCACATCAATAACGGGGCGCAGGAAGGAGAAGCGGGAGAAAAAGCCGAGCAACGTTCCTACCGGACAAATCGTATTGCAATAGGTGCGGCCACTGCGCCAAGCCAGGACAAAGAGCACCACCAGGGTTATCACCGCAACCACCAGCGTAGGCACGCTGCGGAGCCACACCTCATGACGTGCAAAGGCATAGCTACCCTGGCTCTCAGCCCAGCCAGCCAACAGATTGTTACCCCAGCCATAGAGCGGAGCAAGCAGTGAATGGGCAATGCGTCCAAAGGCACTATAGGGGGCCAGCAAGGCAGCTAATGAACCGATACCAGCCAACGTAGCTATCAGGAAAAGAGCCAGCATACCATAGCGCAACACATGGCGTGCCGGGGAGTAAGAGAAACGGTAATGTTTCTTCTTGCGAAGACCGCTGAGGTGGGAGATGACATCCTGCATCACTCCCAGGGGACAGATTACCGAACAATATATACGACCACAGAGCAACGTGAGCAGGAGCAAGAACAGCACCACTCCCACGTTCACGGCAAGCACCGCAGGCCAGAACTGAAGTTTGGGCAGCCACCCAAACCAAGAATGAAGCGTTCCGGTGAAGTCCAGGAACATTCCTGTAATCAGCAGCAGACAAATGGCTGCCAGAAGGATTCGAACTCGTCGCAGCATAACTTATACTTTATTAAACAGTTTATCAATCTCATCTTCACGGATGGTGGTGAGTACCAGGCGTCCATCGGGAGTATAGGTGGGTGTGGTGGAGGCAAACAGGTCGTTGATAAGCGTAGTCATCTCCTGAGGTGTCAGCACCTGCCCATAAACAATGGCCGAAGCACGCGCCAAGGTCAGAGCCAGCTGCTCCTGTATCTCCTCCTTCACATCACCCCCCTTCTCTAATGCGTTGATGACCATGCTGTGCACCAGCTCCACAGGCTGCAACCCCTCAATGCCAGCTGGGACACCCTGGATAGCATAGCTTCCACCTCCTAAGGAGGAGAGGTCAAATCCCACCGCTTCAAAATCCTCATGCAGGGCATCAAGCAGGGCAGCCTCGGAAGGAGGCAGCTGGACAATCTCGGGGAAAAGGACTCCTTGCGACAGACCTTTGCCTTTGCGTATCTGCTCCATGTAGCGGTCGAAAAGCACCCGCACATGGGCCCTATGCTGGTCTATCAGCATCAGTCCCGACTTCACCGAAGTCAGAATATAGCGTCCTTTAAATTGCAGATAGTCACCACTGGTCAAGACTCCGCTTCCCTGTGTTTGTTCCTCACCAAGGGGTAAGCGGGTCTCTTCGGTCTCCTTCGGCGTTACATCATCCCAGCCGTCTGCCTCTGGAGCATAGGCGGCTGCTCGCGAGCTGGATGTAGCCGGGATGTCAAATCCTTCAAATCCTGAAGCAGCCTTCCGACCCGTCGATGCGCTGGTGGAAGAGGAGGTGGCAAAAGGATTGTAATTGGCATTGTATTGCACCTCGGGCGGTCTGATGGGTGAGGTTGCTTCACCGAATGAGGGCATCTCATCCGGACGGTCTTCGGTGTCGAAATCAATGGTAGGCACCTCATTGAAACGCCCCAGGGTCTCCTTAACTGCCGCGGCGAGAATCTGCCAGATGGATTGCTCGTTCTCAAACTTTATCTCCGTCTTTGTGGGATGGATATTGACATCGATATTGGCCGGGTCAACATCAAAATAGAGGAAGTAGGATATTTGCTCCCCTGCAGGTATGAGACGTTCATAGGCCTCCATCACGGCTTTATGGAAGTACGGATGGCGCATGTATCGGCCGTTGACAAAGAAATACTGGTGACACCCTTTCTTGCGGGCAGTCTCCGGCTTGGACACAAATCCGTTGATGGTAATCAAGGAGGTCGCAACCTCTACGGGAAGCAGCTGCTGATTGAGCTTTTTTCCGAAAACACTCAGCACGCGCTGACGCAAGGATGAAGCCGGCAAGTTGAACAGCTCGCTGTCGTTGCTGTAAAGATAGAAAGCCACATCAGGATGAACCAGGGCAATGCGTTCAAACTCCGCCAAGACATTGCTCAACTCCGTAGAATTGGCTTTCAGGAATTTCCGTCGGGCAGGGACATTAAAGAAGAGGTTCTTGACACTGAAATTACTTCCCAACGGACAGCTCACTGCCTCCTGGCTCTCTACGTGCGACCCGGAGATAATGAGACGGGTTCCCAGTTCATCGCCCTGCTGACGAGTCTTGAGCTCCACCTCAGCCACGGCAGCGATAGAGGCTAACGCCTCGCCGCGAAAGCCCATGGTGCGGAGGGCAAAGAGGTCAGTGGCCTGACGAATCTTGGAAGTGGCATGACGTTCAAACGAGAGCCGGGCGTCAGTCTCTGACATCCCCTGTCCGTTGTCAATCACCTGGACACAGGTCTTACCGGCATCGGTAACCAGTACGTGCACCTCGGTAGCTCCTGCATCAATGGCATTCTCAACCAACTCTTTCACAACCGAAGCAGGGCGCTGTATCACCTCACCTGCGGCAATCTGATTGGCCACTGCATCGGGCAGCAAACGGATGATATCACTCATGGTTACTCCATTCTTTAGATGAGACCATTCGCAATGGCATACCAAAGCCAGCAGAGCAAAGCGATAAACACCAGAAGCATACCCAGGTGCATCGGTTTTCGTCCACTCTCTTTACGGCGCTTCAAGTGGGTAGTCCCCTCGATGAAGGTGCCACGTATATCTTCAGGCTTAAACTCTTTGGGTGGAAGCATGCCCAGTTCACGCTTGGCATCCTCGGTCATCTTGGCCAAACGTTCCTTACGCTCATCGACGTAGATATAGGGGTGATGAAAGCCTCGTGGCTTTCGCATGGTAAACATTCCCATAATGTATATTCTGTTGGCTTATTGATTATAATTCTTCTTCAAGTTATTTCTTATTGGATCGCTTGATGTGCATGTCGCGCGGTGAGCTCTGCGGCTTTCGGTCACTTTTCTTCAGCTCCTGCCCCAGCGGTTTGCTCCGCCATTCAAAGATGTCCTCCTTGCTCCTCGGACGTATCTCTGGAAACCAAGCGAATGTAGCGAGGCGATATTGATCAGGCGGTATCTGAGACATGGGGTAAAGTGTGCCGCCGGCTTTACCGATAAAGGCTCCACGATCCATGCGACGGTCCTTCAGCATCATCCGCAGAAAACCTCCCTCAGCATGGTTCAATCCGATGAAGGTGCTGTCCTTGTCATCAATGGGGTAGAAGACGACCAGCACATTGCCATTGACATCCACCTGACGCATCTCACCCTCTTCAAAGAAGGCTTTCATCTCCTTACCGCTCACCTGGTTGTAGTGTATGGTATCCTTTGCTCCACCACCAATGCCTGGTTGATGATGTGGGCCCAGGTGATGGTGCTGTCGTTGGTATAAACCTTGACTTCCTCACCAAGGAGCTGCTGCACCCCATACCAAATAATCGGGTCGCGATACATCGTCATGCACGAATCCTTGGAATTATATACCAACGAGTCGCACACGGCCTGCACATCGCTGCGATAGGCTCGGACATGATGATAGACGCGCAGCTCGCGATAGGTTGAATCGGTGTTCATATCGAAGGTGAAGAGCCGTAAGGTATCGCCATGCATGAAGAGGCTGTCGCCTTGGGAATAGTCAATGGCTACCGCTCTGTCGGTGGCCACCGCATTTCCGGTGAGCTCATTATAGAAGCAATAATTGCCCGTAAGCATATTCCGATTGACCGTGTCGTTCATCACGACATGATCGAAGGCCTCGCCAAAGCCCAGCTTACGGTCATAAAAAAGACTATCCCCGGTCAGGCGTTTGCCTTGGTTGGTGAGCACGGAGCGGTCGAGCAGCTCGGCCTGTTCCGTTTGCGTATTGTACACACCCCGTTCGGAATAGATATGGTTCTCCTCACTCACAATATCGGATGGGCCAAGGATGGTGGCTATCTTGCTCTCCGTGCTGTACTTCAGCGTATCGGAGGTGAGTGTAAAGCGAGGATTGACCAGGCGAACGTCATGGTTGAAAGTGGCCAGTTTGGTGGTAGGAGAATATTCCCCCCAAATGGAGGTGAGCACATTCTCTTCGTCGGTGAGCGTACCGCCTTCGAAATAGTAGCCCAAGTCCAGCACACGGTCGTAGTTCAAGCTGTCGGTAGTCAGCTCGGAGTTCCGGTTAATCATCCGCACATGTTCGCGCAACTCGGCCAGCTGCGACATACCATTATAATAGAGGCGGTCACCATAGATAAACAGCGTATCCCCCTGCTCCATGCGCACGTTGCCAAACGCCTCGACTGAATTGCTCTTCTCAAAAAGATAGGCCGTATCGCAGAACATCAGCATCCCCGCATGACGAAGTTTCACAGAGCCAATCAGCACCTGGACGTCCGGGCGTGCCTGCTTGTCGGCCTGAGCCTCGTCTGCATGGAGCAGGTCAATACGGGTCTTCTTCGCCTGTTGAGGTTCTGCCGACTTGGGACGATCTTGCGCACTCAATGCACAGATAGCCAATAACAACGGCAAAGCCATAGCCAAACGAATGGATGGAGATATAGCGTTTTTCTTACTCATGACTGAAGGATGCTATGATAACCGATTTATTCACGAATCCAACCGGGATACTTGAACTCACACTGACCTCTCCACTCCTCTTTGATGCGCACATAAGTATGGCGCTGCTTTTCGCGAATCCATTTATCCAACATTTCATCACGCCGCTTAGCCAGCACGATTTCTTTGAGGTTCTGGTAGTCTTCTGCAATCGTAGCCTTATGACCGTTGATACGACTCTTCAGCTTCACGATGACACACACCTCCTTACCGGTCTTTTGAGGAATCATGGTGAATGCTTTGGAGATTTCGCCTACCTGCATACCATCCACTACCTTAGCAATCTCGGGGGGAAGCTCCTGCATCTCGAAACGTGACGTATTCGTCTCAGGATTAGGCAAAAGGCCATGATTGTTGCGCGTATCCTTGTCGTGCGACAACATGGCCGCACCGGCCTCGAATGTAAACTTCTGGTTGCGTATATCGTCGGCAATGGAATCCAAACGGGCACTGGCCGCCAGGATAGCATCATCGGGGATATGGGGCTTAATCAAGATATGACGCACCTTGATGCGTTCACCACGCTTCTCGATGAGCTGGATAATGTGATAGCCAAACTCCGACTCCACAATCTTGGATACCTTGTTGGGGTCTTGAAGGTTAAAGGCCACATTGGCAAAGGCCTGATCAAGCTGTCCCTTACCGTAGAACGGGAGCTCACCACCATGCAGGGCCGACTCACGGTCCTCAGAATAGAGTCTGGCCAAGGTAGAGAAGCTGGTTTCGCCAGTGGTGATACGCTCGGTGTATTCACGCAGGCGGCGTTTCACGTCCTCTATCTCCTCGAGAGGAACCACAGGTTGCTGGGTGATGATCTGCACCTCTACCTGGGTAGGGATATAGGGAATACTGTCGGAAGGCAGGTCCTTGAAGTAACGACGCACCTCGGCGGGCGTCACTTTGATTTCGCCCACCAGTTTCTGCTGCATTTTCTGCACCTTGAGGCCTTCACGTGCATTCTCACGCAGGGTTTCCCTGATTTGCGAAGAGGTCTTGTTGAAGTATTCCTCCATCTTCTCGCGCGAACCTATGTTATTAATGTACATATTGGTCATATAGTCCACCCGCTGGATGACTTCGTTTTCAGGCACGTCGATACTGTCCAGTTCCGCCTGATGGAGGAAGAGTTTCTGTACAGCAATCTCCTCGGGAATGACACAATAGGGGTCGCGGTCGAAGTGGCGGCCTTCGTAAACTGCATTCATGCGTGCCTCTTCCACCTCCGATTTCAGAATGGCCTCGTCACCAACGACCCAGACCACTTCGTCAATCACATTGTCTTGAGCGACCACCTGCCCCATGAAGGAGCAAAAAATGAATAATAAAAGATACTTTACGTTCATAATACTTTGAATGAATGGATTAAAGTTCATGGTGTGTTATGGTTGTTGAGACTCAGAATAAATGACGCGTCCATGCTGTACAGCCCTCTCATAGAGGTCGTTTTTCACCTGCTGGAAGAACTGCACCTGCTTTAAATTAATCAACATGCTTTTGGCTTCCGGCCGAGCAAGCTCCTCAGGCTCTTGAGCACCTACAGGGAGGTAATCACTGACGTCAAGATAATAGCAAAAAGCGGTATCTTTCAGTTCAATCTGTTTGTGATGCTTGAGGTAAGCATCGGCCTCATCAACAGGCAGCGGCATCATGGCCGCAACTTCCGATACAGTCAGCCACCGGTCGTAGAAGTAGTCATACTTCACGGCACTTTTCAGACTGTACTTTTCCAGTTGTTCCACCGCCTCGGGTGTGCGGGCCTTATACCAACGACGTACATTCGAGAGTCCCTGCGCCTTGAGAGGGACCTTGATGAAAAGACCACGAATCAACGGTTTCTCCACTTTAAACAAATCGAGGTGTTCATTGTAATAGGCGGTAATCTCCTCTTCCAATATCTCCTCAGAGAGCCGTTGGGCAATCAGGGCCTGCTGATAGTCGTGTACAATCAGCGCTTTACGGTAATTTGCCACACGATGCTCAATAGCCTCCTTATCAGGCACATTACGCTTGGCCTGCTCGTACAGCAAGATGTCTTCAAGCCAATTGCGGATAAAACGCGAAGCAAAAAGCACACTGTCATCTGACGTAAGGCCTACCGGCAGGGCAGCTTGCAAGTCCTCCCTATAGAGAAATTGGCCGTCAAGCTCCACCAGAGGCGTCTTGCCATGGTGATCGTGCTTCTTGCTGCAAGCTGTAGCGCCCAATAGCAGCAGAAGGGATAAGCAACAGGTTTGTATCTTGTCTATCATCTGTCTTTACAACTGTTTATGAGGGTACGAAGATAAAGCTTTAATCGCTTGGTTCTTTGATTATTTACATTTTTTATATCCTCTTGATTAATTTTCCACCTTATCTTCCCTCCTCTTGGGCCCTAATCAGTTGATGAATGAGTTCAAGCAGATAAGCGTCCATCACCTCCTGACGCACTTCTTGATAGTTCTCCGGCCCCTTCACCTTCCTTCCGACCAGTTGGATATAGGGTCTCTGTGCATCGGCCTCAACCTTTTTTCCGCGGAAAAGAAGTGCATCCACGTGGGGATTGTCTCCTTCAAAAAAGAGTCCCTCCTCAATCCGTGGAGCCTCTGAGGGATTGCTGGAGAAGACTTTCCCCAACGCTTGCCTTCGTTCCTCCTCGGGTAGCTGTCTGAGGAACTTGCGCAAGGCCTTCCCCTGCTGTTTGTCTGTACAATGAAGTACCAATCCCCTGAATGAAGGACGTCTGAACTGCGCCGCATGCGACTCATACCAGGCTTCAAGCGCAACTTCGTCCTGCAGACGGGGTGCGACCTCACGCGCTATGAGGTGATGTATCATCAGACTGTCGCGTGAAAACTGCAGCTGCTGATAAGACATGGTACCGGCAACGAAGTCCTGCACCTCTGCGTCCAGCAGACTCTTCTTCAGGAAAGCGTGAAAAGTACGTTGCGACGGTTTTGCGCAGGATGCAGCAAAAAGCCGATAGAGGGAGATGGGGTAAGGATGTTGATCGAGATAGAACAACACCCCCTCTGCCGGTTCACGGCCCTTCGAAAGACGTTCTATCATCTCTTGCTGGGGCTGATAGTGATGCTTGGCTTTCAGTTGCTCCAACTGACTATCAGGAAATGAGGGGCGAGCCACAGACTGAAGCGAATCTCTTTCTATCACCTTGAATAGATGAATACCCATCGGGGAGACTATCGGCTCCGACCATTGGCCCAGAAGCAAGGTATCCAATGCCTGTTCCAACACCTCAGGCTGACGGCCAGGAAGGAACCAGCACGTATCCATGGACAAAGTCTTGTCACCACAAGCAAGCATTGTTGGTTGGTAGCCAGCCACAAGCGATTGCCGCAATGCAGTAATTTCATTCTTTTCCCTCGTCAATCGGGCCTCAGAAGCTGACTGAGGAACGGCGTGAAAGATATGGCAGCACTTTAATCTTCTAGCCGTCTCAGCATCTTCCTGCCTGTGAACCTCTTCACCAAGCAAGGAAAATCCTTGCTGAATTCGTTCCAGGCAGCAACGGTTCCAGGTATCTTTGAAGGCTGCTAGCGTATCAATACGCTGAGCCACGGCAATCTGGACAAGTTGTCTCTTCGACAAGCGATCTAAAGCAGTCCACACGCTATCAACAGAAATGGCTGCTGACCTCACCGAAAGGTGAAGCAGCAACCATCCTATCAGAAATATTCTTATTTTCATTCAATAAGTCACCTTATTCAGGACGACTGTAGTTAGGTGCCTCACTCGTAATGGCTACATCGTGAGGATGGCTCTCCAGTACACCAGCATTCGTGATGCGCGTAAACTTCGCATCGTGCAGTTTCTCGATATTGAGAGCCCCACAGTATCCCATACCAGCACGCAGTCCACCTACCAACTGGTAAATCACCTCATACAATGTTCCCTTGTAGGGTACTCGTGCAGCAATACCTTCGGGTACCAACTTCTTCACATCGTTCGTTCCACTCTGGAAATAGCGGTCTTTTGAACCATGTTCCATGGCCTCCAGCGAGCCCATGCCGCGATAAGACTTGAACTTACGTCCGTTGAAAATGATGGTCTCGCCCGGAGATTCCTCCGTACCAGCCACCAGCGATCCAATCATCACACTCCAACCGCCAGCAGCCAATGCCTTCACCACATCACCGCTATAACGCAATCCGCCATCAGCAATCAAAGGTACTCCCGTTCCTTTCAATGCCTTTGCAACGTCATAGACAGCCGAAAGCTGAGGCACACCCACTCCGGCAACGACTCTCGTCGTGCAGATAGACCCCGGGCCAATACCCACCTTCACGCCATCAGCTCCTGCCTCAACCAGCGCCTTGGCAGCCTCACCCGTGGCAATGTTACCTACCACAATATCAATATGGGGGAAATGAGCTTTAGCCTCTTTCAGCTTTTCAATGACAAACTTTGAGTGACCGTGGGCGGTATCGATGACAATAGCATCAGCACCAGCCTCCACCAAGGCCTTCATACGTTCCAGCGTATCGTTGGTCACGCCCACTCCAGCTGCCACACGCAGACGGCCTTTGCTGTCCTTGCAGGCCATCGGTTTGTCCTTAGCCTTGGTGATGTCCTTATAAGTAATCAGTCCCACCAGCTTATTATCCTTATCAACCACGGGCAGTTTCTCAATCTTGTGTTCCTGAAGAATCTGCGCAGCGGCCTCCAGGTCGGTTGTCTGATTGGTGGTAATGATATGATCCTTAGTCATAACCTCATCAATGCGCTTCGTCTGATCCTTCTCGAAGCGCAAATCACGGTTGGTCACAATACCTACCAGATGTCCCTCATCATCGACCACGGGGATACCACCAATCTTGTATTCGGCCATCAAGTCGAGTGCATCAGCTACGGAAGAGCCACGTTTGATGGTTACAGGGTCGTAAATCATACCATTCTCAGCACGCTTCACAATAGCCACCTGGCGTGCCTGCTCTTCAATAGACATATTTTTGTGAATCACGCCAATACCTCCCTCACGCGCAATGGCAATAGCCATTTTCGCCTCAGTCACGGTATCCATGGCCGCAGTCACAAAAGGAATCTTCAACTCAATGTTGCGTGAAAACTTCGTCGAGAGTTCGACGGTCTTTGGAAGTACTTCTGAATAGGCAGGGATTAACAGAACATCGTCATACGTCAATCCGTCCATCACAATTTTGTCTGCAATAAATGACATAAGTAATATGCGTTAAATTTTTATTGCGTGCAAAAATACGGTTTTTACTCCATTCCAGGAATAAAAACCGTATAATTTTCTATTTTTTTAGCGATATTAGTTGGCCATCTCCGAGATAAACTTGATACGCACCAGGCGAACCTCCTCTTCAGTAAAGTCATCACCCAGTTCATCCAGTGCATCATCAATGTTATCGGTGGTGGATTCCTTGAAGTAATCGTAGATATCCAACATGTGGTCTTCATCCATGATATCCTCCAGGAAGTAGTCAATGTTGAGCTTCGTACCCGAATAGACAATAGCTTCCACCTCGTCGAGCAGGTCTTCAAACTCAATGCCTTTGGAAAGGGCAATGTCGTCCAGAGCCACCTTTCGGTCAATAGCCTGAATGATGGAGACCTTTAGTTTCGACTTGTTGGCCACTGTGCGCACGCGCAAATCTTCGGGGCGTTCAATCTCATTCTCCTCACAGTGGCGCTTGATCAGTTTGCAGAACTCCTCGCCATAGCGCTTAGCCTTACCAGCTCCTACACCGGGAATATTCTGCAACTCCTCAAGAGTGACAGGATAGATTGTTGCCATAGCCTCCAGCGACGGGTCTTGGAAGATGACGTATGGAGGCACTTCCAATTTCTTCGAGACCTTCTTACGCAAATCCTTGAGCATGGAGTAGAGCGCCGGATCTACCGCACACGCAGCACCTCCACGTGCCGGGGTCTCTTCTTCTACCTCGTCAAAGTCGTTATCTTCTACAATCTTGAAGGGCTTGGGATGCTTGAGGTACTTCTTTCCATCTTCGGTCACCTTCAACAAACCGTAGTTATCCACATCCTTTGTCAGGTAACCGGCAATAGCCGCCTGGTTGATGACTGCGTTCCAGGTACGGTCTTCCTCACCCATTCCTGTTCCGAACACCTCCAGGTCATCGTGCAGATGCGCCTGCACCTCCGAAGTCTCCCTACCTTGTATTACATCTATAATATAGTCAGCCTTAAAGTTCTCTTTTACGGCCAATACGGTTTCTAGTACCGTACACAATAATTCTTGAGCTTCCACTTGTTTCTTCGGATTTAGACAATTGTCACAATTTCCACAATTATCCTGTCCATACTCTTCTCCAAAATAGTGGAGCAACACCCTGCGCCGGCATACAGAAGTCTCTGCGTAGGCCTTGGTCTCCGTCAGGAGATGACGACTGATATCCTGCTCTGCCAGCGGTTTTCCTTGGAGGAATTTCTCCAGCTTCTCCAAGTCCTTGGGGGAATAGAATGCAATACACTTTCCTTCACCTCCATCACGGCCAGCTCTTCCCGTCTCCTGATAGTAGCCCTCCAGGCTCTTCGGCATGTCATAATGTATCACGAAGCGGACATCTGGTTTGTCAATACCCATACCGAAGGCGATGGTCGCCACGATGACGTCCACCCGTTCCATCAGGAAATCATCCTGGTTTTGTGCACGCGTATTGGCATCCATGCCTGCGTGGTAGGCACGCGCATTGATCCCGTTCGTTTTCAGCACTTCAGCCAGTTCTTCCACTTTCTTCCGGCTCAGACAATAGATGATGCCCGACTTCTCGGGGTTGTTTTTGATAAATTTGATGATATTCTTATCAATGTCGTTGTTCTTTGCCCTCACCTCATAATAAAGGTTTGGACGGTTGAACGAGGTCTGGAAGACCGAGGCGTCCATAATGCCTAGATTCTTCTGAATGTCATCCTGCACCTTTTTGGTTGCCGTCGCAGTCAGTGCAATGATGGGTGCGCGGCCTATCTCATTCACAATAGGCCGGATATGGCGATATTCCGGTCGGAAGTCATGTCCCCATTCCGAGATACAGTGGGCTTCGTCGATAGCGTAGAAAGATATCTTCACGGTGCGTAGGAACTCTACATTCTCCTCCTTCGTGAGCGATTCGGGTGCTACGTAGAGTAACTTCGTCTTCCCGCTAAGGATATCAGACTTCACTTGGTCTATCGCACTTTTGTTCAGCGATGAGTTGATAAAATGGGCCACCCCATCCTCCTCACTGTAATTACGCATTGCATCCACCTGATTCTTCATCAAAGCTATCAGGGGAGAGATGACGATAGCTGTACCCTCCATCAACAGGGAGGGGAGTTGGTAACAAAGCGACTTGCCACCACCTGTGGGCATCAACACAAAAGTGTCTTTTCCATCCAACAGGTTCTGAATCGCCGCCTCCTGTTTTTCCTTGAAGGTATCAAAACCGAAATATTTCTTCAATTCGGCTGCCAGATTTATTTTCTTACCTGCCATGATTCGTTAGGTTGTTGTTTATAGTTATGTTCAAGTGAGTCTCTCTTTTTCGTTATTTTTTCTGAGATTTCTAACAAAGTTATAAACAAGTTCCCAAATAATCAGCATAAAAGGCCGACATTTTTAATATAAAAAATCAAAAAAAGAGTTGAACAATCTATTTCTACCTGATTTTAAGCACTTTGCAATCTTCCTAAATTAGCCTTCTCTAACTGCTTTTTGGCAAATTCGAGCGTGACTTTATAGGTTTTCCTCGTTCCTGAGGGGATTTCATACATGACGTCAATCATGATGGCCTCCACAATGGAACGCAGGCCGCGAGCGCCCAGTTTATACTCCATGGCTTTATCCACGACGTAGTCGTAAACCGCTTCTTCAAAGGTCAGCTTGACCCCATCCATACTGAATAATTTGACGTATTGCCTGATGATGGAGTTCTTGGGTTCGGTCAGGATGGAACGCAGTGCGTCACGATCCAACGGATTCAAGTAGGTAAGTACCGGCAGGCGTCCAATGATTTCGGGTATCAAGCCAAAAGACTTCAGATCCTGCGGCATGACGTACTGCATCAGGTTTCCCTTGTCAATCTTCGCCGTGTTCTGCACCGACTGGTAGCCCACCACATGGGTATTCATACGCTGGGCAATCTTCTTCTCAATGCCGTCGAATGCTCCGCCGCAGATAAAAAGGATATTCTTGGTATCCACCTGAATCATCTTCTGGTCGGGGTGTTTACGTCCGCCCTGGGGAGGCACATTGACTACGGAACCTTCCAGCAGCTTGAGCAGACCCTGCTGTACGCCCTCACCGCTCACGTCGCGGGTGATGGAAGGATTATCGCCCTTGCGCGCAATCTTGTCAATTTCGTCGATGAAGACAATGCCCCGCTCCGCCTCAGGCACCTTATAGTCAGAGACCTGAAGCAAACGGGTCAGGATGCTCTCGATATCCTCACCCACGTAGCCCGCCTCGGTGAAGACCGTGGCATCCACAATGGTGAAGGGTACCTTCAGTAGTTTGGCGATGGTGCGCGCCAGGAGGGTCTTGCCGGTACCCGTGCTACCCACCATGATGATGTTACTCTTTTCTATCTCCACGCCATCCTTGTCGGGCACCTGAGCGATGCGCTTGTAGTGGTTATAGACCGACACAGACAGATAGCGCTTGGCATCGTCCTGGCCAATCACATACTGGTCGAGGTATTCCTTGATATCCTTGGGCTTCGGTAGAGACTCCAAGTTGACTTTTGCAGCAGCAGCCTGTTTTGCGCGGTCGTTTTCCAAAACAATATCATAAGCTCTGCGCACACAATCGTCACAGATATATCCAGACAGGCCACTCAGCATGAGTCCCACCCGGCTTGTGGGCTGTCCACAGAAGCTACAATTATCTTTTATTGCCATATCGTCTTATTTCTTCATCAATACTTCATCCACCATACCATACTCTTTCGCCTCCTGAGCCGTCATCCAATAGTCACGGTCTGAATCGGCCCACACCTTGTCGAACGGCGTGTGTGAGTGATCGGCGATAATCGTATAGAGTTCTTTCTTCAATTTCTGAATCTCACGGGCCGTAATCTCAATGTCTGAGGCCTGTCCCTGCGCCCCCCCCATAGGCTGGTGAATCATCACGCGGGAGTGGGTCAATGCCGATCGCTTACCTTCAGCACCTGCCACAAGCAGTACTGCGGCCATGCTGGCTGCCATACCCGTACAGATAGTAGCCACATCACTGGAAATAAACTGCATGGTGTCATAGATACCCAATCCGGCATACACTGAGCCACCGGGAGAATTGATGTAGATGGAGATGTCCTTACCTGGATCTACAGAATCCAGGTAGAGCAGCTGGGCCTGGAGGGTATTGGCTGTGTAGTCATCAATCTGAGTGCCCAGAAAGATGATGCGATCCATCATCAGGCGAGAGAAGACATCCAGCTGAGTCACGTTCAGCTGACGTTCTTCCAGGATATAGGGGTTCAGATAACCATTTTGCGACTTGATTACGTCATCCAGCACCAGGCTGTTGATTCCCAGGTGCTTCGTTGCATATTTTCTAAAATCGTCCATAGATTCAATCTAAATTTTTATTCATATCATTATTTACACGGTGCAAAGAAACAAAAAAGAACGCTTTATTACAAAAAAAACGCAGAGTTTTAGTCTCCTAAAACCCTGCGATATTTATAAAGTCGTAATAAACGTTCTGATAATCGGCTGCAATGCCCTCTTATTCAAACATTTTGTTGAACTCTTCAATGGAGACAGTTTTTTCCTTCAGGGTTACTTGAGGCTTCACTGCGGCAACCAGCTTGGATTCAACGGCACGGTTCACCAGGCCATCTACGCTCTCCTTCTTCTTCAGCATCTCCTTAGCGTAGTTTTCCAGGAGTTCATCAGGCATGTTCATCATGCCATACTGAGCGAACTGAGCCTTGGTAGCAGCCTTAGCCATGGCAGTAACATCTTCGTTCTCCACCTTGATGGCGTAGTTCTCAACCAGCTGCTCCTTAATCAGGTGCCACGTCAGTTCTTCCAGGCTCTTCTCGAAGTTCTCTTCCACGAACTGCTCACCCTTATCGGCATTGTTCTGCAGCATGATGCGTTTCAGTAAGGCTTCGGGATACTCCAGCTTGCCCACCTTCTCCATCATCACCTTGCGGAAATCGATGAGGAACTTGAAGTCGCTATCCTGTGCGAACTGGGCCTGAATACCCTCCTTCACCTTCGAGCGGAACTCCTCTTCGCTGTTTACAACACCCTTACCGAAGACCTGGTCAAAAATTTCCTGATTCAGGTCGCCAGCCACGAAGCGAGTGATTTCGGTCACCTGATAGCTGAAATCAGCCTTTACCTCAGCAGCAGCCTCCTTTTCAATCTTCAGGAGCGAAGCCAGTTCGGCTTGGTTGTTGTCCCATGCAGCAGCAGGGTTGAAGGTAATAACATCATTCACCTTAGCTCCGTTGAAGCGGGCCTTTTGGTCATCGTTCTTCATATATTCAGGCATCATCACAGCGTCTTCCACCTGGATGCCACCCTCTTTCACACTACCGTTCTCGTCCAGCTCTGCCAGAATACCCTTCATCATGTCGTTGGGTTCATAGCTCTCAGCCTTTTCATACTTTCCGTTACGCTGCGTGTACATCTTCACCTGGTTCTCCACCATCTCGTCAGTCACATCGATGTTGTAGTAGTCAGCCTTGTCGGCAGCACCTACCTCCACCTTGAACTCGGGAGCCAGTGCGATGTCAAACAGGAACTCGAACTCCTCCATGGTATCGAAATCGATGGCACCCTGCTTTTCCTCGTTTACCAGGGGTTCACCCAGCATATTGACCTTATTCTCCTTAATATAATTGTAAACTGTATCCGAGAGAATCTTGTTCACTTCCTCAGCCAACACCTGCTTGCCATACATTTTCTTCACCAGTCCAGCAGGCACCTTGCCCGGACGGAAACCCGGCATTTGCACTTTCTGACGGAGGCTCTTCAACGACTTCTCCACCTTCTCTTGGTAGTCGGCCTTCTCAATTTTCACGGTAAGCAGCGCGCTTACCTTGTCGATGTTTTGTAATGAAACGTTCATTCCTACAAATTTAATAATCTATTTATGTTATATTTTCTATTATCTCAAAATGAGCGTGCAAAAATAGTGCTATTCTTTCAATTATCAAAAAAATAGTGCCTTAAATCTTCTTTATTACTTCATAAAGTCCTTCCTGCGGAGCACGAAATTGCTTCCCAGGTATTTCTCGCGCACAATCTGGTTCTCAGCCAACTCTTCGGGAGTACCCTGGAAAAGTATCTTTCCCTCAAAGAGCAAGTAAGCGCGGTTGGTGATACTGAGCGTCTCCTGCACATTGTGGTCGGTAATCAGGATACCGATATTCTTCTTCTTCAGGTCCCAGACAATCTTCTGGATATCCTCCACAGCAATGGGATCCACCCCGGCAAAGGGTTCATCGAGCATGATAAACTTAGGGTCGATGGCCAGGCAGCGGGCAATCTCCGTGCGGCGTCGCTCACCGCCGCTCAACTGGGTACCTTTATTCTTACGAACCTTCTGCAGTCGGAACTCAGCTATCAGACTCTCCAGTTTCTCCTTCTGGTACTCCCGGGGCCTGCCAGTCATCTCGAGCACCGAGGCGATATTATCTTCCACACTCATCTGCCTGAAGACGGAGGCCTCCTGCGCCAGGTAGGCAATGCCATTCTGCGCCCGTTTATAGACGGGATAGTCCGTAATCTCCAAGTCACCCAGGAAGATATGTCCGGCATTGGCCGTCACCAGTCCCACGGTCATGTAGAAAGAGGTAGTCTTACCTGCCCCATTCGGCCCGAGCAGTCCCACGATCTCGCCCTGTTTTACATCGAATGAAACGTGACTGACCACCGTTCGTTTGCCATACCGTTTCACCAAATCCTCGGTGCGGAGCACCATATTCTGTTCTTCCATAATGAATGTTCTATTATTCGCTTTCTGTTAATGTTGTGCAACCAACTGCAAGTTAATCGCTGCAAAAGTAGCAAAATAAGCTGAAAAGACGTACTTTTGCACGCAAATACTTCATGAATATGTTTACAAAAGGACTAAAAACGTTCGGAAGATACCTGATTTTGATGGGACGCGTCTTCTCGCGCCCCGAGCGGATGCGTATGTTCTTCCGGCAATATTATGAAGAAATTGAGAAGCTTGGAGTCAACTCCATTGGCATTGTACTGCTCATTTCTTTTTTTATCGGAGCTGTCATCACGATACAGATTAAGCTGAATATCCAAAGCCCGTTCATGCCCCGTTGGACGGTAGGCTATGTCACTCGCGAGATTATGCTGCTTGAGTTCTCCTCCTCTATCATGAGCCTGATTCTGGCCGGCAAGGTGGGGTCGAACATTGCTTCTGAGCTAGGCTCCATGCGTGTCACGCAACAGATTGACGCTCTAGAGATAATGGGTGTCAACTCAGCCAACTACCTGATTCTACCCAAGATTGCCGCCATGGTGACGACCATACCCTTAATGGTGACATTCAGCATCTTTGCTGGCATCATTGGTGCCTTCTGTACCTGTTGGTTTGGCGGGGTGATGACAGCGGTGGACTTGGAGTACGGCCTACAGTACATGTTTGTGGAGTGGTTCATCTGGAGTGGCATCATCAAGTCCCTCTTCTTCGCCTTCATCATCGCCAGTGTCAGTGCTTTCTTCGGCTATACGGTCGAGGGCGGCTCGATTGAGGTGGGCAAGGCATCCACCAACTCCGTAGTATGCAGCAGCGTACTGATTCTATTCTCCGATTTAGTATTAACTCAACTCTTGATGGCATGATACAGCTGAAAGGATTATGTAAGTCGTTTGAAGACAGGGAGGTATTGACCGATATCAATGCCACGTTTGAGAATGGAAAGACCAACCTGATCATTGGTCAGAGCGGATCGGGAAAGACGGTACTGATGAAGTGTATCGTAGGCCTGCTTACACCGGAGCGGGGCGAGCTGCTCTACGACAACCGAAACTTCCTCGCCATGGGCAAGAAGGAGAAGAAGGCACTCCGCCGAGAGATGGGTATGATTTTCCAGAGTGCTGCCCTGTTTGACTCACTTTCTGTGCTCGACAACGTGATGTTCCCGCTCAACATGTTCAGCAACGACACGCTGCGCGACCGCACGCGTCGCGCCATGTTCTGCCTGGACCGTGTCAATCTGGCCGAAGCCAAGGACAAGTATCCAGGTGAAATCAGTGGCGGCATGCAGAAGCGAGTAGCCATTGCACGCGCCATTGCCCTAAATCCCCAGTACCTCTTCTGCGACGAACCCAACTCGGGCCTCGACCCTAAGACCTCGCTTGTCATCGACCAGCTCGTGCAGGACATCACCCGCGAATACAACATGACCACCCTTATCAACACCCACGACATGAACTCCGTGATGGGAATCGGGGAGAAGATTATCTACATCTACGAGGGCCACAAGGAGTGGGAAGGGACGAAAGAAGACATCATCACCTCCACCAACGAACGGCTCAACAACTTCATCTTCGCTTCCGACCTCTTCCGGAAAGTGAAAGAGGTCGAAATGAAGACAGCTACTTCTGACGAATATAAATATTAATAGGTGTCCCTGTCAGACTCCACTTCTCACGCATCTTATTCTCCAGGAAACGGCGGTAAGGTTCCTTGACGTACTGCGGCAGGTTGGCGAAATAGACAAACGATGGGACCTGCGTGTTGGGTAGCTGGGTGATATACTTAATTTTGATGTACTTACCCTTAATCGAAGGGGGCGGATAGGCTTCAATCAGCGGCAGCATCTCCTCGTTGAGGCGTGCTGTCGAGATGCGAGTGTGACGGTTACGATAGACATCGCGCGCCTCTTCCAGCACCTTCAGAATACGCTGTTTGGTCAGTGCCGAAGCAAAGATAATGGGGAAATCAACAAAGGGTGCCAGTCGCTCACGGATAGCCTCTTCGAAGGTCTTCATCACCTTCACCGTTTTGTCCTCCACCAAATCCCACTTGTTAACCACGACCACCAGTCCCTTGGCATTCTTCTGAATCAAGGAGAAGATGTTCAGGTCCTGGCTCTCGATGCCACGCGTGGCGTCGAGCATCAGGATGCAGACATCAGCCCGCTCGATGGAGCGGATGGAGCGAATCACCGAGTAGTACTCCAAGTCCTCATTCACCTTGTTCTTCTTGCGGATACCAGCCGTATCCACCAGATAGAAATCGAAACCGAACTTATCGTAACGGGTATAGATGGAGTCGCGCGTGGTACCGGCTATGTCGGTCACGATGTTACGTTCTTCACCCATCAAGGCATTCACCAACGATGACTTGCCCGCATTGGGCCGTCCCACTACGGCAAAGCGCGGGATATCCTCCTCCGTTTCCTCTTCGGTGCTCTTGGTGAACTTGCTCAGCAAGAGGTCCAGCAGGTCACCCGTGCCACTACCCGTAGCAGCCGAGATGCAGTAGGGGTCGCCCAGACCGAGCGAGTAGAACTCAGCCGCATTGTATTGCAGATCGTAATTGTCCGTCTTATTGGCTACCAACAACACCGGCTTCACAGTGCGACGCAGAATGGAGGCCACCTCCGTATCCAGGTCAGTCACGCCGTTCATCACATCTACCACAAACAAGATGACATCAGCCTCTTCCACGGCCATCAGCACCTGCTTGCGGATTTCTTCCTCAAACACATCATCCGAGTTGACCACCCAGCCTCCGGTATCTACTACCGAAAACTCGCGTCCCTGCCATTCGGCCTTCCCGTACTGACGGTCACGGGTCGTACCGGCCTGCTCGTTGACAATCGCATGCCGAGTCTGCGTCAAGCGGTTGAATAAGGTGGATTTACCCACATTGGGGCGTCCCACGATAGCAACTAAATTTCCCATACGTTCATTTCCTATTAATTGCGACTCTCTCAGTCGTAGTTAAACAATTCTTTTTATCCTAATCCAGTTGGTAGCCAAAGTTACGAAGCTCTTTGTCCGAGCTACGCCAGTCCTTGTCCACCTTGACGAAGGTCTCCAGGTAGATGCGCTTTCCGAAAAACTTCTCCAGATCCCTGCGCGCCTCTGTAGCCACCTTCTTGAGTGCCCTGCCCTGCTTGCCGATGATAATGCCCTTCTGTGAATCACGCTCCACGTAGATGATAGCATTGATTTGAATCGACTTGGGCTGCTCCTTAAACTGCTCCACCACCACCTCCACCGAATAAGGAATCTCCTTATCGTAGAAAAGGAGGATTTTCTCGCGGATAATCTCCGTCACGAAGAAACGAGCCGGTTTATCCGTCCACTGGTCTTTGTCAAAATAGGGCGGCGAATCAGGGAGGAGCTCCCTGACGCGTTTCATTACGTAGTCCACATTGAACTTATTGGCAGCCGAGATGGGTACGATTTCGGCCTTGGGCAGCAGTTCATGCCACGCGGCAACAAGTTGCTCCAACTCCTTCTGATTGGTGAGGTCAATTTTGTTGATGAGCAAAATGACAGGTACCTCCATAGCTGCCACCTTTTCCACGAAATCGTTGTTCTTGTCGGGGGTCTCCACTACGTCAGTCACATAGAGCAGCACATCAGCATCCACCAGGGCAGAGGTGGAGAAGTTGAGCATCGACTCCTGCAGCTTGTAGTTGGGCTTCAGCACTCCCGGAGTGTCAGAAAAGACAATCTGCATGTCGTCAGTGTTGTAAATGCCCATGATACGGTGGCGTGTAGTCTGCGCCTTGAAGGTCGCGATGGAGATGCGTTCGCCCACCAGGACGTTCATCAGGGTTGATTTCCCCACGTTAGGGTTACCTACGATGTTTACAAAACCAGCTTTGTGCATAATCTTATCAATCTATTATTGGACAAACTATTGTTGGACAAAGGACAAAAAAACGCATCGAATTTATTCAATAGGATGCGTTCTTTTTTATTTCATCAGAATCCCAGGATTCTTACTGTTTCTTACCGTCGTATCCCCACTTCATGTACATGGCCCCCCAGGTAAACCCGGCTCCGAAGGCCGTGAAGATGAGGTTGTCTCCCTTCTTGAGTTTCTCCTCGAAATCCCAGATACAGAGGGGCAGTGTGCCAGCGCTGGTATTACCGTAACGCTCAATGTTAATCATCACCTTCTCATGTGGCACCTCCAATCGGTGTGCCACGGCATCGATGATGCGCATGTTGGCCTGATGCGGGATAACCCAGTCGATGTTGTCCTTGTTGAGACCATTCCGCTCAGCAATCTTCACACAAGCGTCTGACATGTTAGACACGGCATACTTGAACACCGTACGACCCTCCTGATAGACATAGTGCATACGGTTGTCTATAGTGAAGTAGGAAGGAGGACAAACCGAACCGCCAGCCTTCATGTGAAGGAAGGGTAAACCCTTACCATCCGTACGGAGGTATGAGTCCATGATACCCAAATCTTCCGTAGTGGGCTCCACCATGAAGGCAGCAGCGCCATCTCCGAAAATAGGACACGTGGAGCGATCGGTATAGTCGGTAGCCGATGACATCTTGTCTGCACCTACTATAATAATTTTCTTATATCTTCCCGAGCGGATGAAGTTAGCTGCAACCTCCATCAGGTAGAGGAAACCGCTACAAGCAGCCATCATGTCAAACGCAAAGGCGTTCTTCAGGCCCAACTTATCGCACAGGATGGATGCGATGGAAGGGAAGTGATAGTCAGGAGTAGAGGTCGCTACAACTACTAAGTCAATATCATCGGGATTGGCACCGGTACGAGCCATCAGCTGCCGGGTAGCCTTACGGGCCATATACGACGTACCGAGACCCTCCTCGTTAAGGATGCGTCTCTCTTTTACGCCAATACGGGTCATAATCCATTCGTCGTTGGTATCTACCATCCTCGACAACTCATCGTTAGTCAAGACATAATCGGGTACATAGCCACCGACGCCTGTAATTACTGCATTTATTTTTTCCATTAAATAGTTCAAATAAAAAGATGAGTACTTAAACACGAGTAGTCTAAAAAGGTCTGTAGCAAGCAGCTTACTTGACACCCGATCTTTTTAGACTCCCCCGATTTAAGTAATCATGTGATTGAAGAAAGCTTAGACTTAAACAGCTGCTTCTTTGCTGATTGCCAACTTGCCTCTGTAGTATCCACAGGCGCCGCATACGGTGTGGTAAACATGCCACTCACCGCAGTTGGGGCAAATAGCAAGCGTAGGAGCTACTGCCTTGTCATGGGTTCTTCTCTTTGCAGTTCTTGTGTTAGACTGTCTTCTTTTAGGATGTGCCATTTTACTTAATATTTAATAGTTATAATAATTTCTTCAATTCATTCCAACGTGGGTCGATGGGCTTCTCCTCTACCTCTTCCACCACGTCGTTCTCATCCGTAGCATCTGCATCATCATCAACGGGCTCCAAAACCTCCTCATCGTCCGCACTCGTACGCAAGTACTTATTGAGCTTACCGCTCATGGCCTTGTTGCACTTACCAGGAGCATGCACGTGCTTCATCGGAATGGCCAACGCAATGAATTCATACATAATCCAAGCCACGTTGATGTCACCATCCTCTTCTGGCACGATAATCAGGTTGTCACCTTCGTCGGCATATTCAGCGCCAAACTTAACGAAGATCTTATCAGTCGAAGTCACCTCCTGATCCATCTCATCGAGACAGCGGTCACAGAGCACGACAACAACACCATGACTCTGGAAGTTCAGTTCAAAAGCCTGCGCAGATTTCTTCACGTCAAGTTCAACAGTTACCTTGCCTTTCTGGAGCTCGGGACTGTCTATCGCCGCAAAAAAATCATTGCCAAGAAGGAACTCGTAATGAGCACTATTCTCCTTCATTCCCTTCAGGTCTATTCTATATTTTTCAAACTTTCCCACTGCTACGTATATTTATTCGGGCGACAAAGGTACGAATAATTCTTCGATTAATAAGCAGATAAAGCAAAAAAAA
>JBJEKS010000332.1:0-6200 GCA_051878755.1 Bacteroides sp. | reverse complement strand
GGTTCTTCAATTCCTCCAGGGGGGTCTCCTTATCCACAGCCACCACCTCGGTGCGAGGCACGATGCAGTCGCGTATCTTGATGTTGGAGAAGTCAAGCGCATTCTGGAAAATCTTCACCTCGGTGTTTACCTCCTCAGGCACATCCGCATTCTCGATGCTGGTCTGAATGAAGTAGTCCAAATCAACCTTGGTGAAGGCCTTGGCCTGTGCCTCTTCATTCACCTTCACACCTACCAACCGCAGGAAGAGGAAGGAGATGCCTGAAGCCAGCTTGGAAATGGGGAAGAGCACCACGTAGCAGACAAAAAGGGGCAAGGCAAAGAGGCGCAACATGAGGTTGGGGTTAATCTTGAAGAGCGTTTTCGGCAGGAACTCTCCCGTCACCAGAATAATCAACGTGGAGACGATGGTCTGAACCAGCGCCTTGACGAAGTCGTTGGGGATGAGACCGGCAAGCAGTTGCTGTTCGATGATCTTGGCCATCAAGATACCGTAGATGACGAGGGCGATGTTATTGCCCACCAGCATCGTGGAGATGAAGTTGTTGGGGTTGCGCAAGAAGAAGGAGATGATGGAAGAGACCGCTCCTTCGCGCTTCTCCATCTCGAGACGTAGCTTGTTGACTGAGACGAAAGCAATCTCCATACCGGAGAAGAAGGCCGAAAAGGCCATCGTAATCACTAGATAGAGGTAAATATCCATGGTCTGTTATGGTTGCTGTGAGGATTGTGACTGGAGGGTGTCCGCCGGCTGCTGTGCAGCTTGGTCCACGTAGAAGATGCCCTCGGTCTGATGAATGGTGTAGATGGTCATCTCCTGGTTCGACTCAAAGCCGTGGCCGGTGATGATTCGGTCGGGCTGCTCGATACGGATGAAACGGTCGGAGTAGATTTTCTTCTTCCGTTGGTCCCAGTAGAGGAGCTCGGTATTGAAACGTTCCCCCTTGAGGTTCTTAATATCTACATGGCCCATCAGCTTCCAAAGCTCCTCCTTATTATAATAATAGGCAGTGTCGGCATCGATGCTGGCTTCCACCTGAAAGAGGGTATCAAATTTCTCCAGATGGATGCCCTCCTTGAAGGCCCAATGAGGAGGTTGCTTGCGGTCGAAAACCAGCCAGTGGGGTGTGGTGATGCGGTAGCGCGTCACACCGGAGTCGGAGATGAGGGTAGTCACCTCGCGCGTATCCATCACGGGGAGGGAGTCGCGTTCTGTAATCGCCTCACCCATCTGCTTTCTCTTGCCTGAGCAGGAGGAGATAAAAAGAAGCACAGCCATCGTGCAAATCACGATGGCCATGCTTTGTATGTTACGGAAACGGGTATGTCCTGTATCCTTCATCAACGAACTACAGTTGATTCACCAATCCAACCGCCAATGGTTACGCGGTCACCGGCCTTGATACCGAGCATGAAGAGGTCCTTCGTAGCAGGGGTATATTTGGCATAGGTATTGATCAGCTCCTGGGCACGTTCTGCACACTCGGGATTTACCTGCTTAGCACGCTGCAGCTTGTCGATGACGAGGAAGAAGGTGCACTTGTTGAGTGCAGGCTCGTCGCTCCAGTTGGGGGCACCGGCAATGGCCTGGGCCATGAGGATGTAAGCATCTCCGAAGCTTTCGTTGTAAGAGAGGGCCTTCTGGCAGTATGAACGGGCCTGAGCGTACTTCTTGGCGCTCACCAGAGCCAGAGCTGTGGCATAAGCCATCTCACACTTCTTGGAGTCGTCGGTCTCGTTGCTCAAAGCCTCATCGAAGAATTGTACGGCCATGTTGTAGTCACCTTTCTTATAGTACATGTAAGCTACGCCTACTGCTGCATCGGGCGTGGGGTTAATCTTGTACATGTATTCCGAAGCGCGGAAATAGACCTCGCTTTCGTTACACTTCATCATCTTGAGGATGGCGATGGTCTTCTTCAGGAAAGAAGAGTCGTTCTTGTTCTCCTCCACCTTGGCACCGTAGATGTTCTGCAATGATTCGCAGTCAGCCACGCCACTGTTGATGAACATAGCCACGAGGTTCTCCTTCACGTTCTTCAGCTGCTCCTGCTTCTTCTCCTTGGTCTCGTTGGCGATGGCCTCATCGACATACTTCGAAGCATCGAGGTAGTCCTGGAAGAACTGGTCGGTGTGGTTGCTGTCAGCCTGAACCATCTTCATGGAGCTTTCGAGGAAGTAGTGGAGGATGGCACCTTCGGTCTCACCCTTAGTGCTGTTCACCGACTGCGAGAGCCAGCTGTAGGCCTGCTTCAGGTCCATCTGGGGAGCGTAGAGAATGTAATCTACAGCCTTCGTACCCAGAGCGCCATCGACGGTGGGTACCTGGCCGGGCTTGAACTTCTTAGCAAACTCGGGCAGATAATGCATCTTCAGGTCGTGTACACCCATCAGTTCATCGAAGTACTTTTTGTAATCAGCCGAATTACGGTCTTTGATTTCCTTGAGGAAGCTGGTCAAGATGGTGGTAGCATCCTTGAAGGTGTAATACTTCAGCGTTGGGCACTCTTTCAGCAGATCCATACAGGGTTTGTATGCATCCTTGTAGTTACCGGCGCGAACAGCCTCGTGAGAGATACTGGAGTTAGCGTTACAGCTGTTTTGAGCAAAGGTTGCTGTTGCTCCACATGAGAGAAGCACTGCAGCGACAAGCGTCTTAATCTTCATCGTATTTAAGTTTTTAAGTTATAATATCTTTATATCATTCTTTCTACTTTTTCTACTTTTGCTTTAATCCACCTTACGCTTGAAGAACCAACGTTCGTTGAAGGTCACCCCTACGCAGAGCCGAAAGGAGTTTTCGTTCAAGAAGTTAGCCTGTTTGCCTTCGGTACGCACAAACTGCGCAGAGAGGTTCACGTAGGAACGCGTACGAGGTATAGGCAATCCAAACCCGGCAGTCACACCATATTCATCAGCCCCACGCACTCCCTGCACCTTGTAGTAGGGCTTCGAGTAGAAGGCTCCAAGGCGGTACTTCACGTGCGAAAGGTAGCTGCGCCCCATGGGATTGGGGAAGTACTCAGCGCCGAGGGCTATCTTCGCGCGGTTACAATAGGCATCTTCGTTGCTCATGTAGCTACTGCTGCTCCATTGCTGATACAGCAGGTCGGCACTGACAGTCAGTCGGCCGTCGTACTGGTATGCTACACCGAGTCCCAGCGTGGTGGGAATGCCGAAGGTGGCCACCGTATCGCGCGTATTGATGGTATAACCCAGCGAGGAGTTACCCGTCTGCGTAGTGATGGTGGTGGTGTTGCTCAAGTCGTGCCCAGGGGTGAAAACCACACCGACCGTGGCCTGATGCTTCTTGCTGAACTGGTGGGTGTATTGCACACCGAAGTCGAGCAAATAGCTCTTGATATCCACGTCCACCGCACGCGAGAAGGGCAGAATGGCCGAATTACTGGCAAAGCTCTCACTCGTCGTACGCGAAATTTGCCCCCAAAGGTACGAAATATTCGCTCCCACGGAAAGATTTTTAAATATTTTAAACCCTGCACCCAGATAAATGCGGTGCAGACCGCCTTCACCCTGGTAGGTCACGGTGTTGGCGTTGTCGGCATTCACCTCATCCTCCATGGTCGTTCCGAACTGATACCCCACGTTGGAGAAGGGCAGCAAGCCGAGGCTGACGCCAGCCCAGGGGGCCGCACGGAACTGCATCGTGATGTAGTCGAAGCTGGAATTGTTGGCGTTCATCTTGATGGTGCCGTTACTCAGGTTGTCTTTCTGCAGGGTGACTCCCCCATCGAAAATGAAGGTCAGTGAATCAACGGCAGTATAAGATGCAGGGTTAGCGGAGTTGATATGAAACTTATCCCTCAGTGCAAACGCCACTCCACCCATTGCACGGCTGTTGGCCGAGCCATAGTCGGCCAGCTGTCCCAAACCGTAACGGGTGTATGGAGAGTTCGTATTGTTCTGAGCCCATGCCCCTCCACACACCAAGAGCGAAAGGAGAAGCAGCCATAACGTCTGTCTTGTTTTACTCATTATTATATAATACTATGCGATTGAGTCCTCTTAATACTAAAAATTTGTCTGCAAAGATGATATTTTTTAAGTTGGTATCAAAAGAAAATCGACAACCGCCCGTTAAAAAAACCAAAAGTTGAGGATATTTATGCTTAAATGCCCGCACATAGCCCTCAATTTCGCGTTGAAGGCCCCAAATTGCACCTGCACGGAGGGCTGTTTCGGTGCTTTTTCCCACCTCCAGAAGCTCCCCTTCTGAGGAGACGAGCGGCAGGCGCGAAGTGAACTGATGCATCGCCTTGAGCCGCATCTCCAGTCCGGGAGAGATGTTACCTCCGTGGTAGCAACCCGAAGCATCCAGGAACTCATAGGTCACACAGGTGCCGGCATCGATGACGAGCAGGTCACGCCCCGGCTGGACTTGCTGTGCTCCGACTACCGCAGCCAACCGGTCGAGGCCAAGCGTCTCCGGGGTATCGTAAGCATTGCGGACTGGTGTTTGCACGGTATGCGTGAATTGCAAGCACGGGATGGGTACGGTACGAATACGGGAGGCAGCCATCTCGGGCAGGTCAACCACCGAGCACCAGATGGCCTGCTTGAAGGGGTACTTCGCACAGAACCGTGGTAGCTCCTCCAGGGTCTCGTTGGAGGTATAAGCCACCTCTACCAGTTCCTCACCCTGGAAAGCGGCCATCTTGGCCACCGTATTGCCGATGTCGATTACGAGCTGCATGACTTAATCTGGTAATGATAGCTTATTTCTGCGCTGCCACATGCTCCTGCATACGCTTCCGCTCCTCGATGAGGGTCTTGTTCTCACGCGCCTTTTCCAGGAAATCTTTCACCAGCGGATCGGCTTTGAATTCCATGGGAGCACGCTTCATCAGCTCCTCTATCGGAGGGGTGATAAGCGGGTAAGGCAGGGTACTGCACATCATCATGAAGACGCTGGGTCCCAAGACATTCGTGAAATTGTCTGTGATAAATTGCTTGATGTAGTCGTTCATCTCCTTGAGAAGCTGCTCACCCTCTTGCGTAAGCTGTGCATGCACCTCGTCGATATCAGCCCCTTCCAGTACGAGGCGAGCCTCCTTGCGATCCAGTTCCTCAATCTTCGTCTCCATCTCGTTGCGCTTACGAATGAATTCATACAGCTTGTCGTTGAGTGGCGTACCCTTAGCCACCAATTGTCCATTGGAGATGGTCACCTCCACCGTGCCATGTTCAAGCACCAGCGGCATCAGGTTCTCGCCATCCATGAAGAGGGCCACCATGCGTGCCGTATCTGCCGGTCCGCTCATCTTGAAGAGGCCATGCTCCACGTCAGCCGAATCCACAGCCACCCATTCACCATCCTTCATCGTGCGGAGGAAAAGTTTCTTGCCGTCAATACCTGCCACAGAGGAGCTTCCCTCCACTTTATAGTTCTTGCTGCACGAGGCCAGAAAAAGCACCACGCTCAGACAGCAAAAGAGACGAATCGTACTTGTTTGAAACATACAATCAGAGATTTTAGCCATTTATCGGGCGCAAAGATATTAATATTCCTTATAATATAAGGTAAAAGAAAGGTTTTTTGAGCCGGTTTACGTATTTTTGCACAAAGATTAGCACGAAATATGCAACGTCAAGAAAAGAAATTTAAAACATAATATCTATGAAACATTTATTCAAACAGGCTCTGGCACTCTGCCTTATCGCCTTTTTCGCCCTTTCGGCCCGTGCCGACGAGGGCATGTGGTTGCTTCAACTCATGAAGCAGCAAAACTCCATTGACCTGATGAAGAAGCAAGGTCTGAAGTTGGAAGCTGACGACCTCTACAATCCCAACGGCGTGAGCCTCAAGGATGCCGTAGGCATCTTCGGTGGCGGCTGCACCGGTGAAATCATCTCGCCTGAAGGACTAATTCTGACTAACCACCACTGCGGCTATGGAGCTATCCAGCAGCACAGCAGCGTGGAGCACGACTACCTGACCGATGGCTTCTGGGCCATGACCCGCGAACAGGAACTCCCCACCCCGGGGCTGAAGTTCCGCTTCGTACACCGCATTGTTGACATCACCGACCTGGTTAACGAACAGATTAAGGCTGGAAAGGTGAGCGAAACCGATGCCATGACCAACGGTTATCTGAGACACATTGCGCAAGAGCAGTTGGAGAAGAGTGACCTGAAAGGCAAGCCGGGTATCACTGCCCAAGCCCTCCCCTTCTATGCCG
>JBJEKS010000331.1:8253-35390 GCA_051878755.1 Bacteroides sp. | reverse complement strand
CTCGAAGCCGAGGGCTGCGGCGAAGATGTCCTCCGAGGCGTGTACCTGCTGGAGCGAACCGGCGGCGATGCCCAGGCGGCGGAAGATGTTCATCACGTAGGCTTTGAGCTCATAGATGCTGCTCTCCTCGTTGGGGTGTGCCCACGAGTTCTCCACACGCTTGCCGGTCACCCAGAGGGCGAGGTGGTACTCCTCGCTGTAGGCGTTGAGCGGATGCTCGGCATCCTTGCGTCCGGCCTGGTAGTGGTAGCAGTTGCCGAACTCGAAGAAACGCAGGTCGGCGTTCTTGCGGTTGGCGTTGTGGGCAATGCTCTCCAGGCCGCCGAAGAGGAGCGACTGACGCATGGCGTTGAGGTCGTTGCTCAGGGGGTTCATCAGCATCACGAGCTGTGCAGCGGGGTAGCTCTCCAGGCCGTCGTAGTAGGCGGCACGGGTCAGCGAGTTGTTGAGTATCTCGTTGAATCCGCAGCCCACCAGCTGCTCGGCAATCAGGTTCTGCAGCTTGTTGGAGCGGTCGGCCTCACCCTTGGTGGTCAGGCTCGACTTGAGGGTGGTGGGTATCTCTACATTATTATATCCATAGATGCGCAGGATGTCCTCAATCACGTCGCAGGGGCGCTGTACGTCCACGCGGTAAGGGGGCACGTCGAGGGTGAGTCCCTCAGCCGTCTCGGCGACAATCTGCATCTCCAGGCTGCTGACGATGCGCTTGATTTCGTCGTGGGGAATCTCCTTGCCGATGAGGTTGTGTACCTCGGCATAGGTGAGCTCCACGCGGAAGGGGGCGGCAGGGGCAGCGCAGATGTCCTTAACCTCAGAGGAGATGGTGCCGCCGGCCAGCTCCTTCACCATGAGGGCGGCCAGCTTGAGGCAGTAGAGCACGCCGTTGGGGTCGATGCCGCGCTCGAAGCGGAAGGAGGCATCGGTGCTCAGGCCGTGGCGACGGGCCGTCTTGCGCACCCACGTGGGGTGGAAGTAGGCACTCTCCAGGAAGACATCGGTGGTGGCCTCCGTGGAGCCTGACTGCAGACCGCCAAAGACGCCGGCGATACACATCGGCTCTTCGGCGTTGCAGATCATCAGGTCGCGGGCATCGAGCTTGCGCTCCACCTCGTCGAGGGTGACGAAGGGGGTGCCCTGCGGCATGGTCTTCACGATGACCTGACGGCCCTTAATCTGGTTGGCATCAAAGCAGTGGAGCGGCTGGCCGAAGGCGTGGACGATGTAGTTGGTGATATCGACCACGTTGTTGATGGGGCGCAGGCCGATGAGGCGCAGCTTGTTCTGCAGCCAGTCGGGACTCTCCTTGACGGTCACGCCATGGACGGTCACGCCGGCATAGCGGGGGCAAGCCTCGCTGTTCTCCACGCGGACGTCGATGTCGAGGTCGTGGTTCTCCACGGCAAATGCCTCCACCGAGGGGCGGTGAAGCGCCGTGGGAAGTCCCTGCTGCACCAGGTAGGCGTAGAGATCGCGAGCCACACCGTAGTGTGAGCAGGCGTCAGCACGGTTGGGGGTGATATCTACTTCGAGCACGTAGTCGCTCTTGATGTTGTAATAGTCCTTGGCCAGGATGCCGGGTTGCACGTCGGCAGGGAGCACGATGATGCCGGCATGGTCGGTACCGATGCCTATCTCATCCTCGGCACAGATCATGCCGTTGGACTCTACGCCTCTGAGCTTCGACTTCTTGATGGTGAAGCACTCGTCGCCGTCATACAGCTTGGTGCCCAGGGTGGCCACGATGACCTTCTGTCCGGCAGCCACGTTGGGCGCACCGCAGACAATCTGCACGGGGTCGCCCGCACCGAGGTTGACGGTGGTCACGTGCATGTGGTCGGAATTGGGGTGAGGCTCGCAGGTGAGCACCTCGCCCACCACCAGACCTTCCAGTCCGCCTTTGATGGATTGCACCTCCTCCACGCTGCCCGTCTCCAGGCCTATCGAGGTGAGCGCATCGGCCACCTCCTGAGGGGTCAACTCAAAATCAACATATTCTTTTAGCCAATTATACGAAATATTCATGTCGTTAATAGTTTATTAAAAAGACCTGCAAAGGTATGAAGTTTTTTTCAATATCAAGGGCTGTTTGGCCCACTATTTATTTTTCCGCCGGTTTAGGCTGCTCCGGAGCGGGGGCCGGCAAGACCAGATGGAGCACGAGGTAGCCCAGAATGCCGGAGATAACCGTGCCGCAAATCACACCAAACTTGGCCTGATTCAGCATCTCGGGATGAACCGAAGCGTAGGAGAGGTTGGCGATGAAGAGCGAGACGGTGAAGCCGATACCGCCCAGCAGGCAGACACCGGCAATGTTCTTCCAGTTCATGCCCTGAGGCATCGGGGCGATGCGGCACTTGATGGTGAGCCAGGTGAAGCTGAAGATGCCGATGAACTTACCGAGCAGCAGGCCGACAGCCACGGCGATGCTCACGTCGCCCACCACCTCACCGCCGCTGAACACCACGCCGGCATTGGCGAAGGCAAACAGGGGCAGGATAAGGAAGTTGACCAATCCATGCAGGTTGTTCTCCATGGACTGCAAGGGGCTGATGACGAAGTCGGAGGCCTGCTCCACGCGCTTCAGCGTAGCTATCTGCTCGTTGGTGAGCACAATCTCCTCCTTCTCGTTGACGGGGAAGGTATTGATAATCTTACGTATCTTTTCGATGTACTTGCCGGCATCCAGGTTGGGACGGGCCGGGAACATGAAGGCCAGGATAACGCCTGAGATGGTGGCGTGGATGCCCGACTGGAGGAAGAGGTACCAGATGATGACCCCCACCGAGAGGTAGAGTATCTTGGCCGTGGCTCCGCGACGCCCCATATAATATAGGAACGCGTAAAGCACGGCGGCTGCCAGCAGGTAGGTCAGGGCTACATGGTCGCTATAGAAGATGGCAATAACCAGGATGCCGCCGATGTCATCAGCCACGGCAAAGGCGGTGAGGAACACCTTGAGGCTCAGGGGTACACGCTTGCCCAACAGGCTCAGCACACCCAGTGAGAAGGCGATATCGGTAGCCATCGGGATGGCCATGCCTCGCATCTCGTCGCTGCCCGAAGGCACCAGCATGGAGAAGATGAGCACTGGCAAAATCATACCGCCACAGGCGGCGATGATGGGCAGGCTGGCCTTGCGGAAGGTGGAGAGCTCGCCCACAAGCAGTTCACGCTTAATCTCCAGACCCACAGAGAGGAAGAAGATGGCCATCAGGCAGTCGTTGATGAAGTCGAGCATACGGAGCGGATGACCTCCATGAGAGAAGAGGTTGAAGTCGCCCACACAGAGGTAAAGCTCCTGGTTGAGGAACTCATTGTAGTAAGGGGCCAACGGAGAGTTGGCCACCACCGCCGCCACGATGGCGGTCACGAAAAGAAGAATACTGGCAATCAGGTTGTGACTGACGCGAATTTTCAGAACCGGTTTCATTAGCTATCTATTATTTTGATGTTCACATTACGTCTCGGCAAGGCGGGTTAATCCAGCTTGAGCACGGCGAGGAAGGCCTTCTGAGGCACCTCGACGTTGCCAATCTGCTTCATGCGCTTCTTACCCTTCTTCTGCTTCTCCAGCAGCTTGCGCTTACGGCTCACGTCGCCACCATAACACTTGGCCGTCACGTCCTTACGCACCTGCTTCACCGTCTCGCGGGCGATGATCTTGGAGCCGATGGCGGCCTGGATAGCGATGTCGAACTGCTGGCGCGGGATGAGTTCCTTGAGCTTCTCGCACATGCGGCGGCCAAAGGCCTCGGCATTGTCGAAGTGGGTCAGCGTGGAGAGGGCATCCACGGGGTCGCCGTTGAGCAGGATGTCGAGCTTCACGAGCTTGGAGGGGCGGAAGCCGTTGGGATGGTAGTCGAACGAGGCATATCCCTTGGAGATGCTCTTCAGCTTATCGTAGAAGTCGATGACAATCTCGCCCAGGGGGAGGTCGTAGTAGATTTCCACGCGGTTGCCGGAGATGTACTCCTGCTTGACCAGCTCGCCCCGCTTGCCGAGGCAGAGGGTCATGATGGGGCCGATGTAGTCGGTCGTGGTGATGACGCTGGCGCGGATGTAAGGCTCCTCGATGTGGTCAATCAGCGTGGGGTCGGGCATGCTGCCGGGGTTGTGGACCTCCATCATGTGTCCCTGCTTGTCATAGACATTGTACGACACGTTGGGCACGGTGGTGATGACGTTCATGTCGAACTCGCGGTCGAGGCGCTCCTGCACAATCTCCATGTGGAGCAGGCCCAGGAAGCCGCAACGGAAGCCGAAGCCGAGGGCCACCGACGACTCGGGCTGGAAGGTGAGGCTGGCATCGTTGAGCTGGAGCTTCTCCAGCGACGAGCGCAAGTCCTCGAAGTCCTCCGCATCGATGGGATAGACACCGGCAAAGACCATGGGTTTCACCTCCTCGAAGCCGGCGATGGCCTTGTCGCAGGGGCGGGCAATGTGGGTGATGGTGTCGCCCACGCGTACCTCGCGTGAGGTCTTGATACCCGAGATGATATAGCCTACATCACCGGTGCGGAGCTCCTTGCGGGGCACCATGTCCATCTTGAGCACGCCAATCTCGTCGGCATCATACTCCTTGCCGGTATTGAAGAACTTCACCTTGTCGCCGGTGCGAATCACGCCGTTCTCCACCTTGAAGTAGGCGATGATGCCACGGAAGGAGTTGAACACGGAGTCGAAAATCAGGGCCTGCAGCGGTGCCTCCTCGTCCCCCACAGGATGGGGCACCCGCTCGATGACGGCCTGCAGGATCTGCTCCACGCCCATGCCGGTCTTGCCCGAAGCGCGGATAATCTCCTCGCGCTTGCAGCCCAGCAGTTCCACAATTTCATCCTCCACCTCATCGGGCTGCGCACTGGCCATGTCGCACTTGTTGATGACGGGGATAATCTCCAGGTCGTGCTCGATGGCCATGTAGAGGTTGGAGATGGTCTGTGCCTGCACGCCCTGCGAAGCATCGACGATGAGCAGCGCCCCCTCGCAGGCGGCGATGGAGCGCGACACCTCGTAGGAGAAATCGACGTGTCCCGGGGTGTCAATCAGGTTGAGGATGTACTTCTCGCCCTGGTAGGTGTACTCCATCTGGATGGCGTGGCTCTTGATGGTGATGCCGCGCTCGCGCTCCAGGTCCATATCGTCGAGCATCTGTCCTTCGGTCACCTGGATGGTGTTCGTGAACTCAAGCAGGCGGTCGGCCAGGGTGGATTTGCCGTGGTCGATGTGGGCAATGATGCAGAAATTGCGGATATTTTTCATTCTTCTTTTACTGTTTTGATGCTATTTGGGTGCAAAAATAGGTAAAATTTTGCAATCAGCCCTCCTCTGAAAGCTTTTTTATCGTACTTTTGCCCCCGACAACAAGTGTATTACCCCAATTCTGCACCCGATAGATGAGAAAAAAGCGCACTTCATCCACCCTTCGCTTTCGCCGCTGGAGCCACAAGGCCTACGCGGTGTTTGCCAGCATGGGCCGCTGCGTGACCATCGGGCAGCTCAGGGTACACATCGCCGACAGCTCGCTCATGAAGCAGCAGTCGGTGCAGAAACCCCATTATTCCCATTCACTTATGACCCTCACAGAACTGAAAGAACGGGTGCTTGCGGGAGGAGACATCTCGCCCGAAGAGGCCCTCTGGCTGGCCGGCAGCTGCCCCAAGGAGGAGCTCTACCATGCCGCCCACGAGATTACGGTGGCCCGTGCCCACCGCGAGTTTGACATGTGCAGCATCATCAACGTCAAGTCGGGCCGATGCCCCGAAGATTGCAAATGGTGCGCGCAGTCGGCCCACTACCACACGAAGGCCGACACCTACGATACCCTCCCTCCCGAAGAGTGCCTGCGCCAAGCCCTCTACAACGAACGCCAAGGCGTGAACCGCTTCTCCCTCGTGGCCAGCGGTCGCAAACCCTCCCCTACCCAACTCCAGAAACTGCTTGATGCCACGCGCCTGATGCGCCGGCAATCCTCCATCCACCTCTGCGCCTCTCTGGGCCTGATGGATGAAACCTCGCTGCGCCAACTGCGCGAGGCGGGCATCACACGCTACCATTGCAACCTGGAGACAGCTCCCTCTTTCTTCCCCACACTCTGCTCCACCCATACCCAGGAGGAGAAGCTCCGCACGCTGGAGGCGGCCCGACGCGCCGGCATGGAAATCTGCAGCGGTGGCATCATCGGCATGGGGGAGAGCATGGAGCAACGCATCGAATTTGCATTCACCTTGAAGAGATTGAACACCAGCTCGATACCCATCAACCTGCTGAGCCCCATCCCAGGCACGCCGCTGGAGCATCAGGCTCCCTTGAGCGACGAGGAGGTGCTGACCACCATCGCCCTGTTCCGCTTCATCAACCCCACCGCCTTCCTGCGCTTTGCAGGCGGACGCTCGCAGCTCGGTGAGGCTGCGGTCAAGAAGGCGCTCTACGTGGGCATCAACTCGGCCATCGTGGGCGACCTGCTCACCACGCTGGGCTCGAAGGTGAGCGAGGACAAGCAGCTGATTGCGGAGGCGGGCTACACCCTGCCCGACTCGGCCTTCGACCGCCTGCACCTGTGGCACCCCTATACCTCGACCACCAATCCCCTGCCTGTCTATAAGGTGGAGCGGGCGGATGGCTGCACCATCACGCTGGAGAGCGGCGAGACGCTGGTGGAGGGGATGTCGTCGTGGTGGTGCGCCGTGCATGGCTACAACCATCCCGTGCTCAACGAGGCGGCCAAGGCGCAACTGGACAAGATGTCACACGTGATGTTTGGCGGATTGACGCACGAGCCGGCCATTGAGCTGGGCAAGCTGCTGCTCTCCATCCTGCCCCCCTCGATGCAGAAGCTGTTTTATGCCGACTCGGGCTCGGTGGCCGTGGAGGTGGCCATGAAGATGGCCGTGCAGTACTGGTCTTCTAAACGGAAAACTAACTTCGTCACCATCCGTTCGGGCTATCATGGGGATACCTGGAATGCGATGTCGGTGTGCGACCCCGTGACGGGTATGCACTCGCTCTTCGGCTCCTCACTTCCTATCCGCTACTTCGCTCCGCAACCCCACTCGCGCTTTGATGGCGAATGGGACCCCGATGATATCCTCCCCCTGAAAGAGATTATCGAGCAGCATGCCGACGAGCTGGCTGCCCTGATTCTGGAGCCCGTGGTGCAGGGAGCCGGAGGCATGTGGTTCTACCATCCGCAGTACCTGCGCGAGGCGGCCAAGCTCTGCCGCGAGCATGATGTGCTGCTGATATTCGACGAGATTGCCACAGGCTTTGGCCGCACGGGCAGGCTCTTTGCCTGGAAGTGGGCCGGCGTGGAGCCTGACATCATGTGCATCGGTAAGGCGCTGACGGGTGGCTACATGACCCTCTCGGCCGTGGCTGCCACGAACCAGGTGGCCGACACCATCTCCAACCAGTCGCCCTACTGCTTCATGCACGGTCCTACCTTCATGGGGAACCCGTTGGCCACGGCCGTGGCCTGTGCCTCGGTGAAGCTGCTGCTCTCGCCCGAGTATGACTGGCAGGGGAAGGTGGAACGCATCCGTCAGCAATTGGAGCGCGAACTGGCCCCGGCACGCGAGCTGCCGCAGGTGAAGGATGTGCGCGTGATTGGTGCCATCGGCGTGATTGAGACGCGCCGTCCCGTTGATATGGCCTGGATGCAACGCCGCTTCGTGGAGGAGGGCATCTGGGTGCGTCCCTTCAACTGCAACGTCTATATCATGCCTCCCTTCATCATCTCGCCCGAACAGCTCAGCAAGCTGACCAGTGGTCTGATTAAGATTGTTTCAGAAATCCAGACGGAGGACGAAAAATGAATACACTGGAAAGAGGAGCAAGCATGAATATATTGGAGAAACGAATCGCTGAGGAATTGGCACAGCTGGAGGCGAAGGCTAACCTGCGCCGCTTACCGCAGCTCCTGCACCATGGGAAGTGGGTGGAGGTGAATGGGCAAAAGATGCTCAATCTCTCCTCCAACGACTACCTGGGGCTGGCTGCCGACTTCGATTTACGGCAAGAGTATCTGGAGGGGCTGTCGGCTGACAAGCTGCTGCTGAGCAGCTCCTCATCGCGTCTGCTGACAGGAAATTTCATCGTTTACGAGGAGCTGGAGGAGGAGTTGGCCAACCGCTTCGGCAAGGAAGCGGCCTTGGTCTTCAACTGCGGCTACCATGCCAACACAGGCATCCTCCCTGCCCTCTGCACGCCACGTACCTTGGTGCTGGCCGACAAGCTGATTCATGCCAGCCTGATAGACGGAATGCACCTCTCGGCGGCTACCTCGATGCGTTTCCGCCACAACGACCTGCAGCACCTGGAACGCTTGCTGGAAAAGCATATCGACAGCTACGAGCTGGTCATCATCGTGACGGAGAGCGTCTTCAGCATGGATGGCGACCGGGCCGACTTGCCGCAGCTTGTGGCGCTGAAGCATCGCTACCCCGACAAGGTGATGCTCTACGTGGATGAAGCCCACGCCTTCGGGGTGTTTGGGCCCACAGGCCTTGGCTTGGCGGAGGAGATGGATTGCATAGCCGACATCGACCTGCTGGTGGGCACGTTTGGTAAGGCTGCTGCTTCGGCTGGTGCTTACCTGGTATGCAGCCAGGCGATACGCAGCTGGTTGGTCAACAAGATGCGTCCATTTATCTTTACGACTGCCCTGCCGCCGCTGTCGGTGGATTGGACGCTCTTCATCCTTCGCCGCCTGGCCTCCATGCAGGCGCGTCGCAACCACTTGAGCAGCTTAGGAGAGAGCCTGCGGAAGCAGCTGAAGGAGTTAGCCATCCCCTGTCCGAGCGTGAGCCAGATTGTGCCGTGGCTCATCGGAGCAAGCGCAGATGCCATGCAAACAGCCGAGATGCTGCAACGCCACGGCTTCTACCTGCTCCCCGTCCGTCCACCCACAGTGCCCGAAGGCACTTCGCGCATCCGCATCTCCCTCACTGCCGCCATGACCGATGAAGAGCTAGAGCGCCTGAAGCAAGTACTAATCACTAACCTCGGCTCTTATGCCATTTAGTTGAAGTATCTTTTAGCATGTCATCGCCTGTAGGGGCGGACCTGTGTGTCCGCCCTGAAAACCGCAACTGAGCATGATCAAGTGCATGTATCCGGGCAGACACATAGGTCTGCCCCTACAGTGAATCATTAATCACTAACCACTAATCATTAATCATTAATCACTAATCACTAACTACTAGAACAAAATGATTCAAAAATTCCTTATACGTAAACACCACCCCCGGCTGCTGATTTTCTTTGCGGGCTGGGCTGCTGATGAGACCCCATTCGCGCAATATCATCCGGCCAACTGCGACTTCCTCATCTGCTACGACTACCGCGAACTGACCTGGGACTCCACCCTGACCGAGGGGTATGAGGAGGTTCACATCGTGGGATGGTCGATGGGCGTATGGGCCGCTGCCCACCTGCCCCAACTGCTTCGACTCCCCCTGGGACGGCGCGTAGCTATTAACGGCTCGCCCTTCCCCGTGGATGATACCCGTGGCATTCCTCGCGCTATCTTCCAGGGCACCATCGACAACCTCAACGGTCCTTCGCTTCACAAATTCCTCCGCCGCATGTGCGCTGATACGGCCGCATTCCGTGGATTCCTGGCTGTGACACCACGCCGCCCCCTGGAGGAGATTGGCGAGGAACTGGTTTGTGTGCAACTGCAGGTGCAGACGCAGCAACGCAAGGGTGAGGAGCCGCTGCCGCTGTGGCAAGAGGCCATCGTGGGGAGCAACGACCGCATCATCCCGCCAAACAATCAGCTCAACGCCTGGCAACAGCTGCAGGTTCCCGTGACCAGCAACGATGAGGCCCACTATCACGAACCCCTTTTCCGCCACTACCTGCAGGATTTATGGACAAACAGCTGATAGCTCAACGCTTCGCCAAAGCGCGCGACACCTACAGCCAGGCGGCTCGTGCCCAGCGTCAGGTGGCCGAAAAGATGCTCCGCCTGGTGGAGGGTCTGCTGCCTGATGCAGCGGATGAGAAGCTGAAGCTGGTGGAGATAGGTTGCGGAACGGGCATCTACAGTGAGCTGCTGCTCAGCCGCCTGCGCCCTGCGGAGATGCTGCTGGTGGACCTCTGCCCCGAAATGGAACCGCTCATCCAGGAGCTGACGGCACGCTATCCTGCAGTGGAAGCAATGTTCCGGGCTGCTGATGCAGAACAAACCCCGTTGCCCACAGGTGTCCAGTTGATCACCTCCTGCTCCACCGTGCAATGGTTTGAGGCACCCCAGGTTTTCGTGCAGCGTTGCGCCGAGGCCCTGGCCCCACAAGGCATACTGGCCTTCAGCACCTTCGGCCCCGACAACCTGCAAGAAATCAAATCCTTGACAGGGCATGGACTCCACTACCCCACCCTCGAAGCGTGGCACACGATGTTGCCCCCTACCCTCCAGTTACACCATGCGGAGGAGGAACGGATTACAGTGTGGTTCTCTTCGCCCATTGAGGTGCTCAAACACCTCAAAGAGACGGGCGTGACAGGCACGGAGAAGCAAATGTGGGGCAAGCAGCGCCTCAACGACTTCTGCCAAGCCTACACAACCCGCTTCAGCAACGAGCGAGGAGAAGTGTCGCTCACCTATCATCCCATATACCTGGTGATTAATTTCAGGGAGATTTGAGTTAGGGACACTTTTAGGGATTAGGTTGTTTAGGGATAAGGTTCTTCTACAATTTAGTTGAAGTATCTTTTAGCATATCATCGCTTGTAGGGGCGGACCTGTGTGTCCGCCCTGAAAACCGCAACTGAGCATAACCGCAACTGAGCATAATCAAGTGCATGTATCCGGGCAGACACATAGGTCTGCCCCTACAATGACAATGACAGCGACAGCAACAATGACAGCAACAAAGACAATGACAGCGACAGGCTTTCAACTAAATTGAAGAAGAACCAATAGAGTTAACTCCTTGCTTCTGGAGAGTTAACTCTCCACGGCTGGATGTTTAACTGTTCAGCGCTGGATGTTTAACTGTTCAAGGCTGGATGTTTAACTCTCCTGAACGGGGAATTAAAACACTGTATAACAGCTACTTTTTTATTAATATAATAAGAGATTATTCAACGGAAAACGACTATGATTTATTTTGTCAGTGGCATCGATACGGATGCCGGTAAAAGTTATTGCACGGCGTGGTTGGCACGTGAACTGATGGCCCAAGGGAAACGGGTCATCACGCAGAAACTGGTTCAAACAGGCAACGTGGGACATTCGGAGGATATCGACCTGCACCGCCAGCTGATGGGCACGGGCTACCTGCCCGAAGACCGCGAAGGACTCACCATGCCAGAAATCTACTCCTACCCCTGCTCACCTCACCTGGCCGCTCGCCTAGACCATCGCCCCATCAACCTGGAGCGCATCACCGCAGCGACCCACGAGTTGGAGCAGCGCTACGACGTGGTACTCGTGGAGGGTGCCGGGGGATTGATGGTGCCACTTACGGAGGATTACCTCACCATCGACTACCTGAAGGAACAGGGCTATCCACTCGTGTTCGTCACCAGCGGCAAGCTGGGCAGCATCAACCACACCCTGCTCAGCTTCGAGGCCATTCAGCGGCGGGGCATCACGATGAGCCACCTGCTCTACAACCTCTATCCACCTGTGAAGGACACCACCATCCAGGAGGACACACTGAGCTACCTGAAGCGTTGGCTTTCGCTCCATTCGCCGCAGACGGAGTTTCTGCAAGTACCCGTGATGCAATCCTAAGAGTTGCTGCAAGTTACTCGTAACGCATGGAGGCGGCAGGGTGGATGCGGGCGATGAGGTATGAAGGGCCGACGAGCATCAATACAGAGGCCACGAACGCCCCGAGGTTAATCAGGAGGAAGTAGCCCCAGGGAAGGGCCATGGGCACGGTGTCCATGTAGTAGGTCTCCGCATCGAGGGTGAAGAGTCCCAGTTGACGCTGAAGCAGGATGAGCAGCAGGGCAACGGCATTGCCCCACGCCATGCCACGGCCTATGAGGAAGACGGAGAGCCACAGGAAGAGCTTGCGGAGCAGGAGGTTACTGGCTCCAAGCGACTTGAGCAGACCAATCATGGAGGTGCGCTCGATAATGATGATGAGCAGGCCCGAAATCATCGTAAAGCCCGCTACGCCCACCATCAGGAAAAGAATCACCCAGATGTTGACGTCGAGAATGCCTAGCCAGGCGAACATCTGCGGATTAAGCTGCTCTACGTTCAACACGATGTAACGCTGACCGTAACGGTCGATGCGCTCAGCCAGGAGGTCAGAAAGCACGAAGGTGGTCTCCTCCAGACTGTTGTAGTCACGCACCTGCACCTCCATGCCCGACGACTGATCGGGACGCCATCGGTTGAGGCGATTGACGGTGCAAAGGTCGGTGAAGAGCATCATGCGGTCGTAGTCGGCAAAGTTGGTGCAATAGATACCCACCACCTGCAGACGGCGTGCACGGACCTGTTCATCAAGGAAATAGGTGTCCAGCTTGTCTCCCACCTTCAGCCGCAACTTGTCAGCCAGCAGGCGCGAGATGACCACACGGTTGGTCGATGCGGAGTCGCTGAACTGCGGACACTCCCCTTCCACCAAGTGGCGGCGCAGGAAACGCCGGTCGTACTCCGGCCCCACCCCCTTGAGCACCATGCCCTGAAAGGCATCTTGCGTCTTGATCATGCCCGCCTTGAGCGAGAAGCGCTGTGCATGCTTCACCTCGCTGCGGTTGGCGAAGAGCGCCATCAGGGAGTCATCGGTCACCACGGGGCGTGAATCGTAGGCCGAGGTCACCCGCTGGTTCATCACGGTGATATGAGAACTGAAGCCAACAATCTTCCCCCTCACCTCTTGCTTGAACCCCACCACCACGGCCACGGAGAGGAGCATGACGGCCACGCCGATGGCAATGCCTGCCATGGCAATAACCACCGCGGGACGCGAAGCCTGCCGCTTCTCCCCCTCTTCACCACGGTAAATCCGCGAGGCCAGATAATGCGCCAGGTTCATCGCTGCTTGTTATACGCTTCCAAGGCTTTTTCGAGCACCACCAGAGCGCGGGAGAGGTCTTTCTTCTTGAGCACATAGGCAATGCGCACCTCGTCGCGTCCGCTGCCCGGCGTGGTGTAGAAGCCCGAGGCAGGCGCCATGAAGACCGTCTCACCCTCATACTCGAAGTCACTCAGACACCAGGCGCAGAACTTCTCGGAGTCGTCCACCGGCAAACGGGCCACCGTGTAGAAGGCCCCCATCGGAATGGGTGAATAGACACCGGGAATACGATTAAGCCCGTCGATGAGGCATTTACGCCGTTCCACGTACTCGTCGTAGGTGTCGCGCAGATAGTCGGGGTCGGCATCGAGCGAAGCCTCGGCAGCTATCTGACCGATCAAGGGAGGACTGAGACGTGCCTGGCAGAACTTCATCACTGCCTCACGTATCTTGGCATTCTTCGTGATGAGCGCCCCGATACGGATACCGCACTCGGAGTAGCGCTTCGACACCGAGTCGATGAGCACCACATTCTGTTCGATACCCTCCAGGTGGCAAGCCGAGATGTAGGGTGAACCGGTATAGATGAACTCGCGATAAACCTCGTCGGAGAAGAGGAAGAGGTCATACTTCTTCACCAGGTCGCGTATCTGATTCATCTCGCGGCGTGTATAGAGATAGCCCGTGGGATTGTTGGGGTTGCAAATCAAGATGGCCCGTGTGCGCTCGTTGATAAGCTCCTCAAACTTCTCCACCTTGGGGAGTGAGAATCCCTCCTCGATGGTGGTGGCGATGGTGCGTATCACGGCACCGGCCGAGATGGCGAAGGCCATGTAGTTGGCGTAGGCCGGTTCAGGCACGATGATTTCGTCGCCTGGGTTGAGACAGGCCAGGAAGGAGAAGAGCACGGCCTCTGAGCCTCCTGCGGTGACGATGATGTCATCGGCCGTCAAGTGGATGTTGTACTTGGCATAGTAACCCACCAGCTTCTCGCGGTAGCTGCGGTAGCCGGCACTGGGGCTGTACTCCAGCACCGAACGGTCGATGTTCTTGATGGCCTCAATCGCCTCCTTGGGCGTAGGCAGGTCGGGCTGACCGATGTTGAGATGATAGACGTGCACACCACGCTGTTTGGCCGCATCGGCCAGCGGAGCCAGCTTGCGGATGGGCGAAGCAGGCATCTCCATTCCCCGTATTGAGATGTTTGGCATAATTCAATTCAGTTTTCGTTCCTAATTAAGGCGCAAAAATAGTAAATTCTGCTGAACTAACCGCATCTTTTCCTACAAAATCTAAAAAGAACATTTTATGTGGCGTAAACGTTATGATGAATAGGAAAAAAAACTCTATCTTTGGCTATCCAATTTAACTGAACGACTATGACTATACATCTCATTACTTTTGCTTCAGCCCTGCTCAAGCAACAATCGGTGCTCAGCTCGCACGAGGTCATCCTCAACGAGCTGGAAAAATACTTCACGGTACGTATCATCGACCCCGACCATATCCGGTTGCTGATGCCTAGCGACTTTGCCATCGTGTTCATCGCCTCGGGAGGCGTGGAGCGGATGGTCATCAGCCGCTTCGAGCAGCTGCCACGTCCCACCGTCATCCTGGCCGACGGCATGCAGAACTCGCTGGCTTCGGCCCTGGAGGTGCACAGCTGGCTCCGGAACCGCGGCATGCAGAGTGAGATCCTGCACGGCAACCTCACGGGCATCATCAAGCGTCTGCTGGTGCTCCACCAGAACTTCAAGGCGGCCAATGCCCTGCGCGGCACCCGCATCGGCGTGATTGGCACTCCCTCACCCTGGCTCATCGCCAGCGGAGCCGACTACCTGTTGGCCAAGCGCCGCTGGGGCGTGAACTTTGTGGATATCCCCCTGGAGCAGTTGGTGGAGCGTTACGAGCAGGTGACGGATGACGAGGTGGGCGACCTCACGGCCTACGTGGCCTCCCACGCCCTGGCCTGTCGTGAATCCACACCCGAACAGCTACTCAAGGCCATGCGTTGCTACCAGGCCCTGCGGCAACTGGCCCAAGAGCAACGCCTCAACGCGTTGACGTTAAGCTGCTTCAAGCTCATTGACGAGATAGGCACCACAGGGTGTCTGGCCCTCTCACTACTCAACGACGCAGGCATCACAGCGGGATGTGAGGGCGACCTGCAGACGGTCTTCACCATGCACGTGGCCCGCACCATCACCTCGCAGCCGGGCTTCATGGCTAACGTCTCGCTGATACATGATACGAGCAACGAGGTGGTGCTGGCACACTGCACCGTGGGGCTTAAGCAGACGGAGCAATACATCCTGCGCAACCACTTCGAGACGGAGAGCGGCATCGGCATCCAAGGTCTCCTGCCCACAGGCGACGTCACTCTCCTGAAGATTGGAGGCGAGAGCCTGGACGAATACTACCTGAACACCGGCACACTGACGGAGAACACCAACTACATCAACCTCTGCCGCACACAGGTAAAGGTGCGTCTGGATGGTTCGGTGAATTACTTCTACCGTCGCCCCTTGGGTAACCACCACGTGCTGCTCTCGGGCAATCACGCCACGCTGCTCAACGGCTTCTTGCAGGGTTTCGGTTGCCGCAAGGTTTAAGGCGTGTATTTCAAGGAGCTGCCCCTCGTTTGGGGAGGAGCCAGCATCATTCCATGGAGAGCCATACCTCGAAGCAGGAGCCTTTGCCCTCTTCGGAGGAGACCTTTATTTCACCTTGGAGCTGCTCCACAATGGTGTGGCAGATGCTGAGCCCGAGGCCGGCTCCCTGCCGGAAGGCATCGCCCTTATAGAAGCGCTCGAAGATGTGACTCATCACCTCCGGACTCATGCCGCAACCGGTATCCTTGACGAAGATCACCGCCTTATGCTCCGCCTCGTCCACACGGTAACCCAGGGTGATGCTGCCCTCGTAGGTAAACTTGCGAGCATTGGAAATCAGGTTATTGAACACCTGCTTGAGGCGGTTGAGGTCGGTGCGGATCACGATGCCATCGCCTTCGGGACACTCCATGAGCAGCTGCAGGTTCGACGGGAGACGGTAATTGTGTGCGGCGTGTACCTGCTGGATGATGCCCTTGAGGTTGTATTCATCGAAGTCAAACTCCATGGAGCCAGACTCGATACGTGCCAGGTCGAGCACGTCGTTGATGAGGGCCAAGAGCATGTCGCAGTTGTTGTTGATGGTGTCAATGAACTGCATCACCTCCTCGCGGCTGAACTGGTCGAAATCCTTGAGGAGATTAGAGAAACCTACAATAGAGTTGAGCGGAGTGCGGATTTCGTGGCTCATGTTGGCCAAGAAGGCAGACTTGAGTTGGTCGGTCTGCATCGCTTTGTCGCGAGCCTTGACAAGCGCAGCCTCGGCATCCTTGAATCGCTGTACACTCTGACAGACACCAACCACGCGGTAGGTCACGCCTGGGGTAACCCCTTCCAGGAAATGGAGGCGCATCTCCCACCACTCTGTCTGCACGCCATGTATCAGCCGGATGACCATCCGCTGGTTCTCTCGCGACAAGAGACTCTTCCGGAAAAGGTTGGCCACCATCTCGCGATCCTCTTCATAAATCAGTGAACGCATCTGCTCCAGGGTAAGTGCGCCGTTCTCCGCTGTCTGGCCAAATGAGGAGAGCAGACTCTGGGGGAAGTAGAAGAGCTGTTTCTCCAGGTCATACCACCAGGGATAGATGCCGCTCTCCTCTACGGCTATGTTAAGGAACGACTCCTGTATCTGCTCCTCCTGCGTACTACGGAAGCTGACAGCCACTCCCGTCAGCTTGTCTCCGGCGAAGATGGGGGTCACCTCACCCGCCACGGGGAAATAGTCCGAGCGGTGCTGTGGCTGCAGGAAGCACTTGTCAGGCAAGGCGATGGGACGCTGTTCGTCCATGGCCTGCTGGAGCAGCGTGAAAAGGATATTCTCTCCATTTAGGAAGATGCTAAACACCCCTCCCGCCTTCCGTCCCTCGTAAAAGATAGGTTGGCGCCACTCCTGGGGCAAATCAAGCAGCCGCTTGAATGCCGTATTGATGTAGCGGATATGAAGCCCTGTGTCGTAGGTGATGAGGGCATCGCTGATAGAGGCAAGGATATCATCAAACTCATCGCGCTGCTCCACGAGCTGCTGCTGGGTCTCGAGACGCATCTGCGCCTCCATGCGGCGGTGAGCCTCCTTGCGGTTCTGCCTGGAAAGCCAGACCACTACCAGAATCAATACGACGACGAGCGCCAAGGTCATCAAAATGAAAGGAGCAAAATATTTCTCAGCCACGGGGACGTTATGGATTTCACCTCCCTGGGCAGCCAAATCTTCATCGACATGGAAGTACTTGAGCTGCTTGTAGTCGTAGCGGAAGAAGTTAGGATAATCCTCGATGGGGAATTCGCTAGGTGCATGTCCACGCAGGATTTGTGCCACACGTTCGCCCACAGGCACCATCTTGCGGTAGGACTCCAGGTCATAGACTCCCAACACGCCATTGGTCAGCGCACGGTTCTGACAGGCATAGACTGGAGCCTTGGAATTCTTGCTGACAATAGCCAGGAAGGGAGTCCATTTAGGGATGATAACGAGGGTGTTACGCGTATGAGCCGCGTTGCAGACAGCCTCGATAATGCGCCAGGGCTGCGCCTCGTCCACATTGATGGAGGTGAGCGAATAGTTGGGGTGCGTCTCGACAAACTGGTCCCACACCAGGCGAAGCTCCCTGTCGCCTTGCTGAGCCATAAAGCCGGCTTCGCCCAGGCAAATCACCTTGGTACGCTCGGGGAAGAGACGGTGTGCCTCATGGAGAATCTCCATGAACTTAGGTACGGCGGTGTAGCCCGTGACGTTGGGCATGCTCTCCAGGAGCTCCCAGTCGGGGTATTTCACACCGGCAATGAGCAGGGGGCGTTGATAGCCCAGAGAGTCGCCGCAATGGGTCAATGTATAGTAGGCCTCATCGCCCGAGGTGACAATCAAGTCCACCCCTCGCTCGCGTGCACGTTGACAAATGCGTCGCATGATGAGCTGCTCCTGCTTCATGTTCCACTGGGTGGCATCGAGGTATTCCACGGTGAGCTGCACTTTCAGACCGCTCTTCTTCAAGCCGTCCTTCAGGCCTCTGGTAAGGTCAGAACTGACCTTGGCAAAGGGATTATAAGATTGGATGAAGAGTACCTTATAGATGGGTTCAGAGGCATAGCTGAGCGACGTGGCAAGCAGGAACATCAGCCCAACGAGGAGCAGATGCACAAGACAACGATGGCTAAAAATGGACTTGGCCTTACTATTTGCGATGTTGGTTTCTATCATAGCGATTCTTCGAGCTGACAAATTTGACGTGCAAATATAGGGATTTTATTGGTTTTTGCCAATTTTTCACTTGATAAATTAGTCAAAAAGGTGAATTTTGTAGCTTTGATGCCACGAATTCAGCTTTCAAAGCGCTTATTGGGGTAGTCTGAGGGTGATTTGGGTGATTTCAGGAGGGGCATTGAAGCGGAAGGGGAAACCTACGTAGCCTATACCAATGTTAACGTAAAGGGCACGGGAGCCTTCGTAGTAGAAGCCATGCCACTCAGGGTATTTCAGTTCGGAGAGCGAATGGCCCCCAAGGATGCACTGCATGGCATGGGTATGTCCGCTCAGCGTTAAGTCCACATCGCTCGCGGGAAGCACCTCGCGCCGCCAGTGAATGGGGTTGTGGCTCATCAGGAGCTTGAAACCCTGTCCGGCCCCCTGCAACGCACGAGGAAGATCGCCATACTGAGGGAAGGGAGGCTCTCCTTCGTTCTCCACACCGACCAAAGCGATGGAATCGGCCCCAAGGTGAATGAAGCGGTGGTCGTTGTTGAGCAGTGTCCAGCCCATCTGCGCTATCATCTGTTGGAGATGAAGGAGGTTCTTGCGTTCAGCCTCGGGCGAAGGCCAGCGGTAGTAGGTGCCGTAGTCGTGGTTTCCCAATACGGCATAGACACCATGAGTGGCGCGGAGACGACTAAGGACGGGGAGGAAAGGTTCCAGTTCACTGCTGCGGCGGTTGACGATATCGCCCGTAAAGAGGATAAGCTGAGGCTCAAGGGCATTGACACGCTCCACCATGCGGCTGACGATGCCGGGACACAGAGCAAAACTACCCAGGTGGAGGTCGCTGAGCTGCACGATGCGAAAGTCCTCAAACGCCTGTGGAAGACGCGCTGAGACGTACTCCACCCGCTTCACCTCCAAACGGGCAGGCTCCACCACCGAGGCGTAGAGCACGAGGAGCGCCACTACTGCAGCGGCCACCATCGAGAGGATGCCGCGCCGCGAATCAGAGCTTGTTGATGCGGCGGATATTCTTCTCAGCATTGCGCATAGGTTTGTAGATGAGATGCTTGTAGAGCAGATAGACCAGCAGGGCATCAAACAGCAGAATCAGGCCCACGTAGGTTAGCTGCGCCGTGGCCGGCCAAGAATAAAGCTCGTAGTACCAGTACTGCACCCCGGTACAGAGCAGCAACCAGCAGCTGATACCCACCACCTCGCGGTTGGTGCGACGATGGAACAGCTCCATGCGTCGGGCCACTTCGGCCACAGGCATCTGATCCACTTTGATGCCGCGTACCAGGCGATAGGAAAAGAAGTCCCACACCAAGGCGGCAATAAACGACAAGGCGATGAAGGCCAACAGCACATAATACTTGTCCAACCGCTCAGCAGGCACTTCAGGCAGGTGGATAAAGGCAGCAATAAGTGCCACGAGCATCACCGCACCAGCACCCCAAAGCGACCAACGCTGGAATCCGTTGATACAGCTGAGGCTATGCCGGGCCTGTCCCTTGCACTGCTCCACGATGCGGGCTATCTGTTCCTCACCAGCCAAGGGCTTCTCCTTGAGTTGCTCGTCCAGCCGATGCCATGTTTTCTTCAATTCGTCAAGTTCCATATCCATAGTAAAGTCTGTTTATACCTATTTATATATATGTATATTTCTCATTCTTCTATTCCATTTCGTCTCTTCTCCCCTATTTATCCTCCCGGTTCATCTTGCGCAACTTCTCCTTGATTCGACTCAGGCGGGTAGCCACATTGGTTTGCGTCAAGCCAGTGATTTCTGCAATCTCCTCGTAACTCTTGTCCTCCAGGTAGAGCAGAATCAGCGATTTCTCTATCTGACTAAGACGGGCAATAAGGTCATATAGCCTGCAGAGCATCTGGTGCGTCTCATCCTCTTCATCCAAACGGTCAGCCTCGGGCGAGAGTTCCACGAAGAGAGGGGCATTCTTCTCCTTGCGGAGAAAGCTGATGCAGGTGTTGAGCGCGATACGATAGACCCACGTGGAGGTTTTGCTCTCCCCACGGAAGTTGGGATACCCCTTCCAAAGGTTCACCACCACCTCCTGATAGAGGTCTTCGAGCGATATGGAGGGTGTGGCGTAGAGGTAGCACACCTTATAGATGATGCGCTCGTACGCTTTGACCAGGGCGATAAATGCTTGTTCGGTTGATTCCATATCTTCGTTATGCAGTGTGATGATACTCATTGTTTGCTTCATCAGTCGCACGAAGCGACCAAAAATCACAGGGTATTGCAATAATTTCGTGGGCGAAGTTAAAGATTTCTCATCCAACAACCAAGGATTCTGATTTAATTTCCCTATATTTGCGCCACAATATTCATTTAAAAGCTTATTTATGCCATGATAAAGATATTCTACGACCTCTACCAAGTGTGCATCGGCTTGCCACTTTGCCTTATTCTCACCATCCTAGTGTCGCTGACGACCATCGTCGGCAGTCTGTTCAACGCCCACTTCTGGGGCTACTGGCCAGCTCATCTGTGGGGCCGCATGGTCTGCACAATCCTGCTGCTGCCCGTGAAGGTGGAGGGGCGCGAGCAGCTCGAGGCAAACACCTCGTATGTCTTCGTGCCCAATCATCAAGGGGCTTTCGACATCTTCCTGGTATATGGCTACCTGAACCGTAACTTCAAATGGATGATGAAGAAGAGCCTGCGTAAGCTGCCCTTCGTGGGCAAAGCGTGCGAAAGCGGTGGCCACATCTTCGTGGACCGCAGTTCCCCGGGCAAGGTGCGCCACACCATGGAGCAGGCCGAAGCTACGCTGGTTGATGGCGTATCACTGGTAGTCTTCCCTGAAGGAGCACGCACCCTGACGGGGCGCATGGGTCCTTTCAAGCGCGGTGCATTCCAGCTGGCTGATGACCTGCAGCTGCCCGTGGTACCGGTGAGCATCAACGGCTCCTTCCGCGTGCTGCGCCGAGGCGGCAAGTGGATTCACTGGAGCCCGCTCTCCATGACCATCCACGCCCCTATTCCACCTCACGGAAATGGACATGAGAATATTATGCAGACTCTGGAGGAGGCACGTATCGCCGTGGCCTCGGCTGTAAAGGAGGAACAGGAAGGGTAATAAGCAAGAGGTCCTTATGGCTAAAGAGAAAATCGTGTATGTCTGCAGCCGATGCGGGCAAGAATCGCCCAAGTGGGTGGGCAAGTGTCCGGCTTGTGGCGAGTGGAACAGCTTTGTGGAGCAGGTGGTACGCAAGGAGAGCATGACCCTCCATCAGGCCTCGGCCCTGGCTGCCACGGGACTGATAGGGAGCAACGGCAAACCCAAACCGCTACCCCTAGGAGATATCGAGGCGGGTGAGGAACCACGCATCGACCTGAAAGACGCGGAACTGAACCGCGTACTAGGCGGAGGACTGGTACCGGGGTCACTGGTACTGCTGGGCGGTGAGCCGGGCATAGGCAAGAGCACCCTGGTGCTGCAGACGGTGATGCGCATCACAGACCGCCGCATCCTCTACGTGAGTGGCGAGGAGAGCGCACGGCAAATCAAGCTGCGAGCCGACCGGTTGACTCCCTGCCCCTCGGAGCAATGCCTTGTGCTTTGCGAGACCTCACTGGAGCAGATTTTCACCCACATCAAGAATGTAAAGCCTGAGCTGGTGGTGATTGACTCCATACAGACCCTCTCCACCGAGGTGGCCGAATCATCGCCGGGCAGCATCACGCAGGTGCGCGAATGTGCCGCAGCCATCCTCCGATTTGCCAAGGAGAGCCATACACCGGTGATTCTCATAGGCCATATCAATAAAGAAGGAAGTTTGGCCGGTCCTAAAGTGCTGGAGCATATCGTCGATACGGTGCTGCAATTTGAAGGCGACCAGCACTACCTCTACCGCATCCTGCGCAGCATCAAGAACCGCTTTGGCAGCACAGCCGAACTGGGTATCTATGAGATGCGGCAAGACGGCCTGCGGACCGTGGACAATCCGTCGGAGCTGTTACTCAGCCAGGATCACGACGGCATGAGCGGCATTGCAGTAGCCTCGGCCATCGAGGGGGTACGCCCCTTCCTTATCGAGACGCAGGCCCTGGTGAGCAGTGCCGTCTATGGCAATCCACAACGTTCGGCCACGGGCTTCGACATCCGCCGCATGAACATGCTGTTGGCGGTGCTGGAGAAGCGGGTGGGATTCAAGCTGGGACAGAAGGACGTGTTCCTTAACATTGCCGGCGGACTCAGGGTGAACGATCCTGCCATCGACCTGGCCGTAATCAGCGCCATCCTGAGCAGCAACATGGATGCGTTCATCGACTCGCAGACCTGCATGGCCGGCGAGATAGGACTCTCAGGCGAGATACGTCCTGTGAGCCGCATAGAGCAGCGCATCAGCGAGGCCGAGAAATTGGGATTCAAGCAGTTCCTTCTCCCCCGCCACAACCTGCAAGGGCTGAACACCAGCCGATTGAAGATTGAGTTGGTACCCGTCAGAAAGGTAGAGGAAGCGTTCCGGATGCTGTTTGGATGAGTGTTTAGTGATTAGTGTTTAGTGATTAGTGATTAGATTATATGATTTCTGAATATACATTACGTGTTTCTCCCGAGGTTGCAGCCAGCGAGGTGCTGCTGCGGGATTTCCTTGCCTCAGAGAAGGGGGTGGACCAAAAGAAGGTGACCGCAGTGCGCATCCTCAAACGCAGCATAGACGCGCGACAACGCACCATCTTCGTCAACCTAACAGTGAGGGTGTTCATCAATGAGATGCCTGATAAAACTGAGTATCAACCCACCCTCTACCCCAACGTAGAGGGAAAGCCTCAGGTAGTGGTAGTAGGTGCCGGACCGGGAGGGCTCTTTGCCGCCCTGCGACTGATTGAACTGGGGCTGCGCCCCGTGGTGGTAGAGCGCGGCAAGAACGTACGCGAGCGCAAACGCGACCTGGCCCTCATCAGCCGCGAACAGCGTGTCAACCCCGAGTCAAACTACAGCTTCGGCGAGGGGGGAGCAGGAGCCTACAGCGACGGCAAGCTCTATACTCGCAGCAAGAAGCGGGGTAACACGGAGAAAATACTCAACGTCTTCTGCCAACACGGTGCCTCCACCAATATCTTGGTAGATGCTCACCCCCATATCGGCACCGACAAGCTGCCACGGGTCATCGAAGCAATGCGCAACACCATCCTGCAGAGCGGTGGCGAGGTGCACTTTGAGACCCGAATGACGCGCCTCCTCATAGAGGAAGAGACCGTGAAAGGCATCGAGACACAAACAGGCGAGTGCTTCCTAGGTCCTGTCATCTTGGCCACGGGCCACTCTGCACGCGACGTCTATCGCCTGTTGGCCACAGAAGGCATCGAAATTGAAGCCAAGGGCATCGCCGTGGGCGTACGACTGGAGCATCCGGCCGAGTTGATTGACCGAATACAGTATCATAACCCCAACGGACGTGGTGCCTACCTGCCAGCGGCTGAGTACAGTTTCGTAACTCAAGCCGAGGGGCGCGGCGTATATAGCTTCTGCATGTGCCCGGGTGGTTTTGTGGTACCAGCAGCCAGCGGACCGGAGCAGATTGTAGTCAACGGCATGAGCCCTAGTAACCGAGGCTCGCGCTGGAGCAACAGCGGCATGGTGGTAGAGATACGTCCCGAAGACCTGAGCAACCGCAAGGAGTTCGGGTCACTTGTGGAGGGGGGCTGTGAGCACCCCGCATTGCAAATGATGCGGCTGCAGGAGCAGCTCGAACGGCTCTGCTGGCTTCAAGGCAACCAAAAACAGACGGCACCGGCACAACGCATGGCCGACTTCTGCAACCGACGTCTGAGCAGTTCGCTGCCCGAAAGTTCCTACGTGCCGGGGCTGATAGCTTCGCCCCTGCATTTCTGGCTTCCACCCTTCGTGAGCAATAGGCTGTCTCAGGGATTCCGCCAGTTCGGCAAAAGCAGCCACGGCTTCCTTACCAACGAGGCGGTGATGATAGGCGTAGAGACGCGCACCTCAGCCCCCGTGCGCATTGTGCGAGACCGTGACACCCTGCAACACATCCGTCTGCAAGGGTTATTCCCCTGCGGCGAGGGGGCCGGCTATGCCGGAGGCATTGTCTCAGCCGGTGTTGACGGCGAACGCTGCGCCGAAGCAGCGAAGGCGTTTCTGAAAACTAAAAACTAAAAATTAAAAATTAAAAGCAAAAGCTCGTAGCTTGTAACTTGTAACTATACTAATGATAGCCATAATCGATGCGAATACGTTGAGTTGTCTGGGTTTAGTCAACCTGGTGCAGGAGCTGATACCACAGGCTCCTATACGCACGTTCCGCTCATTCAAAGAGCTGGTGATGGATACCCCCGACCTCTATGCCCACTACTTTGTGGCGGCGGGCATCTTCTTTGAACACACAGCCTTCTTCCTGGAACGTAAGCATAAGACCATCGTGCTGACCAATAGTGACAATCAGCCGCAGCTCTCCGCTATGCGCACGCTTAATGTCTGCCTGGACGAGCCTCACCTGGCCAAGAGCATCCTCCAGATGCACCACCATGGCCACCCTGAGGGAGGGCCCAAACGCCCGGGCTACCCTACTCCACCGCCCATGCAGCAGCTACCCAGCGAGCACGAGCTTACCGCACGCGAAATCGAGGTGCTGACACTCATCGCCCGTGGCCACATCAACAAGGAGATTGCCGACAAGCTACACATCAGCTTAACCACTGTCATTTCCCACCGCAAGAACATCACCGAGAAGCTTGGCATCAAATCGGTATCTGGCCTCACCATCTATGCCGTAATGCACGGCTACGTTGAAGCCGACAGCATCTGATGCAGGCAATGACCACTTGTAGGGGCGGAAAATCTTCCACCCCTACAAGTGATATCCCATCAATTCATCCCTTACTGCAAGGGGACGATAACACTGCTTCCCCGCATGACGCTCCCCGTGGCGCTATCCACATGAACCGGAGCGCGATGCTTGCGCGCCCACTCCTGACGCGAAGCCTCGCTCTTGAGCGGAAGCAAGGTGCGCGTGGATGCCTGCTGCTCGCGGTAGGCTGCATCGAAGGCAACGAACTGTTCATAGTCATAGCTCCACGAAGGGCCTTCAGAGAGTGACATCACCCGTTTGTAGATGAGCTCGCGCGAGGGCGGATTGAAGCCGCAGTCGTTGTAACGCATCATGCTGTTCTCTGTGGGACGGTAGGCACCGTAGCCATAGTAGAAAGCACCTTCATAGATACCCACCTCTTCGGCAGCGAAGCGCTCGTCCTTCAAGATGTGCGACCAGAGCACCTCATCGGGATTGTTGCGCCAATCCAGGTTACGATACCAGTTATAGACAGTGTGGTAGGAGTTGAGCAACTCCTTATCATCATCGGGCAAAGTACGCTGCTCGTTGCCTCCTTCCACGTACTCATCGCCCAGGTTGGCCAGTCCGTGACCACACGCCTCGTGATTGAGCACGATATTGACCCCCTCCATATTGTAGGCGTAAAAGGCGCCATCGCTGTAGATACGCGTGTAACTGCGACCGCTGCATCCGTCATTATAGACCACGATGACAAAGGGTATGTTGCTGTTTTTGGCTGGAGTCAGCTTGGCATAGGCTTTACACTTGGCATCCGACTCGTCGATGGCATGTACCGCCCCAGCAGCAAACTCTGCATTGGGCGACACGGCCTTCACGGCATAACAATTGAAGCGATTACGCAGCGAGGTGTAAGGCTCGAAGGCAAAGAACTGCTCTACAGCCTTCTGCATCACCTGTTCATAGCGCCCTCCGGCAGCCATGTCCTGATCGGTGAAGCCGTCGCCCAAGAAAACGAGGTCGATACCCTGACCCACGGAGGCACGCTGGGAAGTGGACACCTCACCATCGGCCGAATAGTCGGTGGAGGTATAGAACTGGAAGTCGAATTTTTCATCGCCAAAGCATTGGGCCACATGGTCGAACACGCCGTTCATGTCGCCACGGAACTGCGGAATGGTGCTGTAACCCAGGTATTCGGTACAGCTGACGTACTCCACGATGCCCTCTGTATTAACCAGCATGAAGAGGGGCGGCTCTATGTTGCAGGGCAGCTGCTCCCAGACCAGATGCTTCATGGCGCGAAGCTGCTCGAGGTGAAGCTCCTGTAGCTCGCTATCCTCACTCTGCTTGCACGCACCAAGAATGGAGAGTCCCCGGTCACCGTAGGCTTCGAGCAGGGCATTGACGCGCATGATGAAAGCAGTGGAGGAGCCATAATCGCTGCCCCAATAATAGAGTAAGGTATATTTATGGGCCGCATAGTGTGCCTTGAGGTCGATGGTGGTACCATCGATACACTTCCTCACACCGTCCATGGCAGGCATCGGGAATGGATTGAAGCCGTACCCTTCATACTGCGGGACAAGGTAGTGCCAATAGTAGGCCAGAGCGGTGTGTGTCAGCAGGCTCGTGGGTAAGTCGCCCGTTAGATAGTTGTAGCCCAGATAGAAGCGGCAATCCTCCTCCTTGTGGCGGTCAAAGATGGCGTTGTACGACTCAGGAATACTGCCTGTCAGCTCGTTCATATAGACGTTGAAGAAAAGGAGATTCTCCAGCGTACTGAGACTATCGGGCAAGGATCCGCTCAGTTGGTTGTACATCATGTCGAAGTAACGTAGTCGCTTCAAGTCACCCAGGGCTTCGGGTAGCTCGCCCTTGAGGCTGTTACTATGCAGACTGATGAGCTGCAGGTGATCCATCTTAGCCAGCTGGGTGAGAAGCTTGGTAGCATCTCCCTTCAGACCGTTGTCAGCCAGATTAATCTCCGTCACCCGTCCATCGGCATCCACCTTCAGACCGTACCAGCTGGCCAGTGGCTGTTCGGTACACCAATTTGTATGA
>JBJEKS010000331.1:0-8153 GCA_051878755.1 Bacteroides sp. | reverse complement strand
CACCTTCAGACCGTACCAGCTGGCCAGTGGCTGTTCGGTACACCAATTTGTATGATTGTCCCAGTTGTCACCATCGGCAGCCCGATAGAAGGCAGTCAGTGCCTCAAGATCGCGGAAGTAGCGCTTCTGCGTTACCTTAACCTCCTGCTTAATGGTGCCGCTGGAGATGGTGATGATAGCTTCGCGCTCATCGACTACCTCGTTGGGTTCCACCTCGAAGGCAAGCTTCTTCTCTTCCAGGGCGCGGGTGGAAGCTGCCGCCTTGATCCACGGTTCAGAGCAGGCCACCTGAAACGCTACGTTGGTGTTGATAGAGAACTCCAACCTTCCGCCTTCGGGCTTGGCCTCATGTTTTTTGTTGGCCACGAGAATGGCATCAAGCTGCATCTGCGTAATAACCACATCGGCTGTGACTTGCGTTGAGGTCTCTTGGGTGCGGAAGCGGATGGTGGCCGAGCGTTCGGCATACTGCCCGTTGGGCTTCACGTCAAAACTGTGGGTGGTAGTGCCCGCAGTCAGCTGCGAGGTGCCACCCGCCGTAATCCACTCCACCGCCGAGGAGAGCTGTACCTCGTAGGGAACGTTGCAGGTCACCTGTATGCTCACCGTCTCGCCGGCACTCTTCACAGCCAGTTCCTTGACATTCACATTGAGTTGTGGCACAATCGGTTCTGCATCACTGTCCGAGCTGCAGCTCCACGTTGCCATGAGCAGGATCCACAGCAGGGAAAAAATCGTCAATACCTGTTTGTCCTTCATAATGATTATCTTTAAAAATAAACCAATCTCAAAATGTCTTTTACATACACCTACAAGCAACTCCAAGAATAGAGTTTACAACTCTCCCTTCCAACGCGCGGCACAGCGGTAGCCCTCCTCGTAGAGGGCCGTAAGTTTATTGATATCCTGCTCGATACGGTCCACCACGAGAGGTTTCTCGGGACGTATCACCTGTATGATTCCCTCATCCTCCAGCCGCTCCACCTCATCGAGCTGCTCGTTATAGACAGCACTACGGCGGTTGATAGCCACCTTCAGTCGCGGGTACTCCTTATAGATAAAGGAGGGCACCTTCGTGCCGTGGAGATTCTTTCGGTAGCCCCGGTTGCGCGTCAGCACCACCACGCAGTGCTTGTATCCCTCCACCTCCATGGCGTGGCGCACGGGGATGCTGTCCACGATGCCCCCGTCAAGCATCGGCACCCCATCGACTTCGGTGATGGGACAGACAAAAGGCAGGCTGCTGCTGGCCTTGACAATGCTGATGACGCGGTCGGGGTCGCTCTTTTCCTCGAAGTACTCTGCCCTGCCCGTGCGGCAGTTGGTAGTGACCATCACAAAACGTCCCTCAGAGTGGAAGTAAGCCTGGTAGTCATAAGGCAATATCCGATTGGGAAACTCGTTGAAGAGCAGGTTGGAGTCAAGGATATTGTGCTGCTTAAGCAGATGGCGGAACCCGATGTAACGATACTTCTCCAGCAGGTCTATGTTGCTGAACTTCGCCCTTCCTCGCTGCCCTGACATGTAGGAAAGTCCGTTGCACGCCCCGGCACTCACCCCGATGACATAGGGGAAACGAATACCGCGGTCCATGAAGTTATCCAGTACGCCGCAGGTGAAGACCCCACGCATACCACCCCCCTCGAGCACCAGGGCAGTGTCGGCCATGCGTACAACGGGGGTTGATCTGTTATCCTTCTCCATCATTTTCTGTATCCTCCATAAATTTTGTTTTCGGGTGCGAAGATAAGAAAAAATTTGCATATTTCACCGGAAAGTGCGATATTTGCATCGCTAATCAACATTTATTCCCCGTACATAGATATGGAACTATTTGAACTCATTGACAGCTGGCTGATGACCTGCGGACTTACCGCCTCGGGGGCAGACCGGCTCGACCAATTCATCGTCTTCGCCCTGCTACTGCTGTTGGCCTTCAGCGTAGACTTTGTCTGCCGCTTCATCCTGCTGCGGGTGGTAGCGGCGGTAGTGAAACGCACCCGTGCTACGTGGGACGATATCCTCTTCGACCGCAGCGTGCTCATCCACCTAAGCCGCATGGTGGCTCCGCTGGTGCTCTCCGTCACTCTCCCCATGGCATTTGCTGGTGTGGAATCGGTAGCGCTCACCCTGGTGCGTCGCATCTGCGACATCTTCATCCTCATCACCTTCCTCAACTTTATCAACGCACTGCTCAAAGCCATCTACACAGTCTATAGCGGCAAGGAGCAGCTACGCGACCGTCCTCTCAAAGGGTTGCTACAGACGGCACAAGTGGCGCTGTGGTTCGTAGGAAGCGTCGTAATCATAGCCATTCTGCTCGACAAGTCGCCTCTCTCGCTGCTGGCCGGCCTGGGTGCCTCAGCAGCAGTGCTGATGCTGGTGTTCAAGGACTCCATCATGGGGGTGGTATCGGGAGTGCAACTCTCGGCCAACGACATGCTGAAGGTGGGTGACTGGATTGCCATGCCTAAGTACGGAGCCGACGGCACGGTGATTGAAGTGACGCTCAACACGGTGAAGGTGCGCAACTGGGACAACACCATCACCACCATCCCACCCTACCTGCTGGTGAGCGACTCGTTCCAAAACTGGCGCGGCATGCAGGAGAGCGGTGGCCGCCGCGTGAAACGCTCGGTCAATATCGACATGAACAGTGTGCGCTTTTGTACGCCCCAGATGCTCGACAAATACCGCCGTATCAAGCTCCTGGCCGACTACATCGACCAAACGGAAGCGGTAATCAAGGAGTACAATGCAGCACAGGAGATTGACAACAGTGTGCTGGTGAACGGACGTCGTCAAACCAACCTGGGTGTGTTCCGTGCCTACCTGAGTGCCTACCTGCGTAACCATCCCAGCGTGCGCGATGACATGACCCTGCTGGTGCGGCATCTACAACCTACCGACCACGGCATCCCCATTGAACTCTATTTCTTCACTCGCACCACCCAATGGGCACCCTACGAACAGATTCAAGCAGACGTCTTCGACCACCTGCTGGCCATCGTCCCTGAGTTTGGTCTGCGCGTCTTCCAGTCGCCCACCGGGGCAGACTTGAAGGGGATAAACATCGAAAATTAAAAGGTAAAGAGCTAAACGAAAGTAACCGGCTACTTCCTCACTTGCCCATCGCCCTCGATAATCCACTTGTAGGTGGTAATCTCTTCCAGCGCCATGGGGCCTCGGGCATGTAGCTTCTGGGTACTGATGCCTATCTCAGCACCCAGGCCAAACTCTCCCCCGTCGGTGAACGACGTCGGCGCATTGACATAGACACAAGCTGCATCCACCTCACGCGTGAAGCGCTGAGCAGAAGCATGATGCTCGGTGACGATGCACTCGCTGTGGTGAGAGCCGTAGCGACGGATATGGCAGAGCGCTTCATCAAGGTTCTCCACGGTGCGGATGGCCATCTTATAATCCAGGAACTCGGTGCCAAAGTCCTCGGGTGAGGCAGGAAAGAGCAACTCCTCCGGATAGTTACCCTGCAGGGCAGCAAAGGCGGGTTCGTCAGCATAGATTGTGACCTGTTTCTCAGCCAAAGGAGCACAGAGCTGCGGCAACTGGGGCAAAAAGGAAGCGTGAAGGAGGAGGCAGTCGAGAGCGTTGCACACACTGACACGGCGCGTCTTGGCGTTGAGCACGATGGCACGTCCCTTCTCCAGGTCGGCAAACTCATCCAGGTAGGTATGGCAGATGCCCGCCCCAGTCTCGATGACAGGTATAGTAGCCTCAGCACGTACAAAACGAATCAAGCGGCTGCTACCACGGGGGATGATGAGGTCCACCAACCCCTCCGCATGGAGCAGCACCTGGGCCGCCTCATGAGTGGCAGGGAGGAGCTCCACCAGATGCGTGTCAAGGCCATGGGCCGTGAGTACCCCGTGGATAAGCTCTACGATGGCACGGTTGGAGCAGTCGGCATCACTACCTCCCTTTAGGACACAGGCATTACCACTCTTCAGACAGATGGCAGCCACATCGAAGCTGACGTTAGGACGTGCCTCATAGATGATGCCAATGACACCAAACGGCACGCTGACACGCTCAATCTTCAGTCCGTTGGGCAGTTCGTAACCACGTAGTACACGGTGGAGTGGAGAAGGCAGATTGGCCACCTGACGGATGCCCTCAGCGATACCCCGGATGCGTTCGGGGGTGAGCTTGAGGCGGTCATACTTCGGATTGGCTGGGTCCATGCGCTCCAGGTCCTGCCGGTTGGCCTCCAGTAGCATATCCGTATGAGCAAGGGCTGCATCAGCCACCTCACGCAGCACCTCAGAGATGACAGCATCGCTCAAACCGAGCAGCTGTCTGCTGGCCTCTTTCACCAGGCCAAGCGTCGTAGTTATATCATTCATTATCATTCGTTCCTATATTCGTTTCATATTAATTCATTTAGTTTTCTATATAGAGGTAGTCATAGTGAATGACGGGTCTTTCGCCATGCTTACCAACGACTAAGCGGGCCTGAACAGAACTGCAGCTCACGCGACCCACCCCCAGGTAGCGACCGTCACTCCCCACCACACGCACGATGTCGTCCTTCTCAAACTCGCCGTGCACCGCCGTGATACCCACGGGAAGAATACTCATCGGACGTTCACTAGCTAGAAGCTGTGTGGCCGCCTCGTTGAGGTGAATCTCACCCTTTGCAAACCCCTCGCTATGAGCAATCCACTTCTTCACGCTCGACACTGGCTGCTCCGAAGGAACGAAACGGGTGAAAGGCAGTTCCTCACCTTCGGTTACCTCTTCACCGCACAAGCTTGCTATAAGCCGCAGAAGCACCTGCTCACGGCGGCCGTTGGCTATCACAACGGTGATACCCTCCTCGGCCACCTTGCGGGCAATGCGGGTCTTGGTGAGCATTCCTCCACGGCCAAAGCTCGACTTGCCCGACTGGATGTAGCTCTCCAGCTCCGTAGAGGGGAGAATCTCGCGGATGACACTCGACGAGGGTGACGCAGGGTCGCCGTCGTAGATACCATCGATGTTGCTCAAGATGACCAGCAGCTGGGCATCCATCATCGTGGCAATCAGGCCCGAGAGTTCATCGTTGTCGGTAAACATCAGCTCGGTGACGGAGATGGTGTCGTTCTCATTGACAATGGGGATGACACCGTTGTCGAGCATCACGTTCATGCAGCGCTTTTGGTTAAGGTAGTGACGGCGGGTACCGAAGTTCTCCTTCGTAGTAAGTACCTGCCCCACGGCTATATGGTGCTCGCGGAAGAGTTCGTAATAGCGGTTAATGAGCTTGGCTTGACCCACGGCGCTGAAGAGTTGCCGCTGCTCCACACTGTCAAGCTTCTTGAGCGACTGCACCTCGCTACGCCCCGATGCCACAGCCCCCGACGAGACGAGTATCACCTCCATCCCCATCGCGCGCAAGTCAGCCACCTGATCGACCAACGCCGACATGCGGGTCACGTCGAGGGTGCCATCCTTGCGCGTCAGCACATTGCTCCCCACCTTGACCACCACACGTTGCAATCTGTTTCTTTCCATGCTAAATATCGTTATTTTCCTTTATTATGTACTATTTCCGTTTATCTGCGGGCAAAAGTAAGAAAATTCCGTCAAGAAGCGCCACTTGAATCAAAGAAAAGTACTATTTTTGCACGATAAACAAACCCTATTAATAAATATGTATATGAAATGTATAAAAACTCTATTGTTCTCCCTCCTTGGAGCAACGCTGTTGAGTGGCTGCACGGCCCCCTCAACGCAAACCAACGAAACGGCAACAACGAGTGATGCCGAGGCTATAGAACGCGTCATCATGGCCCGACGCAGCATCCGTCAGTACACCGATCGCACCCTCTCGCGCGACACGCTGCAACAAATCCTTATCGCTGCCGTCAATGCCCCCAACGGACAGAACCGCCAGGCCTACGAGCTGCGCGTGGTGGACAATCCGCAGTTGCTGCAAGAGATATCCGATGCCGTGGCCAGCGACACCGAGGTGCGCATACGTAAAGGGACAAGCACCATCTTCGCCGGAGCACCCTGCGTGGTCTTCATCGCCCGTGACACCACCTACGACATTTCAGCCATCGACTGCGGTCTGCTGGGCGAGAACCTCATCCTGAAGGCCTGGTCGATGGGCATCGGTTCCTGCTGCATGGCCGGTCCCACACGCCAGATGATAAAGAGCAAGGCCTGTGCCCCCTACATGGAGCGACTGGGCTTCAGCACCGACTACGAACTGCTCTACTGCATCACCCTGGGCTTCCCCGCCGAGAGCCCCGATGCCAAACCGCGCAAGTACGACGAGAAAATCCGCTTCGTGGAATAACTTGAATAAACCAAAATAACTTACATTACATTTGAGACATGAAACAGCTATTCACTACCCTGCTGGCCATGCTGGGCCTCTGCTCAGCTTGCCAGGGCCAGGAAATACCTACCCTGGAGCCCCAAGCCTATGAGGAGGCTTTCAGCACCGACACGGATGCCGTGCTCATCGACGTGCGTCAACCTGATGAGTATGCCGAAGGTCACCTCAGCGGAGCCCAACTACTCAACGTGCTCGACGAACCGAACTTCCAGGCCGGCATCGCTGCACTCGATAAGAGCAAACACTACTACATCTACTGCCGCAGTGGCCGTCGTAGCCACAACGCAGCCACCCAAATGAAGGCCCTCGGCCTCCAGGTGACCGACCTGAAAGGAGGCATCACCGCTTGGCAAGCTGCCGGAAAGCCGGTGGTAAAAGAGTGACATTACTATTTAATTAAAACGGATTACTATTTAAAACGGAAAAGAGATATGAACGTAGGAGACCAAATACCCGAAATCCTTGGCATCGACCAAGAAGGACGCGAAATCAAACGCAGTGATTACCATGGCCGCAAACTCATCCTTTACAGCTACCCTAAGGCCAATACAAGTGGCTGCACCGCCGAAGCCTGTTCGCTGCAAGCTCACAAGGGCGAGCTCGAAGCCGCTGGCTATGCCATCGTGGGTGTAAGCAAGGACAAACAGGCCCTGCAGAAGAAATTTGCAGATGCTCAAGGCCTGGAGTTCCCACTGATAGCCGACACCGAAACCACCCTGCTGCAACAACTGGGCTGCTGGGGCGAGAAGGTGGCCTGCGGCCACCGCACCATCGGCATCCTCCGCACGACCTACCTGGTCAATGAGGAGGGCTTCATCGAGAAAATCTTCACCCCCAAGGAAATCAAGACCAAAATCCACGCCGAGCAAATCCTGGATTACATCGGGAAAACTAAAAACTAAAAGATAAAAACTAGAAACTAAAAATGCACCAGATTCTATCCTTTCTGCGGCAGTTGGATCAACACAACTGCCGCGAATGGTTCAACGAACATAAGGCCGAATACCAACAGGCACAGCATCGTTGGAACAACTTTTGCGAGGAGCTAATCCATGCTATCGGAGCCTACGACGAGGATATTGCTCGACTGACACTGCGTGACTGCACCTACCGCATCTACCGCGATACGCGCTTCAGCAGCGACAAGTCGCCCTACAAGACCCACTTCGGCGTCTTTCTCGCACCAGGAGGAAAGAAATCGATGCACGCAGGCTACTACTTCCACGTAGGTACCGGCTCAGCCGACAGCTATCCTCAATCCCACATGCTGGCCGCTGGCAACTACTGCTACGACCCTCAGGCCGTGAAGCTGTTGCGCGAAGACATCAGTGACGGTTGGGAGGAGTTCCGACGCGATGTGCTCGACGTGGCTCACCCCAGTTTCAAAGTCGATATGGATGGAGCGCTGAAGCGCGTACCCCGTGAATACCCTGCCGATGCACCCTATGCTGACTGGATGCGATTGAAAAGCTATTGCCTCTGTGCCACCGTGGACGACGCTTTCGTGACTGCTCCCCGGCTGGCCGAACGCGTGGCCGAACTGTTTCACACCACCAAGCCCTTCTGCGACTACGTGAACCGTGCCGTGGATTACGCTCTGGAGACAAACAACTGACCCTCTGCACCGTGTACACACCCTCGCTCCTGCCCTTCCTCCATCAGTTGCCCGTTGGCCAAATGGCCGATGAGGTGAACCGTGCCCTGACCCGACACCCCCGTCTGGTGCTCACCGCCCCTCCCGGTGCCGGAAAATCCACGCTGCTTCCCCTGACTATCCTCCAGGGATTCCTGCAGCAAGAGGCCAAGA
>JBJEKS010000330.1:0-6280 GCA_051878755.1 Bacteroides sp. | reverse complement strand
CCTGCGACGAGTTTGTCGCCCTTATAGACCAATACGTGTATAAACCAACATTCATCATCCCAAATATTGCCCCTACAGGTGGTGACACACAATTTGTCTTTTCTTCTCAATGGTAATTTCTTATCATCGGGTTGATGATTCGCTTACTCCTCCATGATTAAGACTTTGAAATTAGAGGTGATGAGCTTATAGTGTAAAGGAAGACTACATCCTTGGCAAATCCAAAGGTGATGTAGCTGGCAGCAATGGTCATCATCATCATCATGCTGTTATGATGACGGTGTTTGTAGATATTATACGTCCATACGATGAAGAACATGGTCGTCATCCCACGGGCATAGTGCGCTATGGCTTCAAAGGAAAGTGTCTCTAACATCTCATTTCTAATATGTGCATAAAACGTTTCTCTATGCAAAATTAGAAAAATGTAGCCACTATCTCTGCTTTGTTGGTATAAAAATTAAGTTCTTTGCCGATTATTTGAAATGGTGAAAAGGAATTGTAAATCTGAGTAGATTTTTCCGATGAAAAGGGCTTTTTTTATAGTCGTCCTGCTGCTTTTCGCCAGGCCATCCAGCGGCTCTTCAGCTTGTAGCGTGCCTCGGCTTGGCTGGCATAGGCCTCTTGCCAGAGCACCTGGGCGGTAAGGAGGTCGCTGAGGGATTCCAGTCCTACATCATAGCTCCTGCGGCTGATGCGCAGGTTCTCTTCACATTGCTGCAGGTGGCGTTCGCGCAGTTGCAGCTCAAGCTTCGTCTCGCGCAGGAGGTTGGCCTTCTGCTGCAGTTCGAGTTCCATCTTTTCCATGTGCTCTTCGCGCTCCACCCGTTGCCGCTCCAGGTCGGCTTTGGCAGCAGCCACTTTGTGACGCACTTCGCCGGCATGGTAGATGGGCATCTTGACCGAAATCATCGCGGTGGCCACGGGCTTGTGGCGGAAGAGACGTTGGTCGAGGAACTCTAGCCCCTCGAGCACGCCCACCTGCAGTCCAATGCCTACCTCCGGCAAACGGGCCGACTGCTCCAGCTTCACCTGTTGGCGGGCCAGCTCCACCTGACGATCCAGCAGCTCGGCTTCCGTACGCCCGTAGGGGGTGGCTGTTTGGTCTATACAGCACTCCTCGGTCATCCTTCCATCCTCTCTCTCCACGTCCATTTCGGTAATCAGCGGCAGGCCTATCAGCTGGCAGAGGTTCATGCGGGCCAGCAGGAGGCCGTTCTCGGCCTCCATCAGTTTCAGCTCCGCCTCGCTCTTCTTGACCTGCACTTTCAGCCGCTCGTTGCGGCTGGCCATGCCGTGCTCGATGGCTTTCTCTACGTCGTGTACCAGCTTGAGCAGGAGTGAGTCATACTTCTGAGCCACCAGATGCAGCTCCTTGGCTTTCACCATCAGCTGGTAGGCATCATAGACCTGCAGGATAACCTCCTCTCGGGCCAGGTTCTTCCCTAGGCGGGCCATCTCTTCGCCCACCTTACCCATCCGGTAGCCCGCTGTAATCTTGCCGCCCATATAGAGCGGCTGCTCCAGTTGCAGGTTACCGTAAAAGGTTCCCTTCATCTTGATGCTGATGTCTTGATTCAGCGGACGCAGCTTCTCCGTCCAGCGGTTGGCCAGCTGCTCTTTCATGCTCTCCTGTATCAGCCCGGGGAGTACGCTCTGCACCTCGTTGGCCATGGCCCAGGCTATCGGCGAAGCGATATCCATGGTGGCCGTGCTCGCAATGGTGCTGTAGAGTCCCACGGCTTGGGCGTTGATGTCCGGGAAGAAGTTGGCATAAAGCGCTTTGCGGTTATGCTCATACCTCTTCACCGTCCATTCCGCCGCCTCTATCTGCTTGTTGTGCTTCAGGGCCAGGGTGACGCAGCTGTCCAGGGAATAGCACTGGGCATTGGCCACCTTGGGGGCCACGAGCAGGAGCAGACAGGCTATAAGTTTGTTTGAAGTCATAAATCACCCAGGCTACCTATCATTTCTTTAATGTCATCCCAAGTCACGCCCAGGAGGGCCAGAATCTCATCGAGGGAGAGGGGTGTCTCGCCGAAGATGGGTGAGGAGACCTCTATCACAGGCTTGTAGTTCACGCTGCCCTCCATGGGGCGGTAGCCCAGCAGGATGTCGCCCAGGTCCGTACCGGCAAAGGCGATGTTGGCCGTGACGTTCTCGTTGAAGTCGTTGGCCAACTTCACGCAGGTTGCCTCAGTGGTGCCGTTCTTGTAGGTTAGGCCGATGGCGGCGGCGTGGGCCACTAAGGTAGAAATCTTATTGACGCGGCCATAAACGCTCGCCAGACCCTCCTTCAGGCTGATAGTGTAGTCGGCGGAGTGTCTGCCCGGCAGGTAGGGCACGGCGATGGCGTTGCGGTTGAGTTCCACCCTGACGTCAACCAGCTCGCTGCCGTTCTTTGAATAGGTGACGACGAGCAGGTCCGGTTGGCCTGGAGTGGCATAGCAGAAGAAGATGTACACCTCGTGTTCCAGGTAGCTGATGTGGCCAATCCGCAGCTTGTTCCATTCGCCCGACTCGTTGAAATCAAACCGGCCAAGGGCTTTGTGGGTGGCCATATCGAGGAGGTGGGCATCGTTCTTCCTAACGGTCAGGCTGTATTGGTTCCACAGCCGGTCTCCTGTATCTTCGTGGTCCATGACCTCTATCCGGTGTGCCAGCACGATGTCGTAGCGCGTGGTGTCGTCGGGCATCACGGTGACATCGAGGGCATGGACGGTGCCCACGCCTTCGCATGGCTGTTCGTCCTCCTGACAGAGGTGGATCTGCTGGAACTCGTAGAGCAGGGCGAAGGTGCGCTGTGCGTTGACAAACGACAGGCTGTGATTCAACCACGGCTCGTCGCCTTCGACAGACAGGATGGCGGAGAGCAGCTCCCTGAGGTCGTTGACCAGGTCGGCGTCAGCTGCCGTCTCTTCGCCTTCTGCACCCGTCTCTTCATCTACGGTGCGTGTGGTCATCTTCGTGCTTTTGTCATTCAGTGCTGCGATGAGCTGGTTCAGGGGAGCTGGGTCAATCGATTGCATCTCCTGGCCAACCTCGTTCCAGACCTGCTTCATCTGCTCGATGGTGGGGTTCTGTGCTGACTCCTCGGGTTGAGGCTCATTGTCGTTGCTGCATGACGTGCAGACTCCAGCCGTGGCCATCAGGGTCATCATGCTCCAAGTTAATATGCGATGTCTCATACGGTATAAGTGTTATAAAGTTTATCATTCGGTTATTTTGAGGAGCTGAACCTTACCTGCTCCATGCCTTTCGGTGTGGGCTTGAGGTAGCCAGTCAGCTCTTCGTGGTAGCTGTTGTGATCCACCTTGCAGACGATGCTCATCCTGAAGGTGCCTCGATGCAGCTTGTACCCTTCGATGGAGAGTCCCTGAGGGAGTATCTTCTTCATGGAGGCTTCGAGGCGGAAGAGCACCTCCGTCTGCGACTCCCCGGCCTTCTCGTCGAGGATAAGGTGGGCGGCCAGGTGCGGGTCGTTGGCTCCGTGGCCCATGTTGCAGACCAGGGCATCCTTTACGGCATGGTCCTGGCGCAGGTAGTTGGCGATGTCGAACAGGTAGATACGCTCGTGTGGTGAGCAGACGTGGTCGCTTATGCGGCCGTAGATATAGACGATGCCTTGCTCATCCATCTCGCAGAGGTCTCCGCTGTGAATCCAGCCATCGCCAATGGTGGCTGCGGTCAGCTTCTCGTTGTTCAGGTAGCCCTTCATCATGGTGGCTGTCTTGGTGCGTAGTTCGCCCCTCATGCCGTAGGGTAGCTCCTGTCCGTCGGGGCCGAAGATGCCCACGGTGAATCCCGGGAAGGGGTAGCCCACGCTGATGCAGGGGCGTCTGTTCTTGGCCGTGTAGCACCCCGGGCGCCAGTCGATGGTGATGACCGAGAAGGCCTCACTCATGCCATAGCCCGAGATGATGCCCGTGGAGGAGCCGCAGCGGTGGAGCACCCTGTTCATCCACTCCAGCATCTCTGGTGTACACCCTTCGCCACCCATGATGGGCAGCCGCAGGAAGCTGAGGTCGGGTCGTCGGCCTCGCTGCGCCATCTCCGCCATCTTGGTGCAGAAGCCCTCCCAGCACTTGCCCGGGATGAGGGTGACCTGCGGACGGTACTTCAGCAGGTTCTTGGTGAAGGTCTCCACATCGAGCCGTGGCTCGAGGATGCAGGTCATGCGGTGTTGCAGGGGCACCATGAGCAGCACGAAGAGCGCCGTGCAGACAAAGGGGGGCAGGTTGCAATAGACGATGTCCCCTTCGCGGAAAGGGTGCTCCTGTTCGTTGAAGGCCAGGGCGTTGGTAAACATCCTCAGCATTCCCTCGTTGGTCAGGCCGATTTGCTTGGCCTGTCCCTTTTGCGTCGTGCCGCCCGAGGAGGAGTAGATGGCTACGCGCCCCGGTCGGTGTGGTGCCTCCACCTCCCCTTGGTATGGGCCGTAGCGGCGGATGGCCTCGTCGAGCGAGAGGTACTTGGGTGAGCGGTGGCGCACCTTGATGCGCTTCAGCCAGTTGATGCTGCCGGCTATCTGCTTGAGGGGGCTGCTCATGCTGCGGGTAGCATCCACGAGCACCACGCGCTCAAACTGCTCGCGGGCCAGGAGGTCGCTGATGCTTTGCTCCAGTCCGTCGAAGACGAAGGCCACGCGGGAGTTGCCCATCGAGCCGGAGAGGGCGGCATGGCTGGCAGCCAGGTTAGGCAGGATGGCGGTAGCTCCCACCAGGTTGATGGCAAAGAGTATGCTCACCACCTCGGGGGTGAAGGGGCTGAATATCAGGACGTGCTCATCTGCCTCCACGCCCATCCCCTTGAGGACGCGGGCCCAGCGCTGTACATCGGCAATCAGCTCCGAGCGCTTGATATGGCGACCGAAATAGACGAGTGCATCGTGCCGGTCCTCATCGGCCAGCATCTCCTGCTCCAGGAAGCGCCACAGGCTGTTGTAGTGGAGCTCCTCCTGGAGGCGGCGGTTGGTCGTGGGGGCATAGTAGCGCTCCCAGATGCGCTCCTCCGAAGGCTTTATGACTCGTTTATTTACTGTTTCCATGGGCATTTGCTGGTTGACGGATTAACGGATAGGTTGCAGGGTCGTGCTTATTTCGCTGGGGAACTCGCAGGTCAGGGCACGCACGACATCAAATAGACCAGTGCAATAGTGGGTGACCAAAGGGTTGCTTTCCAGGATAAAGGGTAGGGAGTCGTCTTTCCAGAAGACATTACCACCTCGGCTGGCAAACGATTGATAGAGCTGATAGGATGGTTCATAGGGCACACCCCCATCTTTGGGGTGGTGCATCATGTAGATAGGAGTCTGTGGTGTCCAGGATTCCCAGTCGTTCTCCTCGGCCAGTATCTTCCTCAGCAGCTGCACTTTGGGCGAAGAGTCCAGCAGGTGCCCTTCACCGTCCAGCATGTCAGGAGCAAGGACATCGGCCAGCTGCCATTGGTACATCTTAGCATCGCTAGTGACTAGAAAGTAGGTGATGGCGTTGTCCGTCATCCAGAGGTCGTAATAAATATAGCTCTTTCCTTCCAGCTCGTAGGGTGTGGTCAACATCCACTCCGGGATAAACTCCTTCAGCGTATAGCCTTCCAGGCGCTCCGGGTCGATGGCTCCCAGTCCCGTCATCTGCAGATGGAAGAGCAGAGCCTTGTGATCTTCCTGCTGATTGTCGTACTCCAAAATCTTATCGGTTGCCAGTGGTCCTGATGCGGCAAGCGTAGAGTGGAGCCGAATCGACTGCTTGAAGGAGTCGGAGGCCATGGTCTCGTAATAGCGGGTAAAGGCCAGGATTCCCGGTGCCCCCATGGAGACGCCCCAACAGGTGGAGTAGCCGTCATCAGCCAGCGTGGCACGATGTTGCTTCAGCAAGACGAGTGCGGCCTCTACGCAGTCGGCCATCTGCTGTGCCATGGCTTTGTTGGACAAAAAGCAGAACACCTGATCTCCCGTCACACCATAGCCTTCGTAGTCAGGCTCAATGACTGCTGAGTTATAGAGTATACGTGGGGTCATCAGGTCTTCCCGTTGTGTAGGGTATGCCCGGTCTCCCGGGGTATAGGTGTGCGAAACGATGGAGAGGGAGTTCAGCTGGTGGCTCAGCTCCGGATTGACGTATTGGGGAAAGGTGAGCCGCCCTGAAAGGATAATCTCCTCGCCCTTGGCTGAGAGACTTTTGTAGTTGAAGACCAGGCTCTTGATATGCCAAGGCTCCTCTCCTCTGCCCGCAGCCTGGCACTCTTCCTGGAAGATGGCGTTCAGCTTGGGAATCCGGCTGTT
>JBJEKS010000329.1:0-6286 GCA_051878755.1 Bacteroides sp. | reverse complement strand
AATCAAGCAAAATCAAGTAAAATCAAGCTGAAATCAAGTTTAAATCAAAAAACTCAAGCTGAAATCAAGTTTAAATCAAAAAACTCGAGCTGAAATCAAGTTTGAATCAATTTTATAAACCTAGCGTGTAAAAATAGGACTATGGACAGGAAACTCTATCTAGGGAAGGATGCCGAATTTCAGCGGCGAGCCGACGAGGTGCTGAACGAAATCAGCAGCGGAAAAGGTCAGTATTATGATGCTGACGAGCTGGCCGACATTGCCGACTACTTTGCCGTCAACAACATGCACGAGAAGATGGAGAAGGTGGTGAAGTATGGCCTGCACCTGCATCCCGACAACATCGACCTGCGGATACAGGAGGCCTACATGTACCTCGATTTCGGCCAGCTGGAGCAGGCGGAAGAGTGCCTGCAGAAGATTGCTGTGAGCAATCGCGACACCCGACAGCTCGAGGCTCTCTTGGCCTACCGCCAAGGCGACGAAGAGAAGGCCGATGAGATACTGGATGAACTCGTGCTCAATGCAGGTCCTGAAGACACCTACTCCATCGTAGGCCTCATGCTCGACCTGGATAAACCGGACGAAGCCCTGGAGTACCTCACCGACTCCGACGAAGACCCTGAGCATGAGTTCTATCTCGACAATCTGGCCACCTGCTACCGTGAACTCGGTTTGACGGACCTTGCCATCGAGACGCTCAACAAGCTCATCGACAAGTACCCCTACCAACCCAACATCTGGAAGGTGCTGGGCGAATGTTACTTCGACGACCAGCAGTATGACAAGTGCATCGAGGCCTGCGACTTTGCCCTCGCCACCGATGAGGACTACCATCCTGCCATACTGCTCAAAGCATTGGCTTTCAGACAGCTGGGAAACCCTGATAAAGCCATCAGCTACGCCTATCGGGCCTACGAACTGGGTGGAATGCCCTTCCTGGGATTCTGCTATTTCGAGATGAGTGCCTGCTACGACTCCATGCAATGGGAAAAAGCAGTGAGTGTCTTCTGCAAGACGATGAAATACACGTTCGAGAACAATATCGGGCCGGAGAACAACTACGTATGTGTCATCTCCACCCTGGCCGCCCTCAGCTTCTTGCACCTGCAGAAGTGGGATGACGCATTCAAGATAGCCCAACTGCTGATTCAGGAATATCCCGACAGCCCCGAGCTCTACCTCGTCATGGCCGTGGTGAAGATGCAGCAAGGCAAGAAAAAGGAAGCAAGCAAATGCTGGAAACAGCTCTACCAATGTGAAACCCTGAGCATCGACCTGCTTCGTGAGGCCCACGACTTATGCATCGAATTCGACCACTTTGATGAGTCCTACTTCGTGCTGCAAAAAATGCACGAGATGGAGCCGGAGAATCAGCTCGTGAACCTGCAGCTCTTGATGCACTGCGTCATGTTTGACAAGAAAGAGCTGTTGGAAGAGCTGCTGTCGAGCGGAGCCATCAAAGTCTCAAATGAGCAGCTGGAGAAGCTGGTCAATCTGTTGAAGGATAAGGACTCCGACCCGTCGCAGCTAGGTAAAGTGATGGCTGACGTGCTTCGCACCATCTGTCCGGAGCTGAATGGATTACAGAATTTTTCCGATGAAAGAATCCAGGAACTCGTGAAGCAGCTTGAGTCAAAGAATAAGAAAAAAGAGGAATAAAAGAAAAGAGGAATAAAAGCAAAGAGGAATAACAGCCCATGGAATCTGTAGCATTTATACAGTGGTGCATCGACCACCTGAACTACGCCACCATCACGTTGCTGATGGCCATCGAGAGTTCGTTCATCCCTTTCCCCTCGGAAGTGGTTATCCCCCCTGCCGCATGGAAAGCGGCTCACAACGAGAGTCTGAACATCTACTTGGTGGTGCTTTTCGCCACCCTGGGAGCCAACATTGGCGCTCTCATCAATTACTACCTCGCCCGCTGGTTCGGACGACCCATCATCTACGCCTTTGCCAACAGCCGCTGGGGCCACATCTGCCTGATTGACGAAGCGAAGGTGCAACATGCCGAGGCCTACTTCGAGCGTCATGGAGCCATCTCCACCTTTGTGGGACGACTCATTCCCGCTGTGCGTCAGCTCATCTCCATCCCCGCCGGATTGGCCCGTATGCGCCTCTCCACCTTCCTGCTCTTCACCACCCTGGGCGCAGGCATCTGGAACTCCATCTTGGCTGCCTTGGGCTACTACCTCTCCACCGTCCCCGGCATCGAGACTGAGGAGCAGCTCATGGCGCAAGTGTCGAAGTACAGCCACGAGATAGGCTACGGCATCGTCATCGTCGTAGTGGCCGTCATCGCCTTCCTTATCTATAAAGGAAGAAAGTAAAAACATAAAAGACCTTATAAAAAAGAAAACAATGAGTGAATTGAAAGAGGAGCTCCACCTGCTGGGGCGCAAGACGGAATACAGACAGGACTATGCACCCGAAGTGCTGGAGGCCTTTACCAACAAACATCAGGGCAACGACTACTGGGTGCGCTTCAACTGCCCCGAGTTTACCAGCCTCTGCCCCATCACGGGTCAGCCGGACTTTGCCGAGATACGCATCTGCTACATCCCCGACGTCAAGATGGTGGAGAGCAAGAGCCTGAAGCTCTACCTCTTCAGCTTCCGCAACCATGGGGCTTTCCATGAGGATTGCGTGAACATCATCATGAAGGACCTCATCCAGCTGATGGACCCCAAGTACATCGAGGTGACAGGTATCTTCACCCCAAGAGGAGGCATCTCCATCTACCCCTACGCCAACTACGGCCGCCCAGGAACCAAGTACGAGCAAATGGCCGAACAACGGCTGATGAATCGCGAATAATTCAGTAAACGAGGGGACGAGGGGACAGTCACTGTAGGGGCAGACCTATGTGTCTGCCCAGAACCATGCACTTAATCATGCTCAGTTGCGGTTTTCAGGGCGGACACACAGGTCCGCCCCTACAGGCGATGATATACTAAAAATACTTCAACTAAATTGCAGAAGACCCTGTTAACTTGTTACCTCGTTAACTCGTTAATTTGTAAACTTGCCAACAGACAAGAGATACTTCTCCAACCCTTCCCGACGCAAACGGCAGGCGGGACAATGGCCACAGCCGTCGCCCGGAATACCATTGTAGCAGGTCAACGTCTCGTGGCGAATCAGGTCGAGCACACCCAGTTCATCGGCCAAAGCCCAAGTTTCGGCCTTGTCAATCCACATCAGCGGAGTGTGGATAACGAACTGCTCGTCCATGGCCAGATTGAGCGTCACGTTGAGCGACTTGATGAAGGCATCACGGCAGTCGGGATAGCCACTGAAGTCGGTTTGCGACACACCGGTCACCAGATGATGGATGCCCCTTTCGCGAGCAAAGACAGCCGCAATGCTGAGGAAGAAGAGGTTACGCCCCGGAACGAAGGTGTTGGGGTAGCTGTCGGCAGGCTTCTCCTCGTCCATCACCATCGATGTATCAGTCAGCGAGTTATGCCCCAGTCGTCCGATGAACGACACATCCATCACAGCATGTTCCACCCCCGCCTTGGCGGCAATCTGAGCAGCCAGCTCCACCTCCTTCTGATGCTTCTGACCATAGAGAAAACTGAGGGCCACCACACGACTGAAGCGTCGCTTAGCCCAGAATAAGCAAGTCGTGGAGTCCTGTCCCCCACTGAAAACAACCAATGCAGTAGAATGATTCATAAAAAAAATAAAAAATCAGCGGTCATCAGCCCAAATCTGTGTCATCTGCGTGCCATGACGACCGACTAGAACTTAAAGATATTGTAGGAGATGCCCTCGTCATAGACATCGGTCTCCTCCATGCGCTTCACGGCACGTACCACACGAATCGTCACGGGAAGGATAATCACCTCATAGAGAGACTTCAAGACAATCTGCACCGTCATCATCGTGGCCAGCTGCCCCACGGTGAGAATACCTCCGAAGGCTATCGGAAAGAAGACCAGCGAATCGGCCGTCTCACCCACCAAGGTAGAGACGATGGCGCGAAGCGAGAAGTGGCGCCCTTCGCTCTGGAGCTTCATGCGGCTCATCACGTAGGCGTTGAGGAAGGAGCCGACCAGAAAGGCCAGCAAACTACCCGCCACAATACGCGGAGCCATGCCGAAGACGAAGTTGAAGTGCTCCTCGCCCTCCCAGAAGGGGGCTGCAGGGAGCTGCACGGAGATTAAGCCCAAAGCCACAACGAAGAAGTTCATCGCAAATCCGCACCAGATGATGATGCGTGCCTTGGCGAAGCCCCACACCTCGGCTATGCAGTCGTTGATGATGTAGGAGATGGGGAAGACGAGCAGACCGCACGTTACGGAGAGTCCGCCGATTTGCACTACTTTGGTTTCTAAGAGATTAGCTGCTATCAGGCATACACTGAACAGTACGCCCATGAGCATAAACGATAAAGATACTTGTTGTTTCATATTTCCTGTTTTTTACGTGGTGTTCTGGATTACACGACCGCAAAAAATTGCGGTACCCTCAAAAATTTGTGCGCAAAAGTAGGTCTTTTCTCTATATTATCGCTATATTTGCAGGAAATTTTAGATTTAATAAAGATTTTAAATGATAAAAACGACAATCACCCTGCTCCTAGCTGCCCTCTGCTTGGGGAATGTACAAGCACAAACCACAGCTACCCCTGCGGTAACACCGCAATCTACGGCTACAACTGCCGCAAAACCGCTTATCGGTATCTCCTGTTCCCACCCCGAACGTCGTTCGGCGGTAAATCTCACCTACACTGAGTCCGTCATCCGTGCCGGTGGCGTACCGATGATGATTCCCGTCACCACTGACTCGCTCGTGCTTCGCGACGTGATGAAGCGACTCGACGGCATCATCATGACCGGTGGTGAAGATATCCACCCCTCCTATTATGGCGAAGAGCCGATACCCGAACTGGGGAGTGTGGATTCGCTACGCGATGTCTATGACATCTGCCTGATTCGGTTGGCGCACGACTTCAACGTGCCGATGCTCGGCATCTGCCGTGGCGAGCAGCTCATCAATGTGGCCTTCGGAGGCTCGCTCTATCAGGACATTCCCTCGCAATGCCCCCAGTCGGACCTGCAGCACCAGCAGCAGGAGTCGAGCTACCAAGGTACGCATCGGGTACACTTCGAGCAAGGCTCGCAACTGGCCGCCATGATAGGTCACGATACATGGCTCACCAACTCGCACCATCACCAAGCCGTGAAACAGATTGCTCCCTCGCTCAAGGTGACGGCACGAACAGACGACGGCATCGTGGAGGGGTTTGAGAGTCGTGAGGAGTACCCTGTGTGGGGTGTGCAGTTCCATCCCGAGGCCTTGACCCTGGGTGGTGATACCACGGCACTCCGCATCATCCGCTTCCTCGTGGAGAAGGCCGCCACCTTCCAGCAAGCCAAGGCCATCCACAGCCGCATCCTGAGCATCGATACCCATACCGACACCCCACTGGAGTTCACCCCCAGCTTCGACCTGGGCCGTCGCGAACCCTCGCAGGTCTCTCTTCCCAAGATGGAAGAGGGCTACCTTGACGGTCAGTATCTGGCTTGTTGGGTACGGCAGAAGGCGCTCGACGAGGAGCATACCCAAGCTGCCATGCGACGTGTGGAGGAGCTGATGAGCGGCATCGAGCTGCAGATAGCACGCCATGCCGACCGCTGTGCCTTGGCGCGCACGGCCGATGACCTGCCTCGGCTGAAGGCTGAAGGCAAAAAGGCTATATATATAGGTATAGAGAACGGCTACGGTGTGGGTACCGACCTCGACGTGATTCGCCGATACCACGAGCGTGGAGTGACCTACATCACCCTCTGCCATACGCGCAACAACGCCATCTGCGACAGCTCCTCAGACACCACACAGCTCTGGGGCGGCCTCTCTCCCTACGGTCGCAAGGTGGTGAAGCTGATGAACAAGCTGGGGATGCTCATCGACCTCTCCCACGCCTCAGAAACCACCTTCTGGGAGGTGCTGAAGCGAAGCAAGCGCCCTGTGTTTGCCAGCCACTCGTCGGCCAAGGCGCTCTTTGGTCACGACCGCAACCTCACGGATGAGCAGTTGCGTGCCTTGGCTCTGCGGGGAGGAGTCGTGCAGGTATGCCCCTGTCCCGACTTTCTGCGTAAAGACCTGAAGAACGCCACACTGAGCGACTTCATGAAGCATCTGCAGCATGCCATCGAGGTGGCAGGTATTGACCATGTGGGTATAGGTACCGACTTTGACGGCGGTGGCGGTGTGAAGGGATGCAATGGAGACAACGACCTGATTAACATCACCGTACGGCTCCTGGAGGCTG
>JBJEKS010000328.1:0-6340 GCA_051878755.1 Bacteroides sp. | reverse complement strand
ACGGCAGCCAGCAGGATGAGGCAGGGAAAGGCTATCTTGGATAGCATCGCCTCCAGACGGGCGGCCTGCCTAGAGGCATAGCGACGGAAGAGGATGCCAGCCACGATGGGAAGGAGCATAGTGAAGAGGTTTTGCATCATCAACTTGCCAACAGGCAAGGTGATGGTTTCACCCTGTGAGAAACCACTCTGTGTCACCACCCACTGCATAATGATAGGCAGTGTTATCAGGGTAATCAGGCTGCTGAATGCGGTGAGCGATACGGAGAGGGCCACATCACCCTTGGCAAGCAGAGAAAAGACATTGCTCGAACTGCCTCCAGGACAGCAGGCTATCAGTACAAAGCCCACGGCGAAGACGGCAGGCAGGGTGAAACAATGGGTGAGCAACAAGGCCACCAGGGGAAGGAAAAGCAACTGCCCAGCCAAGCCGACCAACAGGGGGCGGGGGCGAGTGAGGAACAGCTTGAAGTCGGCCGGCTGAAGGGTCAGACCCAACTCGAACATCAGCAACGTGAGTATGGGAAGTACAATGAAAATAGACATGGTTCAGTAAAAGCAAAAGGGGTTAGAAAGCGATTTGGAATTGCGTGACCCACATCTTGGTGGGGGCACCGGCTTTGGGATCTTTATAGACAAACTGGCTGCGCACGCAGCACTGCTTATATACCCAATACTGCAGGCCACCGATATAGTTGCGAGTAGCAGAGTCGCTTAGGTCGAGGTTGCGTTTCAGGTAGTCATAATTAGCCACCAGGTCAAGCCGTTTGGTCAGGTGCAGCTCTGCATTGGCATACCAGCCCATGCTCTTCGCACCGCCATCGTTCCCCCACATGGCCTCCGAGCGGAGGGTGACAAGACGGTTCTTGTGATCGGCTCCCACCGTGAAGCGGTTACGTTTGTAGTTTTCCCCTTCATCAAAGCATCCAAAGGGCGATGCAGCCTGTGCCTTGGCCGTTCCTAGAACGAACGAGGCACTGAAGATGGTCTGTTTAAACGGCATAACGTTAATCTGACCAATCACATCTTTTTGGTTGTTGTTCTCCTTTTGGTTCATACCGGCTCCATTGAAGAGGCCAATGCTGTAATTAACCAGAGGCTTGCCCTCCTTCAGCCAGAGATCACCAGTGAGCATCACACCCAGGTCACGCCCCACACGTCCTACGCCGTAGCAAGGGTCCCCCCAGATACCAGCCATAAAGGCCACACTCTCATCCAGACCAATGTTGCTGATGAGGGTAGGGGGCAGTAGGCTCTCCATCGTAAAAGGCTGCTTATATTGGCCCACGCGCAGCTTAAGTGCTGGCGAGAAGGCATATTGAGCATAGTATTCGTGCATCTTGCTGGAGGAGAAGTCGTACATCAGCCAAAAACTGATTTTGTCAGTTATGCGGGCATCGGCCATGACGATGAAACGCTGTATCTCCAGGGCATTCTTTGTTTCACCATCTTGACTCTGAACGGTATAGGATGTCTGTCCGTAGCCCATGACCTTCAGTGTGCTCTTACCAATCTGCAGGGTGGGTATCACGTTGGTTTCTTCTGCATAGAGTGGCCATTCCCAGCAAAGAAGCAGTGCTAAGATGCCCCATCGAATCAGCCGGTTCTTCAAACGTTTGTTCACATTATTCTTCATGAAAATATCCTTTGTTTTAATAATGGCTGCAAAGGTACAAAGAATAATCGTCTCCTGCAACAGTAGGTGACTAAAGAGAAGAAGGCCAGACATGGCTGCCTGACCTTCTGTTATTACATGTTCACGGTGGACATTAGAGGCTGTCGCCAAAGTCCTGACGGAACTTGGCCACAAGCTCTTCCTGCCAGTAGCCTATCTCCTTCATGCGGCCAAAGAAGAAGCGGAGCACTTTAGGCTCTTCGGTCCATTCCAGTCCGCCAATCAGTTCTCGGTTATCCCACAGCCATTTCACACGGTCGGCACAGTACTTCACCTGACTCAGCGTGAAGACACGACGGGGCAGGGCCAAACGCAACAACTCCAGCTCGGCATAGCGCTCAGTGCCATCAGGCTCGCGCTGTTCGCTCACCGTACCACGCTCCATACCACGAATGCCACCAGCAATGTAGAGGGCTGCACCTACAGCTGCAGCAGGATACTGGTTGTGCGGCAGGTTGGGGACAATCTCCGAGCAGTTGAGGTGGGCACCCAGGCCTCCTGCAGGCTTAATCATCGGCACGCCATAGTCATCGAGCTCCTTCACCAGGTAAGCGATGAACTCCGGTCCATGGCTCAGGTAGTCCATGTCAAGGCTCTCGTAGAGGCCTTCCGTGATGCTCTCAATGGTACGCACATCAATACCTCCATAAGTAAGGAATCCTTCATAGAGGGGAATGTACTCCATCATGCTCTTGATGAGTTCGCCGTTGTGGCTCGTGATACCGCCACCACGGGCAAAGCCCAGCTTGCGGGCAGAGAAATAGATGATATCCATCTTGTCGGCCAGCAGGTGATAGATTTGCTTCGTGGTCATGTATTTGCACTGAGCCTCACGGGTCTTCATGAAATAGACATTGTCTTGCAGCAACGAGGCATCGAGTACGCTCAGCACGCCGTAGTTGTGACAGATGTCAGCCACGGCCAACATGTTCTCCAGTGATACAGGCTGACCACCAATCAGGTTGGTACCTGCCTCTACACGCACGAAGGCCACCTTATCCGGTCCAACACGCTCAATGGTGTTTTTCAGTTCCTCCAGGTCGAAGTCGCCCTTGAAGGGGTCATCGCTTTGGGGCAACAGGCCCTTCTTCTGCACCAGTTCCAGCACCTCACCGCCGCAGCGAGTCACATGGGCCTTGGTGGTAGTGAAGTGGAAGTTCATGATAGCCACCATGCCAGGTTTCACGAAGGCTTCGGCCAGGATGTTCTCACAGGCACGTCCTTGGTGGGCAGGGAGCAGGTAGTCGGTGCCAAACACCTCTTTCACAGCAGCCTTGTAGCGATTGAAGGTCTCACTGCCTGCATACGAGTCATCAGCAATGTGCATGGCTGCTGTCTGCTTGTCTGACATGGCGTTGACGCCGCTATCTGTCAGCATATCCATATAGATGTCACGGTTCTGCAGCAAGAAAGTGTTGTTACCTGCTTCCTGGATACACTTCAAGCGTTGCTCCACGGGAAGCAGGTTAAGTTTCTGTACGACGCGCACTTTGTGCATTTCCAAAGGCACTTGATTCTCGGATTGGTAAAATTTTACTGCCATAATGGTTGTTTTTTATGTTATTATAATTGGTTTCACAAGGAAATTACTTTCGTCGGCAGCAAAAGTAGGGCAAATGCAGCAGATAAGAGCGAACATCTTTACGGATAAAAAGACCTTTTTTACCTATTTATAGTATAACTACCATTTTTTATGACCAATATTACTTGTTTTCTACCAAGATTACCTATCTTTGTCCCCGAAAACCAACCCTAAGAAGCCTTATGAAAATCGTAGCCGACATCGACGAATACAACCGCTATTTCCACCAGCCTACACTCCATCCTTACGTGGCCGTAGGCGACCTTTCGCGGGCTGATCTCACGCTGTTCGAGCCGCTGGACTTCGGCATGTACTGCGTGGTGCTGATGGACGAGGATTTTGGCGAACTGGTGCGTGGTGGTCACTCCATGCGCTACCGCGCAGGCACTATCTTCTCCCTTCGCCCGGGACAGGTGGTGTCGATGAACCTGGATTACACCAGAAAGCCTCGGGGATGGATGCTGGCCTTTCGCCCCGAGTTGCTGGAAAACTGCGGCCTGGGGCGCGACTTCTACATGTTCAGCTTCTTCCAAAAGGATGTCTATGAGGCACTGGAGCTCAATAAAGCAGAGCGAGGCATCATCCTCAACAGCTTTGCCAACCTTTACGCAGAGCTCAACTCCTTGCCCGACTACCTCACCAACCACCTGATACGCCTCTGTATAGGTCACCTGTTGAGCTACTGCAAGCGCTTCTTCGAAAGGCAGTTTGCCCAACGAGCCTCTGTAGAGAACAGTTTGAAGAACCGACTGGACATCTTGATAGACAATTACCTAAGCAGTGGTATGCCAGCAGGACAGGGACAACCCACCGTAGCCTGGTGTGCGCAGCAGTTCAACCTCTCGCCCAACTACTTCGGCGAGTTGGTGAAGCGCGAACTACAGGTCACGGCACATGACTACATCCAGCAGAAGATTCTCTTGGCTGCCAAAACGTTACTCGATTCCACCACCATGAGCGTCAACGAGATAGCCGAAGAATTGGGCTTCAGTTATCCTAACCACTTCACCCGTATGTTCCGCTCGATGGAGGGAGTCACGCCCCTGAAGTATCGCAAGGGGAAAAAAGGCTAAATCTTTCGCTCCAGCCAAAGGTCGATGAGCCGACGGGCAATACTCACCTTGCGTGGTATCTCAGGCAAGTGGTCGCGATGGTAGAAGGCCGCCGTACTCAGTTCCTCCTCTTGCATACGGATTTCACCCGCAACGTAGTCCGCAACGAAACCCACCATCAAGCCACTGGGATAGGGCCATGACTGACTGGCCACATAGCGGATGTTTCCAATCTGCAATCCCGTCTCCTCCATCACCTCACGTGCCACACACTGCTCCAGCGTCTCGCCAGCCTCCAGGAAGCCGGCCACCAGTCCTTTGAAGTTGCCTCGGAAGTTGTGTGCATGCACCAGCAGCAGCTCGTCCTCTCCACGCTTCACCAACACGATGATGGCTGTGGAAATGGGAGGATAGAGTTCATAGCCGCATTGAGGACACCGTTTCATGATGGGTTCCAACTGCTCAGTAGGCGTTCCGCAAGCCGGGCAGAAGCGGCTGTGGTTATCCCAAAAGAGTATCTGATACGCCTTACCTGCCTGCAGATAGCGTTCCAACGGCAATACGTCAAACGAGGCTCGCAATCCAATCCATTCCCATCCCGAAGGAAGCGATGGTTGCTCACTCAACTGAATGGTCTTCTGCGGTGTACCATCCTGAGCCACCACGTCAAGGAGCTTTCCGTTGAGTAGGCCCAGATCCTCCACCTCCTGCACCGTAGGGATATCCATCAGTTGAGAGTCAGTTGTCTTGACCAGCAAAATATCTTTATAGAAAAGGAAGCAACACTTCCCGTTATCGATAACAATTTGTTCCATTTTTTACATTTATTCTAGACTAAACGGGTGCAAAAATAAAAAGAAAAGTTGTATCTTTGCACTCAAAATGGAATAAAAACTTGTAGATTATGCACAAAATACCTTGTTTACTCTTGGCGTTCTTGGCAATGGTAGGTATCGTATCGGCACAAGAACATCAAGTGAAAATAAAAATGGTGGAAACGAGCGACGTGCATGGCGCTTTCTTCCCCTACGACTTTATTCTGCGTAAGCCGGCTAAAGGTGGTCTGGCACGTGTCAGCAGCTACCTCAACCAAGAGCGAGCCACCTATGGCAATCGTCTCCTGCTGCTCGACAATGGCGACATCCTGCAAGGACAACCCTCACTCTACTATTATAACTGCATCGACACCACCTCAACCCATCTGGAATCATTGGTTACCAACTACTTGAAATATGATGCCGGCAATGTAGGTAATCATGATGTGGAAACTGGTAGGGCTGTTCTGAAGCGGGCCAGCCGGGCATGTCAATACCCCATACTGGGTGCCAACATCATCAACACCTCTACAGGAGAACCCGCTTTCCAGCCCTACGTACTTTTTGAGCGCGACGGAGTGAAGATTGCCGTACTGGGACTCATTACACCGGCCATCCCCGTATGGCTTTCCGAATACCTCTGGAAAGGATGGCACTTTGATGACATGGAGCAAACGGCACGTCGTTGGGTTAAGGAAATCCGTGAAAAGGAGAACCCGGATGTCCTGGTAGGTATCTTCCATGCCGGAGTACATGCCGAAACGTTGGCCGACCGTTACCGCGAGAATGCTTCGGTTGAGGTGGCCCAAAAGGTGCCAGGCTTTGATGTCATTTTCTGTGGCCACGACCATGTGCCTTCTGTGCAGCAAGTGACCAACATCAATGGCCAACAGGTATGGGTTGTGGATCCAGGAAGTCACGCCATGCAAGTGGGTGAGGTAGAGATGAATTTTACCTTATATAATAATAAAGTAAAAGCGAAAGAAATTAAGGCAAGTCTTGCGTCCATGAACAATTATGAGCCAGATGAAGCCTTTTTGAACCATTTTGAGGAGCAAATCAACAAAGTACATGCCTTCGTTGACCGCAAAATCGGCACCATCGACCGCACCATCACCACGCGCGATGCCTACGTAGGTAGTTCAGCCTTTGTGGACCTGATTCACACCCTGCAACTGCAGATTGGCAGAGCACAAATCTCCTTTTGCGCACCATTG
>JBJEKS010000327.1:0-6347 GCA_051878755.1 Bacteroides sp. | reverse complement strand
ATATTCTTATCATCTTTATTTTATATGAAACGATTTTGCTTATCAGTTGTATTAAGTGCAATGTATGCAGCCCTCTTCTCCCAGCAGGCTTATCTGGTGGGAGAGCAGGTGGCTGTCTTCTATCCTGCGGCATACGATGCTTCGCAGCATCAGCCTTCACCGGTCTTTGTTACCGAACTGGTGCCGCAAGGAGGGTTGCCCTCGGGGTGGAAGTTGGTTCCTCACTATTCTACGGAGGGAAACAAGAGTGTAGTGACTATCCCGCTGGAAAAGGGTATAGACCTGTATGGTACGGGTGAAGTGTACGGTCCGTTGCGTCGTAATGGCGAGGAGGTGGGCTTCTGGAACAAGGATAATTACGGTTATCTGGCCGAGAAGGGGCGTCGTAATTACCAGAGTCATCCCTGGGTATTAGGCGTGCGTCAGGATGGTTCCGCCTTCGGCGTGATTGCCGACAATACCTGGCGAGGCACGTTGCGTACTGACGACAGAAGCCTGTGCTTCAAGAGCGAGGGACCGGCTTTTCGTGTGGTCGTCATCGAACGGGAGAACCCTGCCGGTGTGATGCGTGAACTGGCCCGGCTGACAGGACATATGGATCTGCCTGCACTATGGACGCTTGGCTATCACCAGTGCCGCTACAGCTACAACCCAGACAGCAGGGTCAAGGAGATTGCTGACTCTCTCAGACTCCGGAGAATCCCTTGCGACGTGATTTGGATGGATATTGACTACATGGATAAGTTTAAGGTGTTCACCTTCGACCCGGTGCAGTTTCCTGATCCGAAGGGGCTTAATGACTACCTGCACGGCAAGGGATTTAAGTCGGTCTATATGATTGACCCGGGCGTGAAGGTAGAGAAGGGCTACTTCGTCAGTGACCAGGGTGATGCCGGAGATTACTGGGTGAAGGACAAGGAGGGCAAGGACTTCGTAGGGCGCGTATGGCCTGGTGACTGCCGATTCCCTGATTTCACTCGTCCCGAGGTACGCCTTTGGTGGTCCACGCTCTATAAGGAGTATGTGGCTACTGGCATTGACGGCGTGTGGAATGACATGAATGAGCCTTCCGTCTTTGGCGGGGTGGATGGCAGTATGCCGGCTACGAATTGGCACCAGGGAGGTGATGGGCTTCCCGCAGGGTCGCACTTGCGATATCACAATGTGTTTGGGTACTACATGGTGAAGGCTTCCCGCGAAGGCAATCTGCTGGCCAATCCAGCGAAGCGTCCCTTTGTATTGTCACGTTCTAATTTCCTGGGTGGTCAGCGCTATGCCGCAACGTGGACAGGGGACAACATGGCCTGTTGGGAGCATTTGCTGCAGAGCATCCCCATGACGCTTAACCTTAGTCTCTCAGGTCAGCCCTTCAACGGTCCAGATATGGGTGGCTTTGGCGCTGATACAGATGCCGAACTGTTGGCTCATTGGGTTGCTACCGATGTCTATTTCCCCTTTGTGCGTAATCATGCGGCCAAGGGTACGATTCAGCAAGAGCCCTGGTGCTTCGGTGAGCAGGTGGAGCAGGTCTATCGCACGGCCGTAGAGCGCAGGTACCGCCTTCTACCTTATATATACACTTTGTTCCAGGAGGCCGCCACGGAGGGACAGCCCGTGATGCGACCCGCTTTCTGGGCTGACTTTACGGACCAGCATCTCCGCACCGAGCAGCAGGCCTTCATGTTGGGAGGAGACCTTTATGTCATTCCCCGTTGGGCCAAGGAGGCAGCTTTGCCGCAGGGCGATTGGGATCCACTGCAGCTGGAGGAGAAGGATGACCGCTACCAGGCTATCGTTTGCCAGCGGGCAGGTTCCATTGTCCCCCTGGCCAATCTGTATCAGAACACGGTGGAGTACCGTACAGACTCGCTGACCCTGCTGGTCAATCCCGCTGCGGATGGTACGGCTGAAGGCACGCTTTATGAAGATGAAGGAGAGGGTTTCGCTTATCGTAGCGGGGAGTATAATAAATACCGGTTGTCGGCCACTACCGATGCCAAAGGGATGATTACCATCTCCATGGAATCTGTAGAGGGTAAGCGGCTGGTGACGCCCAAGACCTTGCGCATCGGCTTTGTGACCGATGGTAAGATTACCTACTCTCCCTGGACGGTGGGCAACTGTGTGAGCATGAAATCGGTGAAAGATAAAATCAAGGGATTGGTTTCAGGTAACTTGGTGTTCAGCGATATCGACATCACGTCGCAGACGTCATTAATGGAGAAGCTCAGGCTACAGAAGGAGCGTATGAAAGCCAGCGGACAGGCTGATGAATGGTGATGTACTTCACCATCGCCCTCAATTTTAGTTGCTCCTAATTTAAATAGATATTCAACCATTCTTTATATCAGAACAATTATGCATTGCAAGTATTTATTTCCTCTCGCTTTTGTCTCTCTCGGCGTTGTTACAGAGGCTTCGGCACAGAGCTACTATAAAAACAAGGCCTATCAATGGAAAGGGAACGAAATCATCCAAGGTAAGTGGAAAGCCCGTGTGCTATCTCCCACAGAGATTACCTCCAACTATGTGCGCCAGATGAGTGACGGATTCATGGGGTGGGACAATGACCCCATCAACCGCCAGCACTGGACCCTGTCACGCGACATCAGTTCGCTGCCGGTCTATACCGGTCCTACCTTGATGGAGCAGGCCAACTACAACCTCTCCCTGCAAGAGAGCCTGGAGGCCATTGAACCCGATTCCACCTTCCGTACCGGCGTGTTCTGGGGCGGCGTGTGGACGCGTGACGTGAGCTACAGTATCCTTCATGCACTGGCGCAGCTTCATCCCGAGGTGAGCAAAACCTCGCTGTTGGCCAAAATCAATGCGAACAACCGTATCATTCAGGATACCGGCACGGGTGGTGCCTGGCCCTGCTCGACCGACCGTACCACTTGGATTCTGGCTGCATGGGAGGTCTATAAGGTGACGGGTGAGAAGGAGTGGCTCGACCGTATCTATCCTGTGATACGCCATACCGTGGAGGATGACCGTATTGTGGCCTACGACCCTGTGACGAAGTTGATGCGGGGTGAGACCTCGTTCCTGGACTGGCGTGATCAGGAGTACCCTGTGTGGATGCAGCCCAACGACATCTACCAGAGTGAGGCTCTTGGCACCACGCTGGTTCACTACCAGTCGCTGCGCATCCTCTCGGAAATCTGCCGGCTGGAGGGACAACCTCGTGAGGCGGCCAAGTATGCCCAGTGGGCATCCGACTTGGCCGAAGGCATCAATCGCCATCTCTGGCTGGAGGAGAAAGGTTATTATGGCATCTACCTCTACGGTCGCCGTCACTTGACACTCCATCCGCAGAGTGAGACGCTGGGTGAGGCGCTGGCTATCCTCTTCGATGTAGCTGATGAGGAGCGTGCCCGCCGCATCACCTCCTCTGTGGCCAATCTGCCTTTCGGCACGCCATGCATCTATCCCAATCTGGCCGATCAGGTGCCTTACCACAACGATGCCACCTGGCCTTTTGTGCAGGGTTACTGGATGCGTGCCAACGCCAAGGCGGGCAACGAAGAGGGACTGATGCACTCCATCGCCAGCATCTACCGTGGCGCCACGCTCTGGCTCTCCAATCAGGAGAACTACGTAATCTGGAATGGCGACTACGGGGGCACGCAGATCAACTCTCCCCGTCAGCTCTGGAGCGTTGCGGCCAACCTGGCTGTGGTTCCTGCCATTTACTTTGGTATTCAGTATGAGGTGGAGGGTATCCGCTTTGCTCCCTTTGTACCTAAGGTGCTGAAAGGTAACCGCTCGCTCTCCAACTTCAAGTACCGTCAAGCGGTGCTGAGCATCCGCATGAGTGGCTTTGGCCGTCAGATTAAGAGCTTCCGCCTGGATGGACAGGAGATGGAGCAGCCTTTCTTCCCTGCTGACTTGCAGGGAGAGCATTCCGTGGAGATTGAGCTGGCCAATGTGCAGCCTGCACCGGTGGGAGTGACCTATGCGGAGAATATCTATCAGCCCAATACCCCCGTGCTGAAGCTGGACGGCACTCAGCTGTCGTGGCAGGCCATCGAAGGGGCTGTAGCTTATCAGCTGTTGCGCGATGGCCAGGTGGTGGCTACGCTAACGGAAACCTCCTTCGACCTGAATGGTCGTGGCGAGTATCAGGTGCAGGCCTTGGATGCTGCAGGATTCCCCTCGTTTGCCAGCGAGCCCATCTACTACGATGCACCGGAGGAGGTGCTGCTCTACGACGTGAAGCAGTATGCTCAGAGCCATGACGGACATTCCGTACGCATCACGCGCAATGAAAACATCCTGATTACCATCCCCGTGGAGATACCTTCAGATGGAACGTATGCCGTGGATTGGTGCTACGCCAACGGCAACGGGCCCATTAATACGGAGAACAAGTGTGCTACCCGTCTGCTGAAGATGGATGGTGAGACGGTGGGCATCAGCGTATTTGCCCAGCGCGGAGTGAATGAATGGGATAACTGGGGCTGGAGCTCGGTGGAGTCTGTTTCGCTGAAAGGTGGTAAGCATACCTTGACGCTGGAGTTTGCCGACTGCGTGGAAAACATGAACATTGTGGAAAACAAAGCCCTGCTCAAGCAGCTCCGTTTGGTTAAGATTCGCTAAATATAGATAGCCTTTTTGCAACATTTCCACGTTTTACCTGTCATATAGGTATATACATGGTATGAAGAATAAGATTATGACAGGCAGGAACAAGAGATATCATTTCAGACCAGGGTGGGGAGTACGCTTCCTCACCTTGGTCTGTTGTTTCTTTGTGCAGGGGTACGTTACCTCTGCCAGGGCACAGAGCTATGACGAATGGGTGCAGCAGGCCATACAGGAAGTGGAGGCTGATAGCCTTGAGAGGGCAGTGAATGCGCTCCGGCAGGCTGTAAAGACCGACCCCGCCAATGCGCACAATGTATGGCTCTACACCAATATGGGCACCCTGCAAGGTCAGCTGCTCCGCTTTGATGAGGCCATCGAGAGCTACACCTTTGCGCTCAATGTGGCTCCTTACCATGTGCCGGCCTTGCTGGGACGGGCATCGGTCTATCTGGATACAGGCAAGCTCGAACTGGCCCGGGTGGATTACTCGTTGGTGCTCGATGTGGAGAAGGAGAATGAAGAGGCGCTGCTGATGCGGGCTTATATATACAAAGTGCAAAGGCAATACAAGTTCGCCAGGGCGGACTATGACCGGCTGCTGGAGCTTCATGCTGACCACTTTAATGCCCGACTGGGTTTGGCGCTGCTTCTGCAGGCAGAAGGGGAGCGGGAGCAGGCTGTCCGTATGCTGGACTTGCTGATTACCGAATCCAAGGAGGATGCTTCACGCTCCACGTTGCTCTACCGGGCCAGGGCCGAGGTGGAGTGGGAGAGTGAGCAATATGAAGCAGCCCTGGTGGATGTGGAGAAGTCGCTTCAGATAGATGATTCGCAAGCCGAGGCTTACCTGCTACGGGGGCAGATTTACCTGGCTCTAGGTAAGAAGCCACAGGCCAGACGTGACTTCAATCAAGCGCAGGCTCTAGGCGTGCCTGCTGCCCAACTGAAGCCGCTGCTCGCCAAGTGTAGATGAACCCACTGCGACAGCGGCTATTGCTATTGCGAAGGTCATGCTATTCCACGTACCGCTTGATGACCTTGGTGAAGATGTCGCCGTATTTCCTTTTCTTATATTCGCCGATACCGTTGATTTCGCCGAAGGCCTCGATGGTGGTGGGGCGATGGCTGCAAAGCAGGTGGAGCACCTTGTCGGACATGATGACGTAGGGAGGCACCAACTCCTCCTCGGAGAGTTGGCGCCGCAGGGCGCGGAGTTCTTCGAAGAGTTGCTCGCTCTCCTCCTTGTCGAGCAAGGGGGCTCCTGCAAAGAGGTTGAGTCGTCCTTTCTTGGCTTTCTCCCCACGCTTGCTGCTCTTCTTCTCCGGCTTCTCTTCGGGGATGATTGTGGAGAGCTGGGCTGTGGCGCGTCCATAGAGCACCTCCGCGCCTGCCGGGGTCATCTTCAGATGGCACCCTTCGTCGTAGGCTATCTCGAAGTAGCCCAGCTGGAGCATCTGCAGCAGGTAGTCCTTCCAGTCGCGTGCCGGCACGTCGCGTCCCACGCCGAAGGTCTTCAGTGTGTGGTAGCCATGAGCGCCTATCTCCGCGCTCAGTGTGCCTCGCAGCAGGTCTATCAGGGTGTGGATGGAGATGCGTTGCTCGCAGCGCACGATGCCGCTCAGTGCCTTCTGCACCAGCAGGGTGCCATCGAAGCGCTGGGGCGGATTGAGGCAGATGTCGCAGTTGTGGCAGTCGTGTGGCAAGCTTTCGCTGAAGTAGTTCAGCAGGATGCGCCGGCGGCAGATGCTGGCCTCGGC
>JBJEKS010000326.1:0-36137 GCA_051878755.1 Bacteroides sp. | reverse complement strand
GTCTATGACTCGGAGGAGTTCCGCATCAAGCTGAAGGACTGCGCCACCAGCCTCAAGGTGGGCAGCGTATGGGATGCCGGCAACATCGTAGGTCCCATGATTACCAACCAGAACGAGAAGCTGCTCCAGGCGCTCAACACCCTAGAAGCAGGTGAGTTCTGGCTCGTGCCCCCGAAGTTCCTCGACAAGAAGAAATACATCCTGGCCCCCACGGTAAAGATGGGTGTCAGTCCCAAGAATTTCTCCTTCCGTACCGAACTCTTCGGCCCGATGCTCAGCGTAGCCCCCTTCGACACGCTCGACGAAGCCATCGAACTGGTCAACGGCCTTGACTACGGACTCACCTCGGGCATCCAGTCGCTCGACGAACAGGAGCGCCACGAGTGGCGTGAGCGCATCCAGGCCGGTAACCTCTACATCAACCGAGGTATCACGGGTGCCATCGTCAACCGCCAACCCTTCGGCGGCATGAAGCTCTCCGCCTTTGGCGGCGGCATCAAGGCCGGCGGACCCAACTACTGCGCCCAGTTTACCATCATCACCGATAAGCCCGACAGCACCACCGACTACCGCAAGAGCTACGCCGAGGCTTGGGAGAGCGAATTCCGCTACCCGCGCGACTGGAACCACTGCCGTGGTGAGCAGAACATCTTCCGCTACCTGCCCCTGAAGGGCGGCATGGCGCTACGCCTCTTCAAGAGCACCACCGATGAACAGGCCCGCATGGTGGCCCTGGCCGCTGAACTCTGCGGCACACCGCTCACCATCAGCTTTGCCCCTGACGACGACCGCACGGGTGCCCTCTCCGACCTGGGTGTCCAGCTCAAGGCCGAGACGCTGGAGGAATTCATCGAGTCGATGCCGCAGTATGAGCGCATCCGCACCTGCACGGCCAATATCCCCCTGGCCATGTACCAGCGTGCCGCCGAGACCAATAAGTACATCGCCACCGCTACCCCCGTCAAGCAGGGTCGTGTAGAGCTCATCCACTACATCAAGGAGCAGAGCATCTCCTACGAGTACCACCGCTACGGCAGCGGCCAGGACCAGGAGCCGGCGATAGAGTAAAACGGCGTGCCATACTCATAACAAAAAATTTTCCACCGGTGTGCGGCAATTACCGAAAAAAATGCGTAATTTTGCCGCACACCATTTTTTTGCACCATGGAAGAACTAAATAACCACGAAGGACTCCCCTTCGACCAGCAACAACCTGTGGCCTATGATGACGATAACATCCGCCACCTCGACGATATGGAGCATATCCGTCTGCGCTCCGGTATGTACATCGGTCGCCTAGGCGACGGACAGCAGAGCGACGACGGCATCTATGTGCTCCTTAAGGAGGTGATGGACAACAGCATCGACGAATTCAAGATGGGTGCCGGCAAGCGCATCGAGGTGACCATCGAGGATGGCCTGCGGGTGAGCGTGCGCGACTATGGCCGCGGCATCCCCCAGGGCAAGCTCATCGAGGCTGTCAGCAAGCTCAACACCGGCGGCAAGTACGACTCGAAGGCGTTCAAGAAGAGTGTGGGCCTCAACGGCGTGGGTATCAAGGCGGTCAACGCCTTGAGCAGCCGCTTCGAAGTGGCCAGCTTCCGCGATGGCAAAGTGCGCCGTGCCACCTTCCAGAAGGGTGTGCTCTGCAGCGACACCACAGAAGACACCACCGAGGATACGGGCACCTACATCTTCTTCGAACCAGACGACACCCTCTTCCTGGGCTATCGCTTCCAGCCTCAGTTCGTGGAGACTCTGCTACGCAACTACACCTACCTCAATACGGGCCTCACCTTCCTCTACAACGGCCAGCGCATCCTCTCGCGCCACGGTCTGGAAGACCTGCTGAAGGACAACATGACTGCCGAAGGGCTTTACGACATCGTCCACCTCAAGGGGGAGGACATCGAGATAGCCTTCACCCATACCAACCAGTACGGTGAGGAGTACTACTCCTTCGTCAACGGCCAGCATACCACGCAAGGCGGTACGCACCAGAGCGCCCTGAAGGAGCACCTGGCCCGCACCATCAAGGAGTTCTTCAACAAGAACCAGGAGTATGCCGACATCCGCAATGGCATCGTAGCGGCCATCGCCCTCGACGTGGAGGAACCGATGTTCGAGAGCCAAACGAAGACAAAGCTGGGCAGCAACAACATGTGGCCCGCCGTCCCGCAGGAGCAGAAGCCTGCAGGACCCACCATCAACAAGTTCGTGGGCGACTTCGTCAAGACAGAGGTCGATAACTACCTGCACAAGAACCCGCTTGTGGCCGAGGTGATGCTGCAAAAGATACAGGACTCAGAGAAGGAGCGCAAGGCGATAGCGGGCGTCACCAAGCTGGCTCGTGAACGCGCCAAGAAGGCCAACCTCCACAACCGCAAGCTGCGCGACTGCCGCTACCACCTGAGCGACGGCAAAGGCAAAGAGCAGGAGGCTCAGTCGTGCATCTTCATTACCGAGGGTGACTCAGCCAGTGGCTCCATCACCAAGAGCCGCGATGTCAACACACAAGCTGTCTTCTCCCTGCGCGGTAAGCCGCTCAACAGCTATGGCCTGACCAAGAAAGTGGTCTATGAGAACGAGGAGTTCAACCTGCTACAGGCAGCCCTCAACATCGAGGAGGGCATGGAGGGGCTTCGCTATAATAAAGTGATAGTAGCCACCGATGCCGATGTGGATGGGATGCACATCCGCCTGCTGATGATTACCTTCTTCCTGCAATTCTTCCCCGACCTCATCAAGAAGGGACATGTCTATATCTTACAGACCCCCCTCTTCCGTGTGCGCAACAAGAAGCGCACCGCCTACTGCTACTCCGACGAGGAGCGCCTGAAGGCTATCGACGAGCTGGGACCCAATCCCGAGATTACGCGCTTCAAAGGCCTGGGAGAGATTTCGCCCGACGAGTTCCGTCACTTCATCGGACAGGAGATGCGCCTGGAACAGGTAAGCCTGCGCAAGACCGACCTGGTTAAGGACCTGCTCGAATTCTACATGGGCAAGAACACCATGGAGCGGCAGACCTTCATCATCCAGAACCTAGTGGTCGAGGAGGACCTCGTCAGAGAGGAGGAGGGAGCATGAGAGCCATCTTCCCTGGTACCTTCGACCCCTTCACCGTGGGTCATGAGTCGGTGGTGAGACGTGCCCTCACCTTCGTTGATGAGCTGGTTATCGGCATCGGCGTGAACGACAACAAGCGCTCCCACTACGACGTGGAGCGACGCCTGGAGACCATCCGTAGCTACTACCTCGACGAGCCGCGCGTGCAGGTGGAGGCCTATACCGACCTGACCATCGACTTTGCCCGCCGTGTGGGGGCCAACCTCATCATCCGAGGCATCCGCACGGTCAAGGACTTTGAGTACGAAGAGACCATCGCCGACATCAATCGCAAGCTCACGGGTATCGAGACCATCCTGCTTTTCACCGAACCCGAACTCACCGCTGTGAGCTCCACCATCGTGCGCGAACTACTCAAGTACGGCAAGGACGTCAGTCAGTTCCTTCCCCAACCACGTAAAAAGACTGAAAACGAATGATTATTTGAACCGAAAAAAGAGTGTTTGAACCCCCTGAAACGATTATGAACAGAATATACCATAGCTTCTTGCTCCCGCTGCTGGTCCTGTTGGTGATGGTCCTCATGCCCTGCCGCACAGCCGCACAAAGCAAGAACGAAGCACTGCGCAAACTGCAGATGGCAGAGTTTGCCATCGCCCACCTCTATGTGGACACCGTCAACGAACACCGGTTAGTCGAGGAGGCCATCATCCGGATGCTGGCACAACTCGACCCCCACTCCTCCTACAGTAACCCAGAGGAGACACGCGAGCTCAACGAACCCTTGCAGGGGAACTTCGAAGGCATCGGCGTGCAGTTCCAGATGATTGAAGATACGTTGCTCGTCATCCAGCCTGTGAGTGGCGGACCAAGTCAGCGCGTAGGCATCCTGGCCGGCGACCGCATCACGGCGGTCAACGACACCCTCATTGCCGGAGTAAAGATGAGCACCGAGGAGATTATGCGCCGGTTGCGCGGTCCCAAAGGCACACGGGTGGAACTCACCGTGGTGCGCCGCGGACTGCCCGAGGCGTTGCGCTTTCCCGTGGTGCGTGACAAGATACCCATCTTCTCGCTCGATGCCGCCCACCTGATTGCCCCGGGCATCGGCTATATCCGCATCAACCGCTTCGCGCAGGACACCCCTGCCGAGTTTACCACTGCTCTGAAGAAACTGCAGGCCCAGGGGCTTCGCGACCTGGTACTCGACCTGCAAGGCAACGGCGGCGGCTACCTCAACGCGGCCATCGAGCTGGCCAACCAATTCCTGCCGCAGCGCGCCCTGCTAGTCTATACCAAGGGACGTGCCGACCGGCGCAACGACTTCCATGCCCGTGGCGGAGGTGCCTTCCAGCAGGGACGGCTCGTGGTGCTCGTCGATGAGTACAGCGCCTCAGCCAGCGAAATCCTGGCCGGTGCCATCCAAGACCATGACCGCGGCATCATCGTAGGCCGCCGTACCTTTGGCAAGGGACTTGTACAACGTCCCATCGACCTGCCCGACGGCTCCATGATCCGCCTCACCGTGTCCCGCTACTACACCCCTGCGGGCCGCTGCATCCAGAAGCCCTACGACAACCAGGCCCCAGGCGACGAGATGCTGAGCCGCTACCACCTCGACCTGGTGAACCGCCTGAACCGCGGCGAGCTGATTCATGCCGACAGCATCCGTTTTGCCGACAGCCTCAAAGTGCAGACCCTGCGGCTGGGACGCACCGTCTATGGCGGCGGAGGCATCATGCCCGACTACTTCGTCCCACTGGACACCGCGCGCTACACCCCCTATCATCGCCGCTGCCTTGCCGCGGGCACCTTCAATCAGACCGTGGCCTCCTACATTGAGCACCACCGCACGCAGCTGCAGCGCCGCTACAAGCAGTTTGAGACCTTCAGTCAGAAATTTGAGGTTGATGAGCCGCTGCTGAACGACTTCCGAGAGCGTGCCGAGAAGGCCGGCGTCCCCTTCGACGAGGCACAGTACAAGCAATCGCAGGCGCTGATAGCCCTGCAACTGAAAGCCCTGCTGGCCCGCGACCTGTGGGACATGAACGAGTATTTCTCCGTGATGAACGCCAGCAACGCCAGCGTGCAGCAGGCCGTCAAGGTCTTGACCGACGGCTTCTACGAGCAGCTGCTGCAGGAGAAGCACGAAGAATGACCGCAACAATGAGATTACAACATGCTGCGTTCCAGTATATGCGGGCATAGCTGGTACGGATGAGTGTGTCGGTCTGCTCCTCGTAAGAGTCCCAATCCATACCGGTGAGACGGCCCTTCGCATCGAAGGCCCTGCGTCCGTGGGATGTTCGCCGCACGGCATGCAACAGAAATGTAACAGCAGTTTTTTTAGCGGAGTATTGGCAGGAAAGAAAGTTTTCCCTACTTTTGCGCCCAAACAACCCGAAGCAACGATGACAAGAACCACCGAAGCCCGGCTGACGAGCACTTCATCCGAAGCCCAGCCACTACCCGAAACCGTCCTGCTCGACGAACAGGGGCTGCATGACATCTTCCAACAATATTATGCACCGCTCTGCCTGTTTGCCTACCAGTTCACCGACGACCGTGAGCAGGCAGCTGACCTGGCACAGGAGGCTTTCATCAAGCTTTGGGAGCTGCGCACCAACTTCAGCTACCTGCACCAGGTGCGCTCGTTCCTCTACCTGACAGTGCGCAACCGGGCCCTCAACGAGCTAGAGCACCGCCGCGTGGTGGAGGAGTATGCAGCCAACTACCAGCTGAAAGCCTCGGAGGTCTTCTTCGAGGAGACCCTCATCGAGCAGGAGACCTACCGTATCCTGACCGAAGCCATCGACAGCCTGCCCACCCGCATGAGGGAGGTGATGCGCCTGGCCCTGCGCGGCAAGAAGAACGCTGAGATTGCCGAGCAACTGGAGTGCAGCATCGAGAACGTGCGCTCCCTGCGGCAGCAGGCCTACAAGCGCCTCCGCTTCCTGCTCAAGGATTACTACTACAGCCTGCTCCTCTTCATCCTGCAGCTGCCTCACTAAAGAAAAATCAAGACATTTATCTTCACACCGGCTCCACCGTTACTCTAATGTAACTCTAAAGTAAGTCTAAAGCTACGCTAAAGTGAAGCCCATTTGAACTCGATTTGAACTCGATGAATCTCTAATTTTTCATCGAGTTCAAATCGAGTTCAAATCGAGTTCAAATCGAGTTCATCCCCTACCAGCAATAGAGGAAATGTAGAGGAGGTATAGAGGAAGGGAGAAAACTGGGGCAGAGGAATTAGAAATACAAGCTGACGGAAAAATCTAGACAAACAGAAAAAAATTAGCATACGGAAATCACCCTTTTTTGCTGCTGACCTGTTATATCCATAAAAGAGCAGTGGAAAATGGATTGTATAACGCCACCTTATGAGATAGCCCGCTGGATAGCGGCTTACCTGAGCCAGAGTCTCGGCAGCAGTGAGCAGATGCAGCTCGACCGCTGGCGCAAGGCGTCGCCTGCCCACGAGGAGCTTTTCCAGAAGCTCTGCAGCGAGCAGCGCCTGCTCCGCTATGCCGAGCAACGGAGCTGGTTCGACGAGGCAGAAGGGTGGCATCGACTGCAACAACGACTGCAGAAGCAACAGCAGGAGTCACAACAGCACTGCCTGCAGCATCAACGCGTTCAGCGCCGCCAGCGTCTGCTCAGCAGGGTAGGCAATGTGGCGGCAGCCTTGTTGCTTCCCCTGCTGTGGAGTGCCCTCAGCTTGAACGCTCCCTCACCGGCACCAACACCCACTCCCGAGACGCTGATGGCCCACTCCACCATCACCCCCGGTAGCTCCAAAGCGCTCCTCACCCTGGAGGACGGCCGCACCGTGACCCTCAACGCCACCACCGACACCCTGCTCATACAGGCCTCTGCCACCACCCTCCGCCTGGATTCCGCCCAGCTGACCTACCAACACGCGGCCCTCATCACCGAGGCACAGCCCACAGCAGAAAAGCAGGCCTCCACCCCCTCACAACCTGAAGCCTGGAACAGCATACAGACCCCACAGGGTGGTGAGTACCGCCTCACCCTGAGCGATGGCACCCGCGTCTATCTCAACGCCATGAGCACGCTGCGTTTCCCCGTAGAATTCAGCGGCGGGCAACGCAAGGTGGAACTCTGCGGCGAGGCACTCTTCGAGGTGAGTCGCAACGGAAAACCCTTTATCGTCAAGACCCACGCGATGGAAGTGGAGGTGATGGGTACGGTCTTCAACCTCTCCGCCTACCCCGACGAATCGACCCACACCACCCTGGTCAGCGGGCGGGTCAAGGTGAGCTCGCCAGGTGCAGGCAGCTGCCTGCTCTCCCCCTCACAGCAAGCCTCGCTCGCACCAGGCGACAGCAGGCTGCGCGTGAAGCAGGTAGATACCGACTGCTTCACCGCCTGGACGAAGGGAAAAATCCTTTTCAAGGACGTGCGACTGGACGAGATGATGAAGCAACTCTGCCGCTGGTATGACATGGAGGTGAGCTTTGCCGACCCAAGCCTCAAGGCGTTGCGCTTCGGCTGCCACCTCAACCGCTACCACGATATCACCCCCTTCCTCCATCTGCTGGAGCAGACGGGCAAGGTGAGCGTCAAGACCAATGGTCGTCGCCTCACCATCGCTCCCCCACCCTCCTCGCCAAAACACCTATCTTATTCATCTATCCAATAACATCAAAAAACTCTATTCATGAACAGGAAACATTACCCCTCTCCGCAACGGAGAAACGGCAGGCACCTCATGCTGGTGCTCCTGCTCTTCGGCCTCATGGCCACGGGAATGGTGCAAGCGGCCAACCAGGTCCTGGCACAAACGAAAGTCACCGCTCGCTTCAAGCAAGCTACCCTCAACGAAGTGCTCTGGGAGATACAGAAACAGACGGACTTCACCTTCATCTACAACACCGCCGACGTGGAAGGGGTGACGGTAGGCGAGCTGGAGGCCCATGAGCTGTCCATCAGCAGCCTGCTCGACCAATGCCTGGCCCACAGCAACCTGGAGTGGCAGGAACACGAGGGAGTCATCACCATACGGCAGCGCACCGAGAGCCGCCCCACCACACCGCAGCAGGCACAGCAGCTGAAGGGCGTGGTCATCGATGAGCAGGGAGAGCCCATCATCGGGGCTCACGTACTGCTGAAAGGGGCCACAACAGGTGTGCTGACCGACAACGACGGCCGGTTCACCATCGAAAGCACACAGGCCGCTGCCACCGTGGTCGTGACCTACGTGGGCTACATGCGCCAGGAGGTGAAGGTGAGCGCCAGCCAGACCGCCCGCATCGTCCTCAAGATGGACAGCAACCTCACCGAAGAGGTAGTCATCACCGGCTACGGCACCTTCAAGAAGTCGGCCTATGCCGGCTCCGCATCGAGCGTGAAGGCCGACCGCATCGCCGACGTGCCAGCCGTCTCCTTCCAGGACCTGCTGCAGGGTAATGCCCCGGGTGTGCAGTTCACCGCCTCATCGGGCCAGCCGGGAGCCTCCTCCAGCATCAACATCCGTGGCATGGGCTCGTTCAACGCCAGCAACTCACCCCTCTACGTCATCGACGGTGTGCCCGTCATCAGCGGCTCCATCAACGCCATGACCTCGGATGCCGGCCTCGACGTGATGGCCACCATCAACAGCTCCGACATCGAGAGCATCACCATCATCAAGGATGCCGCTGCCGCCTCGCTCTACGGCTCACGCGCCGCCAACGGCGTGGTGCTCCTCACCACCAAGAAGGGCAAGAGCGGCAAGGCACAAATCAGCCTGAAGGCCGACTGGGGATTCTCCGACTTCGCCATGGATTACCGCCCCGTGATGGATGGTGCCGAACGGCGTGAGACCATCTACAACGGGCTCATGACCGGCCAGCTTCGCAAGGGAGCCTCAGCGGAAGAGGCCAAAGCCTATGCTGACGAGACCATCGACGACTATGCCCCGATACCCTGGTGCGGCTACGTCAACTGGGACGACATCCTCTTCCAAAAAGGCAGCCACGAGACCTACGAGGCCTCACTCACCGGCGGTACCGACCGCTTCAAGTACTACTCCTCCATCGCCTACCTCAAGCAGGAGGGTATCGGCATCCGTTCGGGCCTGGAGCGCATCAGCGGCCGCCTGAATGTAGATTTCCAGGCCACCAAGCAGCTGAAGCTGGGAGCCAACCTGCTCTTTGCCACCGTCAACCAGGATGTCTATAGCGAAGGCACCAGCTACACCTCCCCCTTCTACGCCTCGCGCAACGCCGTGGTGCCCAACGACCCCGTCTATAACGAGGATGGCAGCTGGAACCGCGACTTCATCCGCAACGGCGACCGCAACCCCTTGCTGGCCAATACCTACGACTACCAGCGGGAATACGTACACCGCTCGTTCAATACGCTCTTTGCCGAATACGAGCTGCTCAAGGATTTGCGCCTGAAGTCCACCTTCAGCTACGACTACACCACCACGAAGGGTGTGGATTGGAGCGACCCGCGCACCTCCAACGGCGACGACATCAACGGCGGCATGTCGCAACGCTACTACGAGCGCAAGAAAATGGTGTGGGCCAACCAGCTGACCTACCGCTTCGACCTCGGTACCGACCACCACTTCGACCTGCTGGCCGGCTATGAAATCGATGCCCAACGACGCGACTACCTCTCCGCCTACGCCACCAACTTTGCCACTGCCGACAAGAACGAGATGAGCAACGGCATGAAGACCGAATCCGTGGGCGGCAACTACAACGAGACCCGCATGGTCTCCTACCTGACCCGTGCCAACTACGACTACCTCAACCGCTACTACCTGGGGGCCAGCTTCCGCACTGACGGCAGCTCGCGCCTGCACCGCGACAACCGCTGGGGTAAGTTCTGGTCAGCCTCGGCCGCCTGGCGTGCCATCGAGGAGCCCTTCATGGAGCCTGTCAAGGATTGGCTCACCGACCTGAAACTGCGCGCCTCCTACGGTGTGAACGGTACCCTCCCCTCCGACTACTACGGCTACATGGGCCTGAGCAGCCTCACCGAGGGCTACCAGGAGGAGCCGGGCATCCTGCAGACGCAAATCCGCAACGACAACCTCAAGTGGGAGACCAACTACAACCTCAACCTGGGTCTGGACTTTGCCCTCTTCAACCGCATCAACGTCACCCTGGAGTACTACACCCGCACCACCAAGAACCTGCTGATGGACCGCCCCATCTCCATGACCACGGGCTTCAGCAGCTACCTGATGAACATCGGTGAGGTAAAGAACCGGGGCTTTGAGCTGGAGATCCAGTCGCAGAACCTCCGCACCAAGCACTTCAACTGGAACACCACCTTCAACATCTCGCACAACAGCAACGAGATTGTCACCCTCGACGGGATGCAAACGCAGATCATCAGCGGCACGCAGATTCATCAGATAGGCAAGCCCTACCGCACCTTCTACCTCGTGGAGTTTGCCGGCATCAACCCCGAGACCGGTGCACCGCAGTTCTACACCAACGACCTCGACGCCAACGGCCACTACGTGAAGGAGATTACCGAAAAGTACAGCGAGGCCCATGCCATCGCCCTCGACAAACATGCTGAGCCCACCGTCATCGGTGGCTTGAACAACAGCCTGCGCTACCGCTGGTTCGACCTGAGCTTCCTCTTCTCCTACCAGTTTGGCGGCTACTCCTACGACAACTGGGCCCAGAAGACGGAGCACGGAGGCAATGACCTGAAAGCCAACATCCCCACCTACTACCGCGACAACTGGAAGCAGCCGGGCGACATATCGAAGTATGAAGTCTTCATGGAGAAGCCCACCACCGCCATGAGCTCTTGCTCCACCACACGCCGCCTGCACAGTAGCGACTTCATCCGCCTCAAGACGCTCACCTTCGGCTTCACCCTGCCAAAGGAGTGGACAAGCCGCGCCGGCATCAGCCAGATGCGCCTCTACGCCTCGGCCAACAACCTCCTGACCTGGGCCGCCTACGACTACTACGACCCCGAGTCGGCCATCAACGGCGTAGCCTCCTGGGGCACCCCGCCGCTGAAGAGCATCACCTTCGGCGTCAACGTGAACTTCTAACCATTCATCCATCATTATAAAGGAAACATTATGAAACTGACCCAATATCTCTCACTCGGACTGACCCTGCTCGTGGCCACCTCGTGCGGCAACGACTGGCTGGACCGCAGTCCCTCCACCGCCGTGGAGACCGAAAAGAGCATCAAGCAGCTCTCCGATATCGAATTCTCACTGAACGGCATCTACAGCACCATGCAAGACCCCTACGCCTACTCGGGCCGGCTGGTCTATTACGGCGACGTGACGGGCGACGACATGCAAGCCGTAAGCTCCACCAAGCGCACAGGCGGCTACTACGACTTCCGCTTCTCGCGCGACACGGGGCCCTCTACCCACTGGAACCTGCTCTACGCCATGATTCAAGGCTGCAACCTGATTCTGAATAACATCGATGCCATCAACGTCGGTGAAGATGATGCCGCCTACCGCGACGACCTCAAAGGCGAGGCACTAGCCATCCGAGGCCTGGCCCTCTTCGACCTGACCCGTATCTTCGGCTACCCCTACCTGAAAGACAACGGCGCTTCGCTCGGTGTACCCATCGTGAAGGAGTTCTCCACCATCGAGAGCCGCCCCGCACGCAATACAGTGGCCGAGTGTTACGAAGCCATCATCGCCGACCTCAAGGAGAGCACCACCCTGCTGAGCAGCAAGTTCAAGAAGGGGAAAATCAACCGTTGGGCCGCCATGACCCTGCTGAGCCGTGTCTATCTCTACAAAGGCGACAACGCCAACGCCCTGCAGTATGCCGAAGAGTCCATCAAGGGAGCCAAGAAGGCCAAGTATGCCCTGTGGACCAATGAGGAGTATCCCACCGCCTGGGGCAACGATGCCTCCTCCTCCAAACCGGGCGAGGTGCTCTTTGAAATCGTCAACCTCACCACCGACAGCCCAGGCAAGGAGAGCATGGGCTACCTCAACTCCTACAACGGCTACGATGACATGTGCATCACCGTCTCCTTCTACAAACTGCTGAAAGAGGACCCCGATGACGTGCGTCTCAAGCTGCTGAGCTTCGACAAGACCTACTACGCCTATGTCAACAAGTACCAGCCGCAGGAGGGTGAGAATATAGCCGATGCCAACATCCCCCTGATACGCCTTTCCGAAGCCTACCTGAACGCTGCCGAAGCAGCCGTGAAGCTGGGCGACAACGAAAAGGCCGTGGCTTATCTGAACCCCATCGTAGCGCGTGCCAACCCGGCCCGCAGCGTGGAGGGGAGAGAGCTCACCCTGGATGACGTGCTCACCGAACGGCGTAAAGAGCTCGTGGCTGAAGGACACCGCATGTACGACGTGATGCGCAACGGAGGCACCGTGAAGCGCGTGCAACTCTCCGACAAGGCCATCAGCAAGACCAAGCACGACACGAAGTACATGGAGTACGACTGGACCTTCTACCAGATTGTCCTCCCCATCCCCAAGGGTGAGATGAATGCCAACCCGAACATGAAGCAGAATCCGGGCTACTAACAGCCCTAGACTAACAAAGGACTAAACCGACCAAGACTATCTATTATATTCTCTCTCTAAATGGGTTTCCCTCATTTTGATGTTGGTAATTCTCCCCAGCTCTGCCGTGACGGCACGGCTGGGGAGCGAGGGGAACCTTAGGTGCATCAATTGTCGCTGTTGCGGTAGCGGGCAGGCGACATGCCGAGATGGGCCTTGACGTACTTACCGAAGAAGGACTGGTTGGGGAAATCGAATTTCTCCGCTATCTCCTTCATGCTCTGCGTGCTGTGCTTCAGCTCGTACTTGATGTGCTGGATGGCGTACTCATTGATCCAGTCGAGGGCCGTCCGGCCACTGCTCTGCTTGACTACGGCCGAGACGTACTTCGAGGAGTAGCAGAGCTTATCGGCAAAATAGGTCACGGAGCGGTGGCGTCCGCCGTCGGCAGAGACTGCCTCGATGAATTGTCCGAAAACACGCCGTGCGCTGGAGCGCGTGTCCTCCTCATCCACATGTTCGATATGGGTATAGATATCGGAGAGCATCTCGTAAATCAAGGCGGAGAAGATGTATTCCAGGATTTCGTTGCGGTAACGCAAGGAGGTGTCTTTCAGCTTGGCAGAGATAAGCTGGCCATAGTGATGGAAATAGGCTGCCTGTGCCTGGTTGCGCGTATGGCGAATGGGATTTTGGAACATGTAGCTGAAGGTTTTTCGAACATCCATGCCCTGCTTGATGGTGCGGCGGATAAAGTCGATGGAGAAACCTATCATCTGTATCTTAGCCCCCGAGCTGTGCATACCATGGCAAAGAATCATGGTGGGCAGACAGGCCAGCGTGTCGCCTGCCTCTATCTGATAGGGAGTGCCATTGATTTCAAATTGGATACGTCCCTCTACACATATTACTATAAGGAAGAAGTTAAGCCGCACCACGTCGTTGGTATAGGGCATCACCTCGATACGGTTGGTGATGAGCAAGTCATCGTCCACATAATCCACGCAATCCTTCACCTGATGAAAGTCCTCGATATTCAATACCTTGATGTCATTTTCCATGTTAATTGTTCTTTTTATCCTTGATTTGCGGTGCAAAGATGGGGATTTTTAGACCAAATAGCGTGTTCTTTTTTACTTTAAATCTGTTCAAAATGTACCAAATGACCTATTTACCCTCTGTTAAGCATGTATAATATAGAATATAGAACATAAAATAGGACTTATACGTTATGCGTAAAATGTTCCATTGTCCTATCTTTGCACCCAGTTTTTCAATATATAGTAAAAAGAAGATGATAAGATTTATGAGAAGTTTGGCACAGGGCGTAGTTTTGGGCGCTTGTGCTTTGTGTGTGGCATCGTGTGGAGATGCCTCGAAACAATCAGGTGCAGGTCAGATGCCAATGACCTACAAGTTGATGACCGTTCAGCCTACGAACAAGGCGTTTACCACCACCTATTCGGCAGCGGTGCGCGGTCGTTACGATGCATCTATTCTTCCGCAAGTATCAGGTACGATTTGGAAAGTAATGGTGAAGGAGGGTCAGACGGTTCGTAAGGGACAGTCGCTCTTCGTCATCGACCAGGTGCCCTACGTGGCTGCGCTGAACACGGCCAAGGCCAACGTAGAGGTGTGCAAGGCTCAGCTGGCCACAGCAGAGCTCAACTACAACAGCAACAAGGAACTGTATAATCAGAAGGTGGTATCGGCCTACACATTGCAAACGGCTGAGAACCAATACCTCACCGCCAAGGCTCAGCTGGCGCAGGCCAACGCCGCGCTGGTGAATGCCCAGAACAATGTGGCCTACACCGAGGTGAAGAGCCCGAGCGACGGTGTGGTAGGTGCCATCCCCATGCGTGAAGGTACGCTGGTAAGCCCCTCGATGGGCAAGGCCCTGACTACGGTAAGTGATAATAAAGAGGTGTATGTCTATTTCTCGATGACGGAGAACCAGCTGCTGTCGCTCATCCGTCAGCACGGCTCGGCCGAGGCCGCTGCCAGCAGCATGCCTGCCGTACAGCTCCAGCTCAACGACGGCTCGATGTACGAGGCCGAGGGTAAGATTGAGAGCATCAGCGGTGTCATCGACAAGCAGACGGGTACCGTATCGGTACGTGCCCTCTTCCCCAACGAGAAGGGCTTCCTGCGCAGCGGTGCCACGGCTTCTGTCGTAGTGCCCGACCAGTATGAGAACTGCTTCGTCATCCCGCAGGCTGCCACGGTACAGCTGCAGGACCAGATTCTGGTGTATAAGGTGGTTGAGGGCAAGGCCGTATCAGCCATCATCAAGGTAGCTCCCACAGACGACGGCCGCGAATACGTAGTACTGAGCGGCTTGAATGCCGGCGATGAGATTGTGGCCGAAGGTGCCGGTCTGATCCGTGAGGGAACGCAAGTGAAATAATTAATTTATTGAGAGACAGAAATGAAAGGCAATATATTTATCAAAAGGCCAGTGATGGCCATGTCAGTATCCATCCTGATACTGATTATCGGCATGATTTCGCTCCTCACCCTGCCGGTGGAGCAGTACCCTGACATTGCACCTCCCACGGTGCAGGTCACCGCACAATACACGGGTGCTGATGCCGATGCCATGATGAATGCGGTCATCATGCCGTTGGAGGAGAGTATCAACGGTGTGGAGAACATGATGTACATCTCCTCTACCGCCTCCAACGCCGGACGTGGTACCATTGACGTAGTGTTCAAACAGGGTACCGACCCGGATATGGCTGCCGTGAACGTGCAGAACCGCGTCTCCAAGGCACAGGGTCTGCTGCCTGCCGAGGTGACGAAGATTGGTGTGACGACCACCAAGCGTCAGACCTCCTTCCTGCAGATTGGTTCGCTGGTCTGCACCAACGGGCTCTACGACGAGAACTTCCTGGGCAACTACCTCGACATCAACGTCGTACCGCGCATCAAGCGTGTGGAAGGTGTGGGTGACGTGATGGAGCTGGGTAATACCTACTCCATGCGTATCTGGATGAACCCCGAGCGCATGGCGCAGTATGGCCTCGTGCCTTCCGACATTGCCGGCCTGCTGGCTGAGCAGAACCTGGAAGCACCTACGGGCTCGCTGGGTGAGCACTCCAACAACACCTTCCAGCTGACGATGAAGTATCGTGGCCGTCTGAAGAGCGTGGAGGAGTTTAAGAACATCGTAGTGAGTGCCGATGCCAACGGCAACGTGCTGCGTCTGAAGGACGTGGCTGAGGTGGAGCTGGGTGCACAGTCGTACGCCTTCCATGCGGAGAACACGGGTCACCCGGGTGTGACGTTCATGGTGTTCCAGGTGGCTGGTGCCAACGCCACGGCGGTGAACGAGCGTATCGCCAAGGAGCTGGATGCCATGGCCAAGGAGCTGCCTGCCGGACTGGAGTTCCGCAAGATGATGAGCTCCAACGACTTCCTCTTCGCCTCTATCTACAACGTAGTAGAGACGCTGATTATCGCCATCATCCTCGTTATCCTGGTGGTTTATTTCTTCCTCCAGGACTTCAAGGCTACGCTGATTCCTTCGATATCGATTATCGTCTCGCTGATAGGTACCTTCGCCTGCCTGATGGCGGCTGGATTCACCATCAACATCCTGACGCTGTTTGCCCTGGTGCTTGCCATCGGTACGGTGGTGGATGATGCCATCGTGGTGGTAGAGGCCGTGCAGGCCAAGTTTGATGCCGGCTACAAGTCTTCTTATCAGGCCACGAAGGATGCCATGGGCGATGTGACAATGGCCGTTATCACCTGTACGCTGGTGTTCATGGCTGTGTTCGTGCCGGTGACCTTCACGGGTGGTACGAGCGGTATCTTCTATACGCAGTTTGGTGTGACGATGGCCACCTCGGTAGGTCTGTCGTGTATCTGCGCCTTGACACTCTGTCCGGCCCTCTGCGCCATGATGATGCGTCCGAGCGATGGCACGAAGAGCGCCAAGAGCTTCAATGGCCGTGTTCGTGCCGCTTACAACGCCTCTTACAATGCCATGCTGGGCAAGTATAAGAAAGGTGTGATGTTCTTCATCCACCACCGCTGGATGGTGTGGGTGTCGCTGGTATGCGCCATCGTGCTGCTGAGCTACTTCATGGCTACAACCAAGACCGGTCTGGTACCGCAGGAGGACCAGGGCGTCATGATGATGAACGTGAGCTGCTCGCCGGGTACCTCGCTGGAGGAGACCCACAAGGTAATGGCCGAGGTAGAAGGGATTCTGAAGGCACAGCCCGAGATTGAGTCGTACGCCAAGGTGACGGGTTATGGTCTGATTTCCGGCCAAGGCTCGGCCTACGGTATGCTCATCGTCCGTCTGAAGGACTGGAGCGAGCGTAAGAACCCACCCTTCTTCAGCCTGATGTGCAAGCTGGGCCTGAAGAAGCAGACTGACGGCCACGATATCGATGCCGTGATGACCCGCATCAACGGTGCCGCCTTCATGATTAAGAAGGCGCAAATCTTTGCCTTCCAGCCCGGTATGATTCCTGGCTACGGTATGGGTAACTCCATCGAGCTCAACATGCAGGACCGCACGGGTGGCGACAAGGCTGTCTTCTACCAGAACGTGATGCAGTTCCTGGGTGCCTTGAACCAGCGTCCTGAGGTGGCCATGGCCTACTCATCCTACGCCATGAACTTCCCGCAGGTGAGCGTCGATGTGGATGCAGCGCAGTGTAAGCGTGCAGGCATCTCACCCTCTACGGTGCTGAGCGTGCTGGGTGCCTACACCGGTGGCTCCTACATCAGCAACTACAACCAGTTTGGTAAGGTATATCGCGTCATGGCACAGGCTTCGCCGGAGTACCGCCTGCGCGAGAGCGACCTCGACAATATGTTCATCCGCAACGGCTCCGAGATGGCCCCCATCGGCCAGTTCGTGAAGCTGAAGAAGGTGCTCGGTCCTGAGTCGGCCGACCGCTTCAACCTCTACTCGATGATTGCCGCCAAGGTGAATGCCGCCCCGGGCTACTCGTCGGGTGAGGCGATGAAGGCCATCGAAGAGGTGGCTCAGCAGACGCTGCCCACGGGCTACAGCTACGAGTATAGTGGTATGGCACGTGAGGAAGCCAACATCGGTGGTGGACAGACGGTGATGATCTACGGTATCTGTATCGTGCTCATCTTCCTCATCCTCTCCTGCCTGTACGAGAGCTTCCTGGTGCCCTGGGCCGTTATCCTGAGTGTGCCCTTCGGCTTGATGGGTTCGTTCCTCTTCGCCAAGCTGTTTGGCCTGGAAAACAACATCTACCTGCAGACAGGTGTGATTATGTTGATTGGTCTGTTGGCTAAGACGGCCATCCTGATTACCGAGTTTGCCCTGGAGCGTCGCCGCATGGGCATGGGCATCATCGAGAGTGCCTACTCGGCTGCACAGGCCCGTCTGCGTCCTATCTTGATGACGGTGCTCACCATGATATTCGGTATGTTGCCGCTGATGTTCTCAAGCGGTGCCGGTGCCAACGGTAACTCCTCACTCGGTACGGGTGTGGTAGGCGGTATGGCCATCGGTACGCTGGCACTGATATTCGTGGTGCCCGTGTTCTACATCTTCTTCGAGTTCATGCAGGAGAAGATCCGTCCGCCCATGCACGTAGATGTAGATACGCAGGTGGCTCAAGAGCGCGAACGCAGCCTGGGTGAGCGCAGTGCCTTCAACGAAGAGAGTGAGAAGAAATAAGGAACCCATCCGACTGACCCATAAACAGAATATACAAAAATGAAAAAGACCATATTAACCCTGATGTCCGCTTCGCTGCTGCTGAGCAGCTGCGGCATCTACACGAAGTACAAGAAGGCTGACGAGGTGCCCCAAAACCTGTATGGCGAGGAGATGACAGCCCAGGTCAGCCAGTGGGATGCCACCCATGCTGAGGCCGATACGCTCGGCCTCATGGACTGGCGCCAGCTCTTCACCGACCCGCAGCTGCAGGCACTGATTGAGCAGGGACTGGAGCACAACACCGACTACCTCACCGCCCAGCTGCGCGTGGAAGAGGCTCAGGCTGCCCTGCTCTCGGCCAAGCTGGCCTACCTGCCCTCACTGGCCCTGGCTCCCCAGGGCACGGTGAGCAGCTTCGACAAGATGAAGGCCACGCAGACCTACCAGCTACCCGTGGCTGCCAGCTGGGAGCTGGACCTCTTTGGTCGTCTGCGCAATGCCAAGCGACAGTCGCAGGCTGCTTTAGCCATGACGAAGGATTACCAGCAGGCCACGCGTGCCGCCATCATCGCCGGCATTGCCAATACTTACTATACGCTGCTGATGCTCGACGAGCAGCTCGACATCACACGGCAGACGAGTGAGGCCTGGAAGGAGACGGTGCGCTCGGCCCGCGCCCTGATGGCTGCCGGACGCTACAACGAGGCTGGCGTGGCCCAGATGGAGGCTGCCAGCTACCAGGTGGAGGCTTCGGTGCTCGACCTGCAGGATAAGGTGAACCAGGTGGAGAACTCGCTGGCCCTGCTACTGGCTGAGACGCCCCGCCACTACAGCCGTGGCAAGCTGGCTGAGCAGCAGATGCCCTCCAACTTCAACATCGGTGTGCCCGTAGCCCTGCTGGCTGCCCGCCCCGACGTACGCGCTGCTGAGCGCACCCTGGAGAAGGCTTTCTACTCGACCAATGCGGCCCGCTCGTCGTTCTATCCGCAGATTACGCTGAGCGGAAGCGCTGGCTGGACCAACTCAGCCGGTTCGATGATCATCAACCCGGGTAAGTTTGTGGCTGCCGCCGTAGGTTCGCTCACGCAGCCCCTCTTTGCCCAGGGCAAACTGCTGGCTCAGTACAAGATAGCGCGCGCTCAGCAGGAGGAGGCTTCATTGGCCTTCCAGCAGACGTTGCTCAATGCCGGCGTAGAGGTGAACGAGGCGCTCACCGCCTGGCAGACGGCGCGTGAGAAGAGCGTGCTGATTGATAATCAGGTGGCTGCTCAGGAGAAGGCGCTCAAGAGCACCACACTGCTCATGGAGCATGGCACGTCCACCTACCTGGAGGTACTGACGGCTCGTCAGAACTACCTCAGTGCCCGCCTGTCGCAGACAGCCAATACCTTTACCGAACTCCAGAGCCTGATATCGCTTTACCAGGCACTGGGAGGCGGTGCTGAATAAATCTTCTTTTTTCTCCCCCCTCTTTCCCCCCTGGCGGGGGGATTGAGTAAGTGAGGGCCCTGGGAATCTTGCCGACTCCCAGGGCCCTCTGCCTTTTTTCTTCTGCTTTTTTCTTACCTTATCCCTTATTCCTAATACCTTATCCCTAATAAAGTTACCTCTTCTTTCTCTTTTGCACGGCCAAAAGAGAAAGAAGCAAAGAGAGAAAGCCGCCGGCTGCACCTCCGGGGCTACTCCGAGGGGAGTCGGGCTAAAGCAGAAAAACTCGCTACGCTCAAACAGGTTTCTGCTTTTTTACGCCCTCGTTTCCCCTCTACGCTTTACGCCCCTCCGATGAGGCCGGAAACTTATTTCCTCTTATGAGTCCAGAAACTTTATTCCCCTTATGAGGCTGGAGGCTTTATTCCCCTTATAAGGCCGGAGGCTTTATTACTCTTATGAGGGGTTCTAATGCAATTTAGTTGGCTGGACTCCTATATCTGTAGGGGCGGAAAATATTCCGCCCTGCTGCCGCAAGCTTGGGTGTATTCGGGCGGAAAATATTCCGCCCCTACAGGAAAGAAGCCTCGGACGAAATTGACGAAAAGCCTTATGAGATTAGTTTTATTCCTTTTATGAGGTGGGGGTTTTTCTTGTAGCGGGCTGCTTGTGGGTGTTAGTTGGTGTGTTGTTGCTGCTGGTTGTAAGGGGAGGAGCTAAGAAAAAATAAAAATCTGTGGTCATCTGTCCCAATCTGTGTCATCTGTGGTGCCATGCGGTGCAGCAGCTATGGGGCTTGGGAGGACATGGGATGAAATTTTGGGCAGGTAACGGGTAACTTGGTAACACCTGCTACCTGCCCTGTTTTTACTATACTACTGTAATCCAAATCTTTGCGACTTGGGCTCTTCGTTTTCCTTTGCAGTTTTCACTACTTTCAGCACCCATACCTTGGCCTTCGTGGGGGCGAAACGGAGGATTTGCGTGATGGGATTGTTCACGATGTTCGAGAACTCACCCTGCTTCACCAGCTTAGTAGCCGTTTCGGGGGTTTCGCCGGCGTAGAGCTCGTAGTGGGTGATGAGGCCTTGGCCGTCAGTGTAGGGCTGGTAGTAGAAGGCACGTACCTGACGAGGCTGCTCCAGCTCCAGGATGAAGCGGTCGGCCTGCTGCGTCAGCTCGAAGGGATAGGAGCGGAACTCCTCGCGGTTCTCCGTGGGGCCGTTGACGGGCGACTCACCGGCGTAGAAGGCTTCTACGTTGGAGAGGCAGGGACAGGCACGCGACTGCAGGATGCTGATGCGCAGAGCATCGGTCTCCACGGTGGGGAAGCGGAGGATGCGCTTGTGGCCGATGGTGGTGGTCTCCTCGCCGGCATCGATGGGAATCCACTGGCCATCCTTGGCATACTCCACGGTAAACTCCTGCACGCGCTGACCCAGGGCAATATACTCTTGCAGGAGCAGGCGACTCACCTGTTGCACCTTGGGGAGCGTGAAGGTGAGGGTGGCAGCGGTCACACCATCGGGCGTGGCCCAGTAGGTAGCGGGGTTGCCGTCGTTGAGGGCCTCAGCGCCGAAGCCTTTGCCACGAGTGGCGCTGGCGGCAGGCTTGGCTTGCTGCAGGAGATTGAGGGCCAACTCCTTGTCAAGGATTTGGCGGGCCTTCACCACGTTGGTGGAGTCGATGGCATGGATGCGTCCCGTCTTGTCAATGGGGAAGTTGAGGATGAGGTTGCCGTTGCGGCCCACGCTGCGGTAGTAGAGGTCCACCAGCTGCTCGGGGCTCTTCACGCGGTCGTCCTCCGTCTCGTGGTAGAACCATCCCGGACGCACCGAGACGTCACACTCGGCAGGAATCCAGGCCGTGCCGTCGGGGTGTCCCACAGGCAGGGTCTCCGAGCGGTCGTAGCCCGGATAGACCTCCTCGTGGCGCAGGAAAGCCCAGTTGGTGGCGCTGGCAAAGCCGCGCTCGTTGCCCACCCAGCGGCATCCGGGTCCGCCATCGCTGAAGATGATGGCCTGGGGCTGGTTGCGCAGGATGTGGGCAAATACCTCGGGGAAGTTGTAGTAGGTGCGGCGGTCTATCTGTCGCGTCTCGCGTGCACCGCCGTAGTAGCCGTCTCCGCCGTTGGCCCCGTCGAGCCAGAACTCAAACAGCTCGCCGTAGCGGGTGGTGAGCTCCTCTATCTGATTGTGGTAGTACTCCACGTAGTCGGGTGTGCCGTAGAGGGCGGTGTTGCGGTCCCAAGGGGAGAGGTAGAGGCCGAACTTCAGTCCATACTTATCGCAGGCGGCACGCAGCTCAGCCACCAGGTCGCCCTTGCCCTGCTTGTAGGGGGAGTTGCGGATGGAGTACTCGGTGAGGTCGGTCTGCCAGAGGCAGAAGCCATCGTGGTGCTTGGCGGTGATGATGACGCCCGTCATGCCCGCGGCCTTGATGGTCTGCACCCACTGCTCGCAGTCGAGGTTCGAGGGGTTGAACACCTCGGCGGGAGTGTCGCCGTAGCCCCACTCCTTGTCGGCAAAGGTGTTGAGGCCAAAGTGGATGAAGGCGTAGGTCTCCATGTCGTGCCACGCCAACTGATGTTCCGAAGGCAGCGGGCCGATGGCTTCCGGAGCCTTAGCGCCCTGCTGACAGGCCGTGAGGGCCGATGCCAGCAGGAGCAGAGCAAATGTTTTGTTCGTTTTTTTCATGACAGTAAAGTTAAAGGGTTAGTATTTAACTTTTAGTTTTTAGTTTATTTGAATATCGTGTTGCGCATATCGCCGGTGGCGGCCAGCTCGGCGTGCATGGCCAGGGCGCGGCCTATGGCGTGGGGCGTCTGCGACTTGCCGTCGGTGAGCTTCAGGTAGTCCCAGAGCAACTGCTTGTAGTCGGGATGTGCGCAGTTCTCGATGATGGCTTGTGCACGCTCCTTGGGACCCTTGCCGCGCAGGTCGGCCACACCCTGCTCCGTGACGACGATGTTGACATCGTGCTCTGTATGGTCGTGGTGCGACACCATGGGCACGATAGCACTGATTTTACCCTCCTTGGCCACCGAGGGGCAGGTGAAGATGGAGATGTAAGCGTTGCGGGTGAAGTCGCCGCTGCCTCCGATGCCGTTCATCATCTTCGTGCCTCCGATGTGGGTGGAGTTGACGTTGCCGTAGATATCCACCTCGATGGCCGTGTTGATGGAGATGACGCCCAGTCGGCGGATGATTTCGGGGCTGTTGGAGATTTCGCTCTGGCGGAGCACGAGCTTGTCGCGGAAGAAGTCGATGTCCTCGTAGATGCCGTTGAGGCACTGGTTGGTGACGGTGAGCGAGCAGGTGCTGCCGAACTTCACGCGGCCCTCGCGGATGAGTCCCACGACGGCATCCTGGAGCACCTCGGTGTACATCTCGAAGGGCGGGATGGAGGCCTCGCGTCCCAGTGCGCCGAGCACGGCATTGGCGATGTTGCCCACGCCGCTCTGCAGGGGGAGGAAGGTGGAGGGGATGATGCCGCGCTTCATGTCGGCGGCGAGGAAGTCGGCCACGTTCTGGCCAATCTTGTCCGTCACGGGGTCGCTGGCGCTGAAGGAGCGGGCCTCATCGGGCCAGTTGGTCTCCACGATGCCCACGATTTTCTTCGGGTCCACCTGCACGTAGGGCAAGCCAATGCGGTCGCTGGGCTTGTAGATGGGTATGTCGCGACGGTAGGGCGGGTCGAGGGGTTCATAGACATCGTGCAGGCACATGGCAGCCTTGCTGTGGGCGGCGTTGAGCTCGATGATGACCATGTCGGCCAGGCGTGCGATGGTGGGGGCAATACCACCGGCGGCGGTGAGATAGACCTTGCCATCGGGGGTTACCTCGCAGGCTTCGAGGATGGCCACATCCACCTTGCCCATGAATCCGTAGCGCACCTCTTGCGCCATCTGGGAGAGGTGAATGTCGTTGTAGGCTATCTCGCCGTTGTTCACGGCCTTGCGGAAGTCGGGGTTGGTGGTATAGGGAGCGCGGTAGCGTATGGCCTTGGCGCGTGAGAGCACGCCGTCGCAGGAGTCGCCCGTGGATGCGCCGGTGAAGATGCCCACCTGGAAGGGGCGTCCGGCGGCATGTTCCGCCTCGGCGATTTTGGCCAGTTCGGCCGTGACGGCCTTGGCTGTACCTGCGGGTGTAAAGCCACTGAGTCCAATGTTATAGCCATGCTTGATGAGGCTTGCAGCTTCGGCTGCTGAGATGTAGTTGAGTGCCATAGGATAGTCTTTTTTTAATACATTATACTTTATGCTGTATGTTTTGGGTCAATATGTTCGTATGCTGTTTCTTCACTGAGTCAATATTTGCGTTGTAGGATTTCGCTCCAGATGACGGCCCGGCGAAGTTCCTCGGCCGAGGGGTTGGCAAACTCGCAGCCGGCCTCCGGGGGTGTGGCAAGTGGGGCGTTCGTAGATGATGCAGCTTCGCCTCCTGCCTGCCGGGCTTTGCGACCTGCTTGTGAGGCTTTGCGGTCTTTCTGCAAGGTGGCGATAGGTGATGTGGAGCGCACGCCCTCCTCGGGTAGGGGATAATGCAGTTCGGGCATATCCATGTCGCTGAGATCGGGTATGTCGCTGAGGTCAGGTTGCTGTTTCTCCGCCTCCTTCTTCGGCTTATCGACTAAGGCCTTGAGCCCTATCGCAAGCATGACGATACAGAATATTAAAATGTTCTCCATACCATTTATATTATTACATTACATTCTTTGCATTCTTCTTGACAAAAGTACGCAAAAAATCTCAGAGTAAGCCGCGAACGGTGAATTTCTTGTTTAAAATATGTAAAAATCTGCTTTTTTGAGCTGCGGAGAAGGGGAAGGAGTGGCACTTCGCCAATTTAGGACTAGCAAATCATTCCGTCAGCCACTCCCTCACGTGGAGGCAACGGATGCCCTCGTGACGACTTCCCGCGAACATGCTGTCCATGCAGATGACCTGTTTCGGGAAGTCGTCACGGATTTTCTGCAGATTCCCGAATTCCCTGTCGATGGTGGCCTGCGAGGAGAGCGTGTAGCATACCTGGATGTACTGCCGCTCATCGCCTTTCTCGGCCACGAAATCTATCTCACCGTTCTGCAACTGCCCTACGTTCACCCGGTACCCCCGTTGGCAAAGGTGGAGATAGACCACGTTTTCCAGCAGCTTCTCCATATCGCGTATCAGCTGGATGCCCACCAAGGCGTTGCGCAGCCCCAGGTCGTTGAAATAGTACTTCTCGTTGGTCTCGAAAAGCCGCCGTCCATGAATGTCGAACCGCCTGGACTGTCGGATGATATAGGCGTTGCAGAGGAAGAGCAGGTAGTTGGCTGTCAACGTAGGCGAAACCGTGATTTGCTGTGAGCGCATGAATTTACTGATGCTGTTGGCCGAGATATTTTTCCCCACATTGTCGGCGACAAATTTTACAAGGTCTTCCAGGAATCTCACGTTGCGTATGCTCTCACGGCTTATCACATCCTTCATGATAACCGTGTTGTAAATGTCGCTCAGGTAGTCGCGCACCATGTCAGTATGCTCCAGGCCGATATGCGCCAGCTGGGGCAGTCCGCCGTACTGCAGGTAGAGCTTGAAAGACTCGTCTTGTTCGGGCAGACGATGAAATAGCAGGAATTCCTGGTAGGAAAGACCAAGGATATGGACCTCGATGTATCTTCCGGATAGGTAGGTGGCCAGCTCGCCCGACAGGATTTTGGCATTGCTGCCCGTGATGACAATGTCACATTGCTCTTTAGCCTGCAGGCTCCGGAGCGTCGATTCAAAGTGAACGATATCCTGTACCTCATCCACCAGCAACACGTTGTGTCGCGAATCCATCAGATGCTGTTCCACGTAGCTGCTGAACTGCTTCTCATCCTTGATGTCGCTGAAGTCGCTGTATTCCTTGTTGACATAGATGATATTGACGTTTTCATCCTCCGCCTTGAGCCGCTGCGACACACTCCTGAGCACACAGCTCTTGCCCACGCGCCGTTGTCCCGTAAGGACTACAATAATCCCCTTGCCGAGGTAGCTCAGCACTTTATCCACATAGGGTTTACGTTCTATCAGTTGCATGTTAATATAAAGTTTTTCATGTTTGTCTGCAAAAATAGAGTATATTTTTCACTTATACAAGAAAAACCACTTATTTTATCCAAATTTTTCACTTATACATGAAAAACTCGTTTGACGAAACGCTCATAAGAGGATGGTATCATTGATTTTTCCGGCAGGTAACGGGTAACAAGGTAACATCACCTTTTCTGCTCAATAACATACGTCCCGGGCTTGCAGGATTCAAAATAAATACCTTACTTTGCAGTTCAAACGTTTAACCCTATAAACCATACCAAAATCATTATGAGCAAGTATCCTAAAATCGGAATACGCCCCACCATCGACGGTCGTCAGGGTGGCGTGCGTGAAAGTCTCGAAGAAAAAACGATGAACCTGGCCAAGGCTGTGGCCGAACTGATTTCCACCAACGTGAAGAACGGCGACGGAAGCCCCGTGGAGTGCGTCATTGCCGACTCTACGATAGGCCGCGTGGCCGAGAGTGCCGCCTGCGCCGAGAAGTTTGAGCGCGAGGGCGTGGGCTCCACCATCACCGTCACCTCCTGCTGGTGCTACGGCGCGGAGACCATGGACATGAACCCCTACTACCCGAAGGCCGTGTGGGGCTTCAACGGCACGGAGCGCCCGGGAGCCGTCTATCTGGCTGCCGTGCTGGCCGGACATGCCCAGAAGGGGCTGCCCGCCTTCGGCATCTATGGACGCGACGTGCAGGACCTGGAGGACAACTCCATCCCCGCCGACGTGGCTGAGAAAATCCTGCGCTTTGCCCGCGCCGCCCAGGCCGTGGCCACCATGCGCGGCAAGTCCTACCTCTCGATGGGCAGCGTGTCGATGGGCATCGCCGGCTCCATCGTCAACCCCGACTTCTTCCAGGAGTACCTGGGCATGCGCAACGAGTCCATCGACCTGACGGAGATTATCCGCCGCATGACCGAGGGCATCTACGATAAAGAGGAATTCGCCAAGGCCATGGCCTGGACGGAGAAATACTGCAAGCCCAACGAGGGCCACGACTTCAACCCCGAGCACAAGCAGAAGAGCCGCGAGGAGAAGGATGCCGACTGGGAGTTCATCGTGAAGATGACCATCATCATGCGCGACCTGATGAAGGGCAACCCCAAGCTGCGCGAAATGGGATTCAAGGAGGAGGCCCTGGGCCACAACGCCATCGCTGCCGGATTCCAGGGCCAGCGCCAGTGGACCGACTTCTACCCCAACGGCGACTTCTCAGAGGCGCTGCTCAACACCTCGTTCGACTGGAACGGCATCCGCGAAGCCTACGTAGTGGCTACGGAGAATGACGCCTGCAACGGCGTGGCCATGCTCTTCGGCCACCTGCTGACGGGCCGCGCACAAATCTTCAGCGACGTGCGCACCTACTGGAGCCCCGAGGCCGTGAAGCGCGTCACGGGCCTGGAACTGACGGGCCTGGCCAAGAACGGCATCATCCACCTCATCAACTCGGGTGCCACCACGCTCGACGGCACGGGTCAGCAGACCGATGCCGAGGGTCGTCCCGCCATGAAGCCCTTCTGGGAGGTGAGCGAGGAGGAGGCCGAGAAGTGCCTGGCCGCCACCACCTGGTACCCCGCCAACCGCGACTACTTCCGCGGCGGAGGCTTCTCGTCGAACTTCCTCTCCAAGGGCGGCATGCCCGTCACGATGAGCCGCCTCAACCTGGTGAAGGGACTCGGCCCCGTGCTGCAGATAGCAGAAGGATGGACGGTGGAGATTGATCCCGAGGTACACCGCCGCCTGGATGAGCGCACCGACCGCACCTGGCCTACCACCTGGTTCGTGCCCCGCCTGTGCGACAAGCCCGCCTTCAAGGATGTCTATTCGGTGATGAACAACTGGGGAGCCAACCACGGCGCCATCAGCTTCGGCCACATCGGCCAGGACCTCATCACGATGGCCTCTATCCTGCGCATCCCCGTCTGCATGCACAACGTGGAGGACGACAAGATTTTCCGTCCCGCCGCCTGGAACGCCTTCGGTATGGATAAGGAGGGTGCCGACTACCGCGCCTGCCAGAACTACGGTCCCATTTATAAATAACTCTTAAAACGCTTAGAATCTATGATATCTGAAGAATATTTTCAGCAATTCCTGGCCGAGGCGCACCGCGTGGGTGATGCGGGGCTGACGGTCTGCAGCAGTGGTAATATCTCCTGGCGCGTAGAGGAGGATGTGGTGATGCTCTCGGGCACAGGCTCGTGGGTGCCCAACCTGGTACGCGAAAAAGTGTCCCTCTGCCGCCTCTCTACGGGCGAGGTGCTCAACGGCGTGAAGCCCTCCATGGAGCACGGATTCCACCTGGGCGTGCTGCGCGCACGGCCCGACGTGAACGTGGTGCTCCACTTCCAGTCGCCCTACGCCACGGCCATGGCCTGCTCGACGGAGATTCCCGCCGACCTCAACGTGACGGCCGAAGTGCCCTGCCACGTGGGTGCCGAGATACCCGTCATCCCCTACTTCCGCCCGGGCTCGCCCGAGCTGGCTCATGCCGTGGTGGAGGCCCTCACGGCACACAACTCCTGCCTGCTGCGCAAGCATGGACAGGTGGTGTGCGGCAAGGACTTCAACCAGGCCTTCGAGCGCGCCATGTTCTTCGAGATGGCCTGCCGCATCGCCATCCTGACGCGCGGACAGTATGCCACCCTGACGAAGGAGGAGATTGACGACCTGGAGACCTACATCTTAGGCAAGAAGACGAAATGAGAGAAGCACATCTGGCTATAGACTTCGGAGGCGGCAGTGGCAGAGTCATTGCCGGCTCCGGGGAGGCCGGGGCGCTGCAACTCGACACCGTCAGCCGGTTTCCCAACCGCCAGGTGGAGCTTGGCGGACGCATCTACTGGGACTTCCTCTCGCTCTTCGAGGATATGAAGCGCGGCATACGGGCCGCCGTGGAGAAGGGCTACCGCATCAGCAGCATCGGCATCGATACCTGGGGCGTGGACTTCGGCCTCATCGACCGCCATGGCCGCCTGCTGGGCAACCCCGTCTGCTACCGCGACCACCGCACCGACGGCCTGCCCGAGCAGTTCTTCGCCACGCGCGACGCACAGGCCCACTACGCCGAGTGCGGCACGCAGGTTATGCCCATCAACACGCTCTTCCAGCTGCTGAGCATGAAGCAGCAGGAGGACCCGCAGCTGGAGGTGGCCGACAGGCTCCTCTTCATGCCCGACCTCTTCAGCTTCTTCCTCACGGGCGTGGCCAACGTGGAATATACCATGGCCTCCACCTCCGAGCTGATGGATATCCGCACGGGCGAGTGGAACTTCCGGCTCATCGAGGAGCTGGGCCTGCCGCGCCGCCTCTTCGGCGACATCGTGCGCCCGGGTGCGCGTCGCGGCGTGCTGAAGGCGGAGGTGATGCAGGAGCTGGGCATCGACTATGAGGTGCCCGTGGTGGCCGTGGCCTCTCACGACACGGCCAGCGCCGTACATGCCATCCCCCCTGCGGCCGACGGAGCGCTCACCGCCTTCCTCAGCTCGGGCACCTGGTCGCTGCTGGGCGTGCTGACCGATACGCCCATCCTCAGCGAGGAGGCCCGCCTGGGCGGCTTCACCAACGAGGGCGGAGCCGACGGCAAGATCTGCTTCCTGCAGAACATCACCGGCCTCTGGATCCTGCAGCGGCTGATGGCCGCCTGGAAGGAGGAGGGGCTGACCACCGACTACGGCGTACTGCTGGCCGAGGCCGAGGCTGCCGCTATCGATTCGCTCATCGACGTGGATGACCAGCGCCTGGTGAGCCCGCAGTCGATGGCCGGGGCCGTGGCTGACTGCTGCCGCACGAGCGGTCAGCAGGTGCCCGTGACGCAGGGCGAGATGGTGAAGTGCGTGCTGCGCTCGCTGGCCGACCGCTACCGCCGCGCCATCGAGGGGCTCAACGCCCTGTTGCCGCGCCCCGTGGAGCGGCTGCGCATCATCGGCGGCGGCTCGCAGAACGGCTACCTCAACCGCCTCACCTCGCTGGCCACGGGCCTTCCCGTGGAGGCTGGTCCCGTGGAGGCCACTGCCATCGGCAATATCCTCTGCCAGCAGCAGGCCCTGAGCATCTGCTGCCAGCAGGCACAGCTGTAAAACAACCATTCGTAGGGGCAGACCTGTGTGCCTGCCCCTACCTTATTTTATAAATAAATCTGTATCATGAAACAATCCATACTGAGTAAGGAGGGAACCTCCTACCTTGTACCCTTCATCCTGATAACCTCCTGCTTCGCGCTGTGGGGCTTTGCCAACGACATCACCAACCCCATGGTGAAGGCCTTCTCGAAGATATTCCGCATGAGCGTCACCGACGGCGCCATGGTGCAGGTGGCCTTCTACGGGGGTTACTTCGCCATGGCCTTCCCTGCCGCCATGTTCATCCGCCGCTTCAGCTACAAGGCGGGCGTGCTGATGGGGCTGGGCATGTATGCCCTGGGGGCGCTGGCCTTCTTCCCCGCCAAATACACGGGCGAGTACTACCCCTTCCTCGTGGCCTACTTCATCATGACCTGCGGCCTCTCCTTCCTGGAGACGAGCTGCAACCCCTACATCCTCTCGATGGGCGACGACGAGACGGCCACGCGCCGCCTCAACCTGGCGCAGGCCTTCAACCCCATCGGGTCGCTGATGGGCATGTTCGTGGCCATGAACTTCATCCAGAACCGCCTCAACCCGCTGGGCACAGCGGAGCGGGCGCAGCTCTCGGCCGAGGAGTTTGAGGCCGTGAAGCAGTCGGACCTGGGCGTGCTCATCGGTCCCTACCTGGTCATCGGCGTGGTCATCCTGCTGATGCTCCTGGTCATCCGCCTCACGCCCATGCCGCGCAACGCCGACAAGAGCCACTCCATCAACTTCCTGCCCACGCTCAAGCGCATCTTCGCGCTGCACCGCTACCGCTACGGCGTGGTGGCGCAGTTCTTCTACGTGGGTGCGCAGATCATGTGCTGGACGTTCGTCATCCAGTACGGCACGCGGCTCTTCATGAGTCAGGGCATGGAGGAGCAGGCGGCCGAGGTGCTGTCGCAGCAGTATAACATCGTGGCGATGATCATCTTCTGCTGCAGCCGCTTCGTCTGCACGTTCCTGCTGCGCTACTTCTGCCCGGGCCGTCTGCTGATGACGCTGGCCTGCGCTGCGGTGGTGCTGACGTGTGGCGTCATCTTCTGTCAGAACATGTGGGGCATGTACTGCCTGGTGGGTGTGTCGGCCTGCATGTCGCTGATGTTCCCCACCATCTACGGCATTGCACTGCATGGGCTGGGCGACGATGCCAAGTTTGGTGCCGCCGGCCTGATCATGGCCATCCTGGGTGGCAGCATCCTGCCTCCGCTGCAGGCCTCCATCATCGACTGCCACGAGCTCTTCGGTATGCCCGCGGTGAACGTATCGTTCGTGCTGCCGCTCATCTGCTTCGTGGTGATTGTCTGCTACGGCAACTCCGTGAAGCGGGCGCGGTGAAGGTGATAGATATTGCTACAGCCGCCGCAGTGTGCCGAGGTTATCGTCGAGCTGGGCCGTGCTGCTGGCTCCGATGATGACGGAGGTGACCTGCGGATGGCTGAGCACCCAGTGCAGGGCCTTCTGCGCCAGGGTCATCCCCGCGGCCTGCGCCTCGGCGTTCCACTGCCCGAGCTGCTGCAGCAGCTCGGGCGTGAGGCGCTCGGGGGGCAGGCAGGGCTTCGTGGCCATGCGGCTGTCCTGGGGTATGCCCTGCAGGTAGCGGCCGGTGAGCAGCCCCTGGGCCAGGGGTGAGAAGGAGATGAAGCCCACGCCCCGCTCGCGGCAGAGCTGCAGGATGCCGCTCTCCTCAGGCTCGCGGTCGAGGAGGTTGAGGCGGCCCTGGTAGATGAGCAGGGGGGTGTCGCGCGCAGCCAGGTAGTCGATGGCACGGCGGGTGGCCTCCAGGGGCCAGCGCGAAATGCCCAGGTAGAGCGCCTTGCCCTGACGCACGATATCGACCATAGCCTGCAGCGTCTCCTCAATGGGCGTAGAGGGGTCGAAGCGGTGGCTGTAGAAGAGATCGACATACTCCAGGTTCATCCGCCGGAGGCTCTGGTCGAGGCTGGAGATGAGGTACTTGCGCGATCCCCAGTTGCCGTAGGGACCGGGCCACATGTCGTAGCCCGCCTTGGTGCTGATGAAGAGCTCGTCGCGATAGGGGGCGAAATCCTCCTTCATGAGCCGTCCGAAGTTCTCCTCGGCGGTGCCGTAGGGAGGGCCGTAGTTGTTGGCCAGGTCGAGGTGGGTGATGCCGCAGTCGAAGGCGTGGCGCACGATGGCGCGGCTCCGCTCGAAGGGGTCCACCCCGCCGAAGTTATGCCAGAAGCCGAGGCTGATCTTGGGGAGCAGCACGCCGCTCCGTCCGCAGCGGTCGTAAATCATGCCGCTGTCGTAGCGCTGCGAGGAGGCTACGTAGTGTGTCTTGGTGTTCATTGTATCTGTTTATTTAATGTGATAAGCGTATTTTTAATGTGATATGCGTTCATCCTCTTATTTCATAGTGCGTCCTTCTCCTTGAAGAGCTGCATCACGTTGGCAGGGGGGCGCTGGGCCTGCAGCTCGCGCTTCATGAAGTCCATGTAGGGGGCCACGTGGGCAAAGAAGCGGCGATAGCCCACACAGAGGTAGTTGAGCCCGGGCTCGCCCGTGGCGGTGCGGCAGAAGCGGTTCTTGGGGCACTCGCCGTTGCAGGCGAAGAGGTACTCGCACTCGCGGCACTGCGTGGGCAGTCCGTCGAGCTTCATGGCGCCAAACCGCTGCTGCCGCTCGCTGTACATCATCTCCGTCAGGGTCTGCGTGCGGATATTGCCCAGCTTGTACTCGGGGAAGACGAAGTGGTCGCAGGAATAGACGTCGCCGTTGTACTCCATCACGCCGGCATGGCCACAGGTCTTGGCCAGGGTGCACACCCCGGGCTGCTGGCCCACCCAGTTGGCCAGGGTGGAGTCGAAGAGCTGGATGAAGTAGTCGCCCACGTCGTGACGCACCCACTCGTCGAAGAGGGTGCAGAGGAACTCGCCCCACTGCTCTGGGGTAACCGAGAAGTCGGCCAGGGGAATCTCCTCCTCGTCGGCCGGACAGGCCAGGTGACGACCGTCGGCATGGGGCAGGATGCGCTCCACGATGGGGGTGAACTGGATGTAGTGGCACCCTATCTCCTTGAAGAAGCGGTAGAAGTCGAGCGGATAGTCGGCATTGAAGTCGTTGACCACGGCCAGGGCGTTCCACTCCACGCCGTGCTTGTTGAGCAGCGTGATGCCGCGCATCACCTTCTGGAACGAGGGCATCCCCTGCCTGTTGCGGCGGTATTCGTCGTGGAACTCCTGCGGCCCGTCGATAGAGACCCCCACCAGCCAGTTGTGCTCGCGGAAGAAGCGGCACCACTCGTCGGTGAGCAGCGTGCCGTTGGTCTGGATGGCATTGTCGATGGTGCGGCCGCGGGCATACTTCTGCTGCAGCTCCACCACGCGCTTGTAGAAGGCCAGGGGCCTCATCAGCGTCTCACCGCCGTGCCAGGTGAAGAGCACCTGCGGCATAGTCTGCGACTCGATGTACTCCCGGATGAATCGCTCCAGCAGCTCGTCGCTCATCGTGAAGCGTCCGGAAGGCTCCTCCTGCCGGTAGAGGTGACTCTTTTCGAGGTAATAACAGTAGGTGCAGGCCAGGTTACAGACCGAGCCTACGGGTTTGGCCATCACATACAGAGGCCGTGCAAAGGGGGCAAATGTCGTCATCGCTACAAAGTCAATTGCGGATAAATGCGAATAATCAGGAACTAACGAAAGATTCGTGCCGACAAAGATAGGGCATTATTTTGATTATGCAAAATAGAGGGTGCGTTTTCATCACCGATTTCTCATCATGGGATGAAAAAGTGAACTTACCGTTTGTATTTCTCCCGATTTTGCCCTACCTTTGCCGACAGCTAACCCCAAGCAGACGCCCCACGGCCGATGCTTCCTCAAACAGATACGTATGAAACAGATAGCAAAAACACTCTTCGCCACAACCCTCCTGCTAGCCGTCATGGCCTCAGCAGCCGTAGCCTCCACATCAGCAGCATCAGCATCCACAGCAGCATCAAGAAAGAAAGACCCCGAAGCCAGACGACTGGCAGCCAAGGAGCGGGCCCTGCAGACCATCACCATCGAGACGGCCAAAGCCCACATCGGCTTCCTGGCCAGCGACGAGCTCAGGGGGCGCAAGGCCGGCACCCGCGACTCGAAGATAGCGGCCCAGTACATCAAGTCGCTGCTCCGCCAGTGGGGCATCGCTCCGCTGGGCGACGACTACGAGCACCCCTTCGAGGCCTACAGCATGGAGTGGCAGAAGCGCAAGCCCTACTACGTGGAGCCCGACTCGATAGCCAAGCTCCGGCAGATGACCCACCGCAAGCTGAGCCTGGTCAATATCCTGGGCATGATTCCCGGCAAGCGGAGCGATGAGTACGTCATCGTGGGGGCACACTTCGACCACCTGGGCTGCGACCCCGAGCTGGAGGGCGACCAGATCTACAACGGCGCCGACGACAACGCCTCGGGCGTGAGCGCCGTGCTGCAGATAGCCCGGGCCTTTACCGAATCGGGCGACGTGCCCGAGCGCAACGTCATCTTCGCCTTCTGGGACGGTGAGGAGCTGGGCCTGCTCGGCTCGAGGCACTTCACGCAGAGCTGCCCCTTCATCAGCCAGGTGAAGGGCTACCTCAACTTCGACATGATAGGCCGCAACAACAAGCCGGAGAACCCGCAGCATGTGGTCTATTTCTATACCGCATCGCATCCCGCCTTCGGCGACTGGCTCAAGGAGGACATCGCGCGCTACGGCCTCCAGCTGGACCCCTTCTACAACGCCTGGTACAACCCCGTGGGCGGCAGCGACAACGGCTCGTTCGCCCGGAAGGGCATCCCCATCATCTGGTACCACACCGACGGCCATCCCGACTACCACCAGCCCGGCGACGAAGCCCCCAAAATCAACTACGAGAAGACTACCGACATCTCCCGCGCCGCCTTCCTCAATATGTGGAACCTGGCCAACGTGGAGAACTACTAAGCCTCGCAAGCGCGAATGATTTACCGCAATAACCTACAGCAGGCCAGCGGCTTCCTCTACGGGATGCTCTCCTCTGCCAGCTTCGGACTCATCCCCCTCTTCACCCTGCCCGCCATGGAGGCAGGCATGGACTTCTGGTCTATCCTGATGTACCGTTTCGCCCTGGCCACCCTCATGCTTTGCATCCTGCTGCTGGTCAACCACCAGTCGCTGCGCATCAAGCGCTGTGAGCTCCTCCCCCTGCTCCTGCTGGCGGCACTCTACGACGGCTCGGCCCTGCTCCTCTTCTGGGGCTATCGCTTCATGGCCAGCGGGGTGGCCACCACCATCCACTTCACCTACCCCGTGCTCACCACGCTGCTCATGATGACCTTCTGCCACGAGCGTGCCTCCTGGTGGCGACACCTGGCCGTACTGCTCTCCGTCTGTGGCGTATGGCTGCTCAGCAGCGGAGGCGCACACACCGACGGAGGCTCTTCGCTTCCCCTGGACGGACTGCTCATCGTGCTGGCTTCCGGCCTCTGCTATGCGGTCTATCTCGTCCTCGTGAGCCAATTCAAACAGCTCGAGCTGCGCGGCCTCAAGCTCACCTTCTGGGTCTTCCTGCTGGGCACGCTGCTCCTGCTCGGCGGCACCACCCTCTGCGGCGTAGGCCTGCAATCCGTGCCCGATGTCCCGACCTGGGTCAACCTCCTGCTCCTGGCCCTGGTGTCCACCATGGTGAGCAACATCTCCCTCATCTGGGCCATCCGTCGCATAGGCAGCACCCTGACCAGCGTGATGGGCGCCCTCGAACCGCTCACAGCCGTCAGCGTTGGCATCCTCCTCTTCGGCGAACAGTTCAGCCTCCCGATAGGCTGCGGCATCCTGCTTATCCTCACTGCCGTAACACTCATCGTGCTGAAGCGAAGCTAGAAGCAGAGGATTATCCATTTTTATCGTTGCGAATTTTTACCTTAAAGCATGAGCCGTTTTACCCATCTGCTTGTGCTGATGCAACCCTATCATAGCCCTACTGTTCCTCTAAAGTAGGTCTAAGATAGGGTTGCATTAGCGTCACCCTAGACCTGCCCTAGAGGACGAGAAGAGCAACGACAAAGAATACACATCCCCTTCTCCCGTTTACGCCCAGCTTTCATAAGAATCAGCGAAGAGCCTATGATTGTCTAGCAATTTTACCCTTTATGCAGTACCCAATACAAATAGGGCTATCAGACGAAAAGTGGCACTAGACAATGAATCTTCTTCAAAAAAGTATCGCATATCACAGATTATCGCTATATTTGCACCCAAGGAGACAATGTGGAACTTAATAATGGAAAGTATGAGCACAATCAAGCAACTGCCTTACGGCGTGTCGGACTTTGAGTA
>JBJEKS010000325.1:0-6377 GCA_051878755.1 Bacteroides sp. | reverse complement strand
GCAATGTCTGCTACCCTATGGCTTTGGCCGAATATTAATTCAGCAGACTCTAATTGGATGACTACGCGACCGTCTTCCGAAATCCAATCGTCGTCTGTCGTACGGTCAACGTTTGGTGCGTCGTCGTTGCTGCAACCTGCCATGCTGAAGCATGCTGCGGCTAATGCGAGGTATATGAGTTTGTTCATGAGTAAATCTAACTTAAAGGATTGTATTGATTCTCTTTTATATACTCCTCTACCGCATTTACGCGGTAGAGGAGAAAATTAAATTTGTATCAAGCTTGTTTTACTCAGTATAATCATCACTGGGATTATATTCATTATGGCCTCCGTCTTTCCAAGCTGAGAGAGAGGCTGATACTTTGATTTCTTGATAACCATATACTATTATAGTTATATCATATTGCTCACCTTCTTTAAACGAAGTAAGAGATTCACCTGATGTTATGATTTCACTTGCATTAATTGTGAAATCAATAGGGTCATCGTTGTTATTCAACTTTTGATATTCATCCGTTGTTATTTCACCATTAACTGTCGTGCTTTTTTTGACAACCTGAGAAAGGGTAAGGTGTACATTTATCGCAGAAAGATCTTTAGGATAAATCATTAAATCTCCAACATAAGTTGATTCCTCATCTGCAGGAATGTGATTGTCAGTAGCATTCGTACCAAAATATTTCGGTGCAACCGGTTTCTTTAAGAAATTACCTGTTCCAGTTCCATCAGGCCCTGTGCCTTCTACAGCATTTTTGCCTTCATAAGATTTTAAAATATATTCCTTTTGTGTACTTCCAGCTGTTGTTGGCATACCATCTCCAAATAAATCAACCGTGAATTCTGTTGTTAAAGGATCAGTTATTAGACTCGTGATAAATACACCCATTTCTTCATCAGTTCCTCCAACTGGTTGTTTATCCTTAGGACCCCAAGAATCGTCTGCCTTCTTTTCATAATTAGCTGCTGCTGCCTCACCTGCTTTAACATAGAAGCGGAAACGGGATAATTTATGTTCGAAATTCAAAATGGGAACTAAGTTACGTCGAGCAGACCAAGCACTAAATGATTTTGACTGAATGTCACTCCATGTGCTAGGAGTTGTTGTCCCTGGCTCAAAAATATCCTGATTCTTATAAGCAGATGTCGCTTGGCTCTCTCCAAAAGGAGCAGTTTGAGCTGTAAGAATGTCTTGTGTTCCGTCAATGATGACTTTTAAGGTTCCATTAGTACCATCTACAGTCTCTTCAACACTTGCTCCAGTCAAGTCATCAACATAATAACCGTAGAATGAATATTTACCAGTTTGTGGGTAATATTTATAAATCTGCTTATAGTCTGTTGTATTGTTATAAAATTCATACATGCCAATTGCACCCGTATTAGCATCGTTTGGTGCTATGAATTTTAGCCCATCCAGGATAATGTTACCTTCACCATCTTTTGCATGATTTTTTGTTTTATCTATCATCCAAATTTTAAGTTCTTGACCACTCCATTTGTTTTGATCTTCCTTTGAACTACCCACAGCACCTGTACCTCTGGTAGAAGCTTCAATCTTTGCATTGGGAGAACTGATACCCAGTTCAATGGCTACTCTTTCCTCTTCGGGAAGTTGTTCCTCGGGAGCTTGGTTGCCCGGGAGGTCGTTGCTCGAACAGCTGCTCATCATTCCGATGGCTAATGCTGCATAGAAAAATTGCTTTTTCATAATCGCGTAAATTAAAAAGTTAATAAATTGTTGTTTAATTTGTTATTATCGTTCGTTTAATTATATCTATCGTTTTCTTTATCCTCATCATAGTCAACATTACCTCCATCGGCCCAACCCGTGATGATTACTTTGATTTCAATCTTCTGCAAGCCATAGACCGCTACGCGGAGGGTGTATTTAGTGCCGGGTTGGAAACCTCCCGCTACCCGCACGGGGTAGTAGGCGGTGTAGCGCTCGGGGTTGCGGCCGTCGGTATAGTGCTGACGGAGGTGGAAATAGACCTCGTACATCTCTGCCGGCACGGTGAGCATCTTGCCTCCGCCCAGGGGGGTGGGCTTGCGGTCATAGACACCCTTGGCGGGGTTGAGGCCTACGGGGTTTTTGTTTTCGTCGCGGATGACGTTGCCCTCGGCATCGCAGAGGTAGTCGCTGTCGTCAAAGTGGATGGTGTCCTCTTTCATTATCGTGCCATCCTTCTCCAGGAGGGGGAGCTTGGTGGTCTCGTCGGCAAAGGTGATGCCAACCTTGGTGGTGTCTTTGGCGGCGGCGGTGAGGCGGCCTTTGTACTTTGTCACCACCTCTACGCCCTCGATGAAGATGCTGTCGGCGGCCAGCTCACCGCCGTAGGCCTGCACGCAGAGCAGGGTCATGTTGTGGGGGAAGGTGAAGACGGGCATGTAGTTGCGGTGGCCCGTGTAGGTGCTGTAGCGGTAGTTCTGCAAGTTCTGCCGCTCGCTGGCGTTCTGCACCTTCGAGGCGTTCTCCTCCTGCTCCTGCGTGAAGCGGGCGGCGGCGCAGAGCACGTCCTGCGTGCCGTTGATCTTGAAGTCGATGTAGATGCCATCCAGGTTGCGCGTCATGCCCGTCACCTCGGCATCGTCGAGGTAGTAGGCGAAGAAGTTGAACTTGCGCGTCTGGTTGAGCGAACTGTAGTAGGGGACGTTCTGCTTGGAGTCCTTCCAGTTGAAGATGGCGCTGGCATCGTCCTTGTTGAGCGTCATCTTGCGGCCGTGGTACTGGCCGTTGTAGGTGGCGGGCTCGCTCTCGGAGCTGCCGTCGATGAGGCAGGTCTCCTTGTCGTCCTTGCTCTGCACCTCGTAGCTCATCAGCGGGTCGTCGCTGCGGAAGGCATAGACGTAGAAGATGGCGTTCTCCCACACCTCCTTACCCACGGTGGGGTCGTTGGGGTCGTTCTCGAAGGGGCCGAGGCCGCGCGTCTTCGGCGTGCCGAACGAGTTGTAGCTGGGGTCGGTAAAGGAGAGGATGATGGGCATCTCCTCGGTCTTCGAGGGGTCCTCCTCCATGGGGTCTTCCGGGTCCTCGGGGTCGGTGGGGTCGGGGTTGACGATGGGCGGCTCCATCCCTTCGCCGGTATAGAGGTTGCCGCATCCCGATGCCCAGAGGAGCATCAAGAGAAGCAGTAGCGGGTATGTCAGTGCGTTGATCTTCATATCTATTGTCTATATGAGCGTCTTCAAGGGTTATACATCTACGTCGATAAACTCTTCGTCAGAACTGAACCAGATGTCGAAGCGGCCATCGTCGCGGTTGAGGATGTGCTGGGCATCGATGACCAGCTCACCGCTGAGGATGATGGTGATTGGCTCGGTGTCGCGCAGGTAGGTCTTGCCATCCTCCACGCGCAGGATGCGTGCCTCCACCAGGTCCTTGCGGGGGTTGGCTCCGGCATAGAAGATACGGCGCTTGCCCTCGGTGGCGGCATAGACGGCCACCTGCAGGATGCCCGGCCCGATGAGGTAGGTGCTGCGGTAGCTCGGCACGAGGCCCATGATGTGGAACGTGGCGGTATAGGTGCGTATCTTCTGTGAGGGTTCGTCGGGGACATCCTGCACGCTCTCCTCCTCGGGGATGAAGAGCAGGCGGTAGAGGTTGGTGGTGTCGAGGTAGTTCTCCGTGATGTTGAAGCGGCCGCAGATGCCCGACATCTCGGCGATGAGCTTCTCCACCTGGATGTCGCCAATGGTGCGGACGTTGAACTTCACCGTCACCTGCTTGCTGATGGGGGTGGGGGTGAACTCAATCTCCTTGTCCTCGCCCGTCTGAATCTTGATGTTCTGGGAGGTGCCGTAGAAGAGGCGGCCGGGGTTGTGGACGTAGCGGTACTTGGGGTTGAAGTCGGGCATGTCGAGTCCCTCCAGCTCAGCCAACTCCTCGCGCGGGGTCTCCTCCAGGTGGAAGAAGAGGGAGTCGGTGTTGTTGGCGGGGTTGTCGAGGTACTCCTGCAGCTTGTCAATCACCAGGCCCTTGTAGGCGTTGATGGTGATGAAGTTGAACTCGCCCGAGCGGAGCTTGTAGGGCTTCGTCTTGTCGAAGCCGTTCGGGTCCTTGTTGGCGTCTTCTTCTTCCTCGTTGTCGCTGGGGGTGTCGGTCTCATCGCCTTCTGCACGGGTGCTGGCGTTGTTGTTTTCGCCTTCGCCTTCTTCCTCTTCGCCTTCTCCTTCACCGGGTTCGGGTTCCGGCTCGGGCTCTGGTTCGGGGTTGGTGGGGCGGTTGATGTAGTCCTGCTCGGAGGCGGGGATTTGTCCCTGCCAGCAGTAGCCCGTCTTGGTGTCGGCAATGCCGTGGTTGCGCCAGGTGTTGTAGATACGGTTGGCGATGATGTTCATTTCGGTGGGGGCGTCGGCGGCATCAGCGCCCCAGTCGTAGCGGGCGGTGATGATGGCACGGTGGGGGTGATCCTCTTCGTAGCAGAGGTCCACCGTGGTGCAGGCCTGCATCAGGGGCAGGCAGCAGAGCAGCAGTATCAGTAGCTGACGGGCAATGTAGTTCATCTCTCTCATGGCTCCTCCTCCTCTCCGTTTTCCGCAGGTTCCTCGGGGAGAATAATGGGTTCTTCGGACTTCTTGGCCTCGCCTTTGCCCTTCTTTGCCTTCTTCTCCTTCTTGGGTTTGTCGGCTTTCTTGTCGGCCTTCTCAGCCTTCTTGTCGGCCTTCGACTTCTTCTGCTTGCTGTCGTCGCCCTCTTCGGGGTTTATCTCCTTGTTTTTCTTTTCTTTGACTTTACCCTTGCCTTTCTGGGCATCGCGGTAGGCCTCCTCGGCGTCGCGCAGCTGGCGTTCCTGCTGCTTGGTGAGGGTGTCGCTGAGCTGAATGCCGAGTGAGTCGGCCAGGTGCTTACGCAGCGACTCGGCGGCAGCCTTTTCGGCGGCTTGCTGCTGTTCCTGCTTCAGCTTACGCCATTCGTTGCGCTCCTCGGGACGGATGAGGCTGTCGGGCACCTCCTCGCCACGGCGCTTGAAGGCGCTCTGCAGCGAGTCGAAGCGGACGCGCATCAAGTTGATTTTCTCGTTGAGGGCGTTGCGCTTGGCCTCCTTGATGTCGAAGCGGCGCTTGCCGTCGATGGTCTGTAGGTACTTGCTCTTCACCGAGATGAAGCGATAGACAAAGGCCACGCGCACATCGGTCACCACAGGGAAGGGGACCACGTGGCCCGCCTTGCACTTTTCCTCTATAATAGGATAGCAGTTGCTCTCGCCATCGTACTCGAAGACATCGTACTTGGTGTAGAGCAGGCCGATAGAGCCGCCCAGCTCCAGGTCGATGAAGCGGCGCTTGTCGTCGCTGTCGCCATAGCCGTAGAGGGGCATGGTGTAGCCCAGGGCGAGGCCGGCACCAAAGGCGCTGCCCTGCTTGCCCTGCTTACCGAGCTTGATGGAGTAGGTGGCGTAGTTGGCATAGACGCCCCAGTAGTAGGCGCGGTAGTCGCGCGGCTGGTAGCGCTTGGTGGTGAAGAGGCGGTTGCGGAGGTACTCCTTGAAACCGTTCTTCTTGAGGGTGATTTTCTCGCCGTTCTGCTGGCGGGTGCGGAAGTACTGTCGCCACTCCATGCGGGCATCGAAGATGTTGAAGACGGAGGCGGGCAGGTACTTATGGCTGGTGTTCCAGTTCCACTTGAGGTTGGCGTTGAGCGTGTGCTTGCTGCGGGTGTCTTTGCCCAGGTCGTACTCAATGCCGATGTTGGGGATAGTAAGGAGCCAGTCCACTGCGTTGGTCTTGAAGCCCCAGCGTTGTTTTGAGGTGAGCTCTTGGTTCTCAACCTTCGCTTTGGCATTCTGAGCCTGTGCAGCAGCTGTCAGGAACAGGAGGATAACTGTGCAAAATAATGTGAATCCCCCCCCCTAATCTTAATATGTCTAAAACCTTCTATCATTTCCGCATCTTTTTGGGAAGCGTACTGTTTTAATAAATTTAGTGCAAACTGTCGGCAAAAATAGGGCTTGTTTCGATACGAACCAATTTTCTGAGGATAAAAATTAGATTTTAACATACATTTTAAGTTATGCGGTCTATTTTGGGGATTATATGAGTGGGGTTGTTTCAATGGGCATTTCCCGTTGCGATGGTCATGTCCCGTATCGCTCTCCGTTCGGTTTCCGTTATTTTTCCGCTTTTTTTCCGTTAGAAGTCCGTTACAGGTTCGCTTTAGGTTCGCTTTCTCTCCGTTGTGGAAGCGGCTTCTATCGAAGAGCTAACGGAGGATGAACGAGGTCACGACCCGGAATAAACGACAAACTCTCTTCTTGCATTTTGATGCACCGAGGGTGGGCAAACCCTAAAAATCCCTCAAAACACTTTGAAATCTCACCGGAATGTCTTATCTTTGTCCCCCGTAAAAAGAAAAAGGTAACCAAAAATAAACAGAGC
>JBJEKS010000324.1:4093-6404 GCA_051878755.1 Bacteroides sp. | reverse complement strand
AACAAACTCATAAACTCAAAACATTATGTCAAAATTAAGATTCAGAGTTGTAGAAACGGCGTTCAAGAAGCGCGCCGTGGAGGTACAAGTGCCGAAGGAACGTCCTTCGGAATACTTTGCCAAGTATGTGTTCAACAAGGAGAAGATGTTCCGCTACCTGCCCAGCAAGGTCTATGCCAAGCTGATTGATGTCATCGACAACGGAGCTCCCCTGGACCGCAGCATAGCTGATGAGGTGGCTGCCGGCATGAAGAAATGGGCTACCGAAATGGGCGCCACACACTATACCCACTGGTTCCATCCCTTGACCGAAGGAACGGCCGAGAAGCACGATGCCTTCGTGGAGCACGATGGCAAGGGAGGCATGATGGAAGAGTTTACAGGCAAGCTGCTCGTACAGCAGGAGCCTGATGCCTCCAGCTTCCCCAACGGCGGTATCCGCAACACCTTCGAGGCCCGTGGTTACTCTGCTTGGGATCCCTCGTCACCCGCATTCATTGTAGATGACACGCTTTGCATCCCCACCATCTTCGTGGCCTATACCGGTGAGTCGCTCGACTACAAGGCTCCGCTGCTCAAGGCTCTGCGTGCGGTAGATAAGGCAGCCGTGGATGTCTGCCACTACTTCGACCCTGAGGTGAAGAAGGTCTTTGCCTACCTGGGTTGGGAACAAGAGTACTTCCTGGTGGATGAGGGGCTCTATGCTGCCCGTCCTGACCTGTTGATGACGGGTCGTACCCTCACGGGTCACGATTCGGCCAAGAACCAGCAGCTGGAGGACCACTATTTCGGTGCTATTCCTCCCCGTGTAGCTGCCTTCATGAAGGATTTGGAAATCGAAGCCCTCAAGCTGGGTATTCCCGTCAAGACACGCCACAATGAGGTAGCTCCCAACCAGTTTGAGCTGGCTCCTATCTTCGAGGAGTGCAACCTGGCTGTTGACCACAACATGCTTATCATGGCTTTGATGCGTAAGGTGGCCCGTAACCACGGTTTCCGCGTACTGCTCCATGAGAAACCCTTCAAGGGCGTGAACGGTAGCGGTAAGCACAACAACTGGTCGCTGGGTACTGACACCGGTGTGCTGCTGCATGCTCCGGGTAAGACACCCGAGGAGAACCTCCGCTTCATCACCTTCGTGGTCAACACCCTGATGGCCGTCTATCGCCACAACGGTCTGCTGAAGGCCTCTATCTCCAGCGCTACCAATGCTCACCGTCTGGGCGCCAACGAGGCACCCCCTGCCATCATCTCTTCTTTCCTGGGCAAGCAGCTTAGCCAGGTGCTCAGCCACATCGAGGAGAATACGACCGATGAACTGATTGCCCTGAGCGGCAAGCAGGGCATGAAGCTCGACATCCCGCAGGTTCCTGAGCTGATGATTGACAATACCGACCGCAACCGCACCAGCCCCTTCGCCTTCACGGGCAACCGCTTCGAGTTCCGTGCCGTAGGTAGCGAGGCCAACTGTGCCAGCGCCATGATAGCCCTCAACGCTGCCCTGGCCGAACAGCTGGCTGAGTTCAAGCAGGAGGTGGATGCCCTCATCGAAAAGGGTGAGCCCAAGATTACCGCCCTGCTCGACGTCATCCGCAAGTACATCAAGATCTGCAAGCCCATCCACTTTGACGGCAACGGCTACAGTGAGGAGTGGAAAGCCGAGGCTGCACGTCGCGGATTGGATTGCGAGACGAGCGTGCCCGTCATCTTCGACAACTACCTCAAGGCCGACAGCATCGCTATGTTTGAAAAGACGGGTGTCATGACCCAGAAGGAGCTGGAGGCCCGCAACGAAGTGAAGTGGGAGATGTACACCAAGAAGATTCAGATTGAGGCCCGTGTACTGGGCGACCTGGCCATGAACCATATCATCCCCGTGGCCACGCAGTACCAGTCGGAGCTGATTGACAACGTCTATAAGATGAAGGGACTCTTCCCAGCTGAGAAGGCAGACAAGCTCTCGTCCAAGAACCTGGAGCTGATTGAGGAGATTGCTGACCGCACCGCCTTCATCAAGTAGCATGTGGATGCCATGATTGAGGCTCGTAAGGTGGCCAACAAGATTGAGTCCGAGCGCGAGAAGGCCATTGCCTACCACGATACCATCGTGCCCGCCATGGAGGAAATCCGCTACCACATCGACAAGCTCGAACTGATTGTCGATAACCAGATGTGGACACTCCCGAAATATCGCGAGTTGCTCTTTGTTAGATAGTATAAATACTTGAATATTATATAGATAGAAGAATAATCTATTTCTTTTGTTGGTTGTTTTAAGTTTGCAGGGGTAGTTGCGTTGTGAAACGGAGCT
>JBJEKS010000324.1:0-3993 GCA_051878755.1 Bacteroides sp. | reverse complement strand
CCGTGATGATGGAATTGCTCCACATCCTCGTCGGTTAAGCCCAGTTCGTGCAGCGGCACAGGGCGGTTGTGGTCGTCGAGGTAGTAGCGCGGCATGGGATGGTAATTTGGAGAGCAGAGGGAGAGACTATCAGTCAGCATGGGGGTGGAGAGTCCACCGAGCTGCAGCAGGGTATGAAACAGGGAGAGACTGGTTGACACCGGTTGTCCCGTATGAGCGGCTAGCGCCTCCACCTTTGCCGCATGCTGCGTGCGGTAGTCGCTAGAGAGCCAAATCCAGAGCGGCACATGTATTTGATAGTAGGTGGGTACGGGCGAGGCGTGGAGGAAGCAGCGGCGGCTGTCGTCGAAGAGGTCTTCCCCATGGTCGGAGGTGTAGATCCAGGCAGTGGTGCCACCATGCGCTTTGAGCAGCGTGGTGAGTTCTCCCAAGATGGCATCGGTGAAGCGGAGGGAGTTGTCGTAGGCGTTGACGAGCGAAGCACGGTTCTTGAATTTGGCATCCGTCTGGTCGTCCGGGGTGAAGAAAGCCATCGAGCGCGGATAGCGTTCGCGGTAGTTGAAGTGCGAGCCGTAGGCGTGGAGCACGATGAGCAGCTTGTCATACTCTTGGCTCAGCGCTTGCTGCACCCCCTTGAGCAGGTCGGCATCAGATGGAATCTCCTCACCTGGTTGCTCCTCTTGCAGGAAGTGGTACTCGTCTGCCTCCATGCCAAAGAAGTCGATGAATGAGTGGTTGGGGCGTTGGTTGGAGAGGAAGAGGGTATGGAATCCCGCTTCGCGGAACGCTGTAATCAAGCTCTTTTCCTGATAGATGCGGTCGAACTCCTCCGCCGAGGCCCCTGAAAGCAGCATGGGCACACTCTTGTGGGTGGTGTTGGATTGCGTCAAGGCATCGCGGAAGGTGAAGAGCCCATCCACCAAGGTCAGCTGTGGGTTGGTGTCGCGCTCGTAGCCGTAGAGGCTGAAGTTGCAGGCGCGGGCTGTTTCGCCAATCACGAGCACGTACGTCTCACGGGGAGAGGTATGCGTAGCGGTGGCCCGGAAGCGGAAGTCGCGCGAGGTCTCGGCATAGTGGATTTGCTTGTTCGCCCGTTCGATGGCCAGGTAGAGGTTGTAGCTGGCGTTGAGTGGATAGAGTTCCTTACGGGCCGTGTAATTGGAATCCATAAGATAGGTGAGGCCAAGAGCGATCACCCCGGTACCCAGCACCCCCACCGACCACTTTCTTGCCTGCGTTATGAAGCGCTGTTCCAATGGTTGACTCATGCGCAGCGAGCAGAGGCCCAGGATAAGTGCGGGAAGATAGACGATGAAGACACCGGCCACTCCGGGTATCAGGTTGTCAAGCAGTTCGATGGCTTCACCCGGATTGGTGGTGACCACGTTGAGGAACATATCGACCGCAATGACCGATTGGCCGAAGAGGTAGAGCAGCACCAGCTGGAAGGCGGCGAAGAAGACGAGGGGGAAGAGAATCCAGATCATCTTACCCGGCTTGCGGCTGAGTGTGAGCAGCAGCATGTAGAGGCCGGCCGGTAGCAGCAGGTTGCTGATGCGGGCCAGGATGCCCATGGGCTCGGTGATCGACAGGCCGATATTGGGCAGCATCAGGGCGATGAGGTAATAGAAGTAAAGGAACTTGGGGCGGCAGCCGGTCGCAACCAAGCGGTTGAGTGGGTTATTATGGTTCATTGTTATAATATCATATTCAATTCGTTATCCATTTCATATAGCGCATGCATTGGGGAGAGGGAGGGCATCAGAAGGCTTCGTTGATGTTGAAGAGGAAGCCCGATTGTCCGTTCTTGCCGAAGCCATAGTCCAGGCGCACGTTGACATCCTTCTTGAACTCCCATCGGTAGCCGAAACCGTAGTTGGGGAGGATTTTATTGAATCGCAGGGCACTGAACTTGGGGAAAACGGTACCTGCTCCGGCCCATACTACGATGCCGTTGCGTTTCCACACATGCTGGCGCAGCTCCACGGTGCCCTCCATCTTGTGCTTGTCGCGGTAGCGTCCCTCGTAGTAACCTCGCATGGTGTTCGAACTGCCCAGCAGGGCCATCATTCCCCAAGAGGGGTCACCGAAGTTGAGGGTGCCCCGGAAGTCGGTGGCTATCAATCCCCCTTTCCATACTCGATTGTACGTATTGAAGCGCCAGTCGGTGGTGCTGAAGGCGTAGTCATTGCCCAGGAAGGCAGGGCGGAAGTTTTGGCTCAGCGAGGCGTACAGCCCACGGTGGGGGTTGGTCATGACGTCGCGCGAGTCATAGACCATGGTGAGGCCTACGCCGAAGTTCGTGGTGCGTCGGTCCATGCCGCGGAGCAGTTCGGGGCGCTCCACCTCCTTGGCCTGCACGAAGTCGAAGGAGGCCGATGGTCCCACGTAGAAATGTTTTGCTGCGCGAATCAGGAAGTCCACCTTGATGCGTGCCTGCCATCGCTTCAGTTCCGACTCGTTGGCATCCAGGTTGCCCTCGTCATAGCCAATGCCCCACACCTTGCTGGGGAAGTAGAAGCCATAGAGCGTATAATCCAGCCGGTAGCGGTCGTGGGGGAAGAGGTGTGTGCCGCGGATGCCGAGCAGGTAGAACCCTACGGATGAGAAGTCGCCGAAGAGGGAGACATTGGAGGGGGGGAGGAGTGAGTCGGTGGGGTTGGTGCGGTAGAGCCCGGCGGCCACCAGGCCGATACCCAGCTTGGTGTCGGTACTGTAGTGCGGACCACCTATGATGCTGAAGTCAAACTTGCGCTGGGGTTTCTCTTTGTTGGCATCGTTGAAGTAGTCCAGGAAGCGGTTAAACCATCCTTTGTGTTTTAATGTATCTGAAGCAATAGTTGAAGAAGCTTGTTCAGATTGCTTAGAATCATCTTCTTGCGCTTTTACGAGGGATGCGCTCAGCAGCAGTCCGAGGGAAGTGAGTAGAATGTATTTTTTCATGCTCATCATACATCTATTTTGGGATTATTCATCACGGTTTATTTCATGACCACGCCCACGTTGTCCACCCAGAATGTGTTACCTGGTGTGCCGATGTATGCACCTCCATGACTGGAGGAGAACTGCAGCAGCAGGTGGGTTGGAGTCTCGTTTGCGCGTGCCCATCCCACCTCCTTGACGGGCACCATCTCGCCCTTGCTGTTGCGGGCATAGTCCGTCTGGCGGAGGCCCATCAGCTCATCATCGTAGTCAGGTCGGTTGGTGATGTTACCGTAGAGTATGGGGTAGGAGGCTTTGTTCACCCAACCGTTGGTTGATTTCTCGTAGGTCACAACCATCGTTCCCACGCGCCAAGCCGTGATGTTGCCTTGCGCATCCTCGCTGCGTTTCTGCAGCAGGCAGACGGTGATGGCCTTGTCCGGTCCGCTTACCACGCCCCGTTTGCTGAATCCGGTCAGCTTGATACGGCTCGGTTCGCCACTGCTGCGCACGCAGTAGTCGTAGCGCAGGGCGTAGGGACGCTCTGTGAAGGGAATGCCCCAGTTCATGGCTTGCACGCCCTCCTTGGTTCCCGTGATGGGCTCCTTCATGTCACCCAGGAAGATGGAGCCGGCAGCCAGCACACTGATGTTCATCATGCCCAGCACCTTCACCTTTTCGATATGGGTCTCCATGCGGCAGCAGAAGCCACCGTCGGCCCGTTTGTCGCGATAGACCGTATTGTTGGTCTTCACGATGCCCATCACCTTGGCCAGGACATTCGACGTTCCCCAGGGCGAACCGCCCAGGTTGGTGTAGGGCTCGTTGCTAAGGATGGATTGGTTGGGTCCGATTTCGTAGAGGGTCTTGTCATTTCCTCCGATAACGCCTGATTCATGTATGGTACGTACCACCCACTGTTCCATATCTCCATACTTCAGCGGGACAAACTTTTCTTGTGCAGAAACCGGGACGAGCAGTGCAGTCAGCAGTAAGGTCCCGAGGCTTTTAATCATCCAATTCATTATTTTTAGTTACAAGTTACGAGCTACGAGCTACGAGCTGTAAGCT
>JBJEKS010000323.1:0-6455 GCA_051878755.1 Bacteroides sp. | reverse complement strand
GGTGAGATTCTCTTTGTAGAGACCAGCTTGAGCCACGGCAAGGGTGGTCAGCTCACACTGACCGGTAACCTGGGCGATGTGATGAAGGAGTCGGCCATGCTGGCCCTGGAGTACATCAAGGCCCACACCCAACTGCTCTCTATCGACGAGGAGATTTTCGAGCATTGGCACATCCACGTCCACGTGCCCGAGGGAGCCATACCCAAGGACGGTCCTTCGGCTGGCATCACCATGGCCACGTCGCTGGCTTCGGCCTTGACGCAACGCAAGGTGAAGGCTGGTATAGCCATGACGGGTGAAATCACCCTGCGTGGCAAGGTGCTCCCCGTGGGCGGTATCCGCGAGAAAATCCTGGCTGCCAAGCGTGCCGGAATCACCGAAATCATCCTCTGCGAAGAGAACCTCAAAGACATCGAGGAAATCAAGAAGGAGTATGTCAAGGGCATGACGTTCCACTACGTCAAGGATGTGAAGGAGGTCTTTGCCCTGGCCCTGACCGACGAGCTGGTGGACAACCCCATCGATTTTACCATCAAGAAAAAGGAAGAGAAGGAGGAGAAGGCATGAAGTTTACGCTGCAACATGTTGACCCGCTGAGCAATGCGCGTGCCGGGGAGATTACGACCGACCACGGCACCATACAGACGCCCATCTTCATGCCTGTGGGCACCCTCGGTTCGGTGAAGGGGGTGCATCTCACGGAGCTCAAGGAGGACATCAAGGCGCAGATTATCCTGGGTAATACCTACCACCTCTACCTGCGCCCGGGCCTGGAGGTGATTGAGCGGGCTGGGGGACTCCATAAGTTCAACGGCTTCGACCGTCCCATGCTGACCGACAGCGGAGGCTTCCAGGTCTTCTCGCTGGCTGGCATCCGCAAGCTGCGCGAAGAGGGGGCGGAGTTTCGCTCGCATATCGACGGCAGCAAGCACATCTTTACCCCTGAGAAGGTGATGGACATTGAGCGCACCATCGGTGCCGACATCATGATGGCTTTCGACGAATGTCCCCCTGGTGACTCCACCTACGAGTACGCCAAGAAGTCGCTCGGGTTGACCCACCGCTGGCTGGACCGCTGCATCAAGCGCTTCAACGAGACGGAGCCTAAGTATGGCTATCAGCAGTCACTCTTCCCCATCGTGCAAGGGTGTGTTTACCGCGACCTTCGCACGCAGTCGGCCGAGTTTGTGGCTTCGAAGGAGGCTGATGGCAACGCCATAGGAGGCCTGGCCGTGGGTGAACCCGTGGAGAAGATGTACGAGATGATCGAGCTGGTCAACGGCATCTTGCCGAAGGATAAGCCCCGTTACCTGATGGGTGTGGGCACGCCGGTCAATATCCTGGAAGGGATAGAGCGCGGCGTGGATATGTTTGACTGCGTCATGCCTACGCGCAATGGGCGCAACGGCATGCTCTTCACCAAGCAGGGCATTATGAACATGCGTAATAAGAAGTGGGAGATGGACTACAGTCCCATTGAGGCCGATGGAGCCTCGGTGGTCGATACGCTCTACAGCAGGGCCTACCTGCGTCACCTCTTCCATGCTGAGGAGCTCCTGGCGCTGCAGATAGCCTCTATCCATAACCTGGCCTTCTACCTCTGGCTGGTGGGCGAGGCGCGTAAGCATATCATCGCTGGTGACTTCACCCCCTGGAAGGCCCGTATGGTAGGGCAACTCTCGCAGCGGCTCTGACGCATTAACAGCGCTGAATATGAAGTGACTATGAAGTGGTTAATCAATAACAACGGACAATGAAAAAACTGGATTACTATATCATCAAGAAGTTTCTTGGCACCTATGTCTTTGCCATTGCGCTGATTATCTCCATCGCCGTGGTGTTCGACTTCAATGAGCGTATGGACAAGTTCATGTCGCACAATGCGCCCTGGAGTGCCATCATCTTTGATTATTACCTCAACTTCATTCCCTATTTCGCCAATCTGTTCAGTCCGCTGTTCGTCTTTATCTCGGTCATCTTCTTCACCTCCAAGCTGGCCGAGAACTCGGAGATTATCGCCATGTTCTCTACGGGCATGAGCTTCAAGCGGATGCTCAAGCCTTACATGATTTCGGCGGCCATCATCGCGGTGACCACCTTCTGTCTGAGTGCCTACGTGATTCCACGGGGCAGCGTGACACGCATCAACTTTGAGGATAAGTACTACAAGCAGCGTAAGAAGAGCACCGCGCGCAACATCCAGCTGGAGGTGGATTCGGGTGTAATCGCTTACATCGAGCGCTACGAGGACTACAGCAAGACGGGCTATCGCTTCTCGCTCGATAAGTTTGACGGCAAGCAGCTCGTTTCCCACCTCACGGCACGCTCCATCACCTACGACACCACCTCACTGCACCGCTGGACCATCAAGGACTATATGATTCGCTCGATGGATGGGCTGAAAGAAAGCATCACGAAGGGCGACCGCATCGACACGACGCTCTTCATGGAGCCGGCCGACTTCCTCATCACGAAGAATCAGCAGGAGATGCTCACCAGTCCGCAGCTCAGCGTCTATATCGACCGGCAGAAGCAGCGTGGCTTTGCTAACATTAAGGAGTTTGAGATTGAGTACCACAAGCGCATCGCCATGTCCTTTGCCTCGTTTATCCTGACGCTGATTGGAGTCTCGCTCTCGTCGCGCAAGAGCAAGGGGGGCATGGGGTTGCACCTGGGTGTAGGCTTGGCGTTGAGCTTCTCCTATATCCTGTTTCAGACCATCGCTTCGACGTTTGCCGTCAACGGTAATGTACCGCCCTTTATCGCGGTGTGGATTCCCAATGTGCTCTACGCCTTTATCGCCTTCTACCTCTACCGTCGTGCCCCGAAATGATTCATCCCAGTCCCTCCATGCCTAGGAGGGTGATGAATCCAGCTATCAGGGCGTAGGTGGCTTGCTTCTCGTAGCCGTGGGTGTGGGTTTCGGGTATCATCTCATCGCTCGTTACGTAAAGCATGGCTCCACCGGCAAAGCCCAGCATCAGGGGGAGCATCAGCTCGGAGGCGGTGCCGAGGGCATAACCCAACCAAACGCCGACTACCTCAATCAATCCAATGGCCAGGGATATGAGCAGGGTACGCACTCGCGTCACACCAGCCAGCAGCAGCGGGGCAATGATGACCATTCCTTCGGGAACGTTCTGCAGCGAGATACCCAGTGTCACGGCCCAGGGGTTGTCGCTAGTGGCGAAGCCGCTCATGCTCACACCAGCAGCAATGCCTTCGGGGAGCTTGTGCAAGGCGATAGCCATGACGAAGAGGAGGATGCGGTTGAGGTGACTGTTGTTGGCATGTTTCTCGGGCTCCAACCCGGTGATGTGGTGCAGGTGGGGCGTGAGAAGGTCGAGCAGGTTGAGGAAGAAGGCACCACAGAGGGTACAGACGGCCACTATCCACCACCAGCTGCCACTGGCCTGCTCCAGTGCAGGCACGATGAGACCGATGGTAGAGGCAGCGAGCATGATGCCGGCACAATAGCCCAGCAGCGTGTCGTTCCATTTATGAGGCAGTTCCTTGATGAAGAAACCGGCAATCGAGCCGATAAGCGTTGCGCCGCAGAGTCCAGCAGCGCTGATCCATACTTGATTCATTATTATTAAGTTTTAGCTACAAGCTCTTTGTTAGTTACAAGTTACAAGTAATAGTTATTTAGTTATGAGTATGAGTTGTAACCACAGATTTTCACTGATTGCTGCAGATGAAACACTGATAGAATAGGAAGAAGTGTACTTCATGCAACAAAAAAAGAAAACCGTGAAAATCTGTCCCTATCTGTGAAATCTGTGGTTCCTAATCACTAATCATTAATCATTAATCACTAAAACAGCAGCACTCCGGCTTCGAGGAGGGCGTTCTTTTCGAAGGCTTTGCCGCTGTCGTAGCGGCGGGTGTGGCTGTAGCCAGTGCCGGCAAAGAGGGCGTATCTGTCTGTTAAGCGGTAGTGGAGCTGCACGCGGCCCTGCAGGGCATAGAGGCTCTTGGGGTGGCCGTGGTGCTTGTTGCTGAAGCCTTCGATGTGACGGTAGCCCAGGTCACCGCTGAGGCTGAACCGCCCCTTTAACGGATATTCCACACCGGCACGGTAGAAGAACGAGGCGTTGAACTTGCTTCCCATGTGGTGATAGCCCGTGCCAAGGCCCAGGATGGTGAACCAATGGTGGTTCTTGAAGCGGGCACCTACGTCGAAGGTGGAGTTGGTGCCCACGCCCAGCATCAGCTGGTAGCGGGTGTAGGGCGTGAGGTTGACCAGACCTAGCTGAAGGCCACGGCTGAGCGAGTCCTTCCGGTAGTTGACGAGGCCTAGCTGTGCCCCTGTCACGCGTTTGGCCGCGTTGAAGGGGGAGAGCTGCAGACCCTGCACGGTGCCACCGCAGAGGTTGCCCAGGCCGGCCAGCTGGAGGCCACGCAAGGTTCCCCCCGTGACGTTGAACAGAGCACCCAGCTGAATGCCGTTCATCTTTTCGCCCGTGATATTGCCCAGTCCTGCCAACTGAATACCGCTCATCGACTCACCGGACACGTTGAGCAATCCACCCAGGCTAATGCCCGCGGCTTTCTCGCCCGTGATGTTGGCCAAGCCGCCAATTTGCACTCCCCGGCTCTTCTCGCCCGTGATGTTGAGCAAGCCGCCGATGCTCACGCCTTGCATCTCCTCACCCGAGATGGTCACCAGGCCACTGGCCATCAGGCCCTGCGCCTTGTCGCCGCTGATATTCACCAGACCGGAGAGGCTGATACCACGCAGCTTATCTCCGTTGATGTTGGTGATACCGGCCACCTGAATACCTTGCATGCTTCCGCCCGTGGCATTGGCTATACCGCTCAGCTGCAGTCCGATGGCATCGGTGCGTGTAGCACCAGCCAGCACGTTGACCGAAAGGCCGTTGAGACGATTCATGTAGGAAACGATGCCCAGGTTCAGCCAGGTGGAGCCGAGCGTATCGGCACGCTGCGTGGCGATGCCTTTCCAGATTGAGAGGTTCACTCCGCCGCATGAATTGCTGTGGTGCACGGGTTGTTGAGTAGCCATGCGGCTGACTTGCTGTTGAGCAGAAAGCGCCCCTGCCGTGAGCAGGAGCGCAACGAGGCTTATGAATGTTTTCTTCATTGTCTAGTTATTTGATTAATGGCAATTATGCTTTGAGATGTTTATCCCTTGGCCTCCTGGTAGAGGAAACGCTTGATGCTCTTCTTGGGGGTCTTTTCAAACTCCTCGGGATAGATTTTCATCTTCGAGATTTGGCTGTAGGCAGGCAGTTCGGCATTGAGGGCCACGCGGTTTTCCTCCATGACGCGTTCGATATCGGCGTTGGTCAGGCCGTGGGCGAAGGCGTCGTCGAAGTCGGGATAAACCAGGCCCACGAGGCGCTCGTTCTGCTGCACGATGATGCTCTCCGATACGTAGGGCATGTTGTTGAGCTTGTCCTCGATTTCCTCGGGGTAGATGTTCTGTCCGCTGGGTCCCAGGAGCATGTTCTTGCTGCGGCCCTTGATGGTGACGTTGCCCTCAGCATCCATCAGCGCCAGGTCGCCGGTGTGAAGCCAGCCGTCGGCATCCATCACCTGTGCGGTGGCTTCCTCGTTCTTGTAGTAGCCCAGCATCACGTTGGGACCGCGGGTCACGATTTCGCCGGGCACGTTCTCGGGGTCGGGCGAGAGCACCTTCACCTCCATGCGCGGGGCAGCCTTGCCGCACGAGCCGGGCTTGAACTGCTTCCAGTCTTCGTAGCAGATGATGGGTGCGCACTCGGTCATGCCATAGCCTACGGTGTAGGGGAAGTCAATCTGGCGCAGGAACTGCTCCACCTCCTGGTTGAAGGCAGCACCGCCGATGATTACTTCGTAGAAGTTGCCGCCAAAGGCGCTGACCACCTGTTCGCGGATGGTGTTCTTTATCTTGTCGTTGATGATGGGGAGCTTCATGAGGAGTTTCATCGTGGGGGTCTCGAGCTTGGGGAGCACGTTCTTCTTGATAATCTTCTCGATGATGAGCGGAACGGCCACCACCAGGTGGGGCTTTACTTCGGCAAAGGCCTGGAAGATGATTTTAGGACTCGGGGTGCGCGTCAGGTAGTAGATGTGGCAACCGCAGGCAAATTCGTAGAGGAACTCGAAGGCCAGGCCGTACATGTGGGCCATGGGGAGCATGCTGACGAGGCGGTCGCCGGGGTTCATGGGGAGCACCTGGAAGGCGAACTTCGTGTTCGACCAGAGGCTGCGGTATGGCAGCATCACGCCTTTGGAGTAGCTCGTGGTGCCCGAGGTGTAGTTGAGCACGGCCAGTTCGTCGGGCTGGTCCTGGTGGTAGGCCACGTGTTCGCGGCGGAAGTTCTTGGGGTACTTCTGTCCGAACATGGCGTTGAGGTGCTCACGGGCGTAGGTCACCTTCTCGTTGCGCGAGACGAGCAGCGTGAAGTCGTTCATCATGAAGATGCCTTGCAGCAGGGGCATGGCGC
>JBJEKS010000322.1:0-6471 GCA_051878755.1 Bacteroides sp. | reverse complement strand
CACGGCTTCGTAGTCGATTTCTCGGTGCCTTTCCTCGTCACCCTGTGGTGCTCGGTTTGACCATCTCTACCTGTTATAACGATGTTCTAACACTATTATAACGATGTTCTAATCCTATCATTTAGTTCCGTTTATCAGCCAATCAATTACACAATAAATCATGAACTACTTAAACCGTTTATTCGGGTTTGACCCAACGAGGATGACCCTCAAGGAGGAGATTATTGGCGGTATCACCACATTTCTCACCATGTCGTATATCCTGGCCGTGCAGCCCGCCATGCTCAGCAAGGCGGGGATGGATGCCGGGGCAGTGTTTACATCTACTATCCTGTCGTCCGTGATAGCCACCGTGTGTATGGCCGTATATGCCAAGTTGCCTTTCGCCCTTGCTCCCACCATGGGCGCCAGTGCTTTTCTGATCTTTACCATCATCCTGGGCATGGGGTACAGTTGGCAGTTTGCCCTCACAGCCGTCTTTATAGAGGGACTTCTTTTCATCCTGCTGACGATGACCGGACTGCGCACCATGATGGTGGAGGCCATGCCCTTGAAGCTGCGGCAGGCCATCGTGCCGGGCATAGGGCTGTTCATCACCTTCATCGGTATGCAGAATGCGGGCATCGTGGTCAGCAACGCATCGACTCTGGTCAGTCTTGGTGACCTGCGCGACACTTCGGTGTGGCTGGCCTGCTTCGGTGTGTTGCTGACGGCGGCCCTCCAGGTGCGCAAAGTCACGGGCGCACTGCTCATTGGCATTCTGGTCACGGCAGTGGTGGGTATTCCGCTGGGGGTCACTCACGTCACGTCGTTGACGAGCGTCCCTCCAAGCATCTCGCCGATATTCTGCAAGATGGAATGGGGCAGCATCTTCAGCCTCGACATGCTGATATGCGTACTCACGCTGTTGTTTATGGATATGTTTGACACCATCGGCACCTTGATTGGCGTGGGCTTTAGGGCTGGATTCGTCGATAAGAACGGTCAAATGCCGCAGATGAACAAGGCGCTGATGGCGGATGCCGTAGGTACAGCTGCCGGCGCACTGCTGGGCTCTTCCACCATCTCCACCTTTGTAGAGAGTGCCTCGGGAGTGAATGTGGGCGGACGCAGCGGACTGACAGCCCTGGTTACGGCTGTCTGTTTCCTCCTGTCGCTTTTCCTCGCCCCCCTGTTCCTCTCCATACCGGCTGTAGCCACGGCGCCGGTGCTCATCCTCGTGGGTGTGATGATGATGGGCAACATGTCAAGCATGGACTTTGGTGATTACCTTGTGGCCGTGCCCTGTTTCCTTTGCATCGTAGTCATGCCCTTTACCTGCAGCATTGCCGACGGCATCCTGCTGGGCATCATCTCGTGGGTGGCTCTTCATCTGCTGACGGGCCATGCAAAGCAGCTCAGCCTGGGTACCGTCATATTGGCCTTGCTGTTTGTGATGAAATACCTGTTCTTGTAGGAGGTAACTCCTGATACTTCCAAAACCTACTTTCGACCATCTTCATACATACTTCAAGATGTTACCGCACGAGGTCAGTCAAGTTACCGACTAAGGTCATTCACTTGACCGACCAAGGTCGTTCACGTTACCGACCTCGTTCGGTAACCTAAGGGAGTTGCTCTCTTGCGTGAAGGAAGTAGCTTTTTTGCATAAAGGATGTTGCTTTGATGCTTGATAGATATAGGTTCAGCGAAAATAATAGTCCATTTCTCTCTGCTGGCTATGAAACCTTCGACGGTTCGGCGTTGTATCGTCACTAGTACACCGCCACCGTTTTCCTCTACGGTCAGTACGGGAAGTCCGGCTTTCTGTAACGCAGGAGCAATGTTTTGGTTGAGTGGATGTGTAAAGTGCTCAGAAAAGATAAGAGTTATCAAAATGTAAGACGATACAGGCATCCATGTTCTACCTCAATCAGGTGATAGAGGGAAACATGAGCCGCTCGGAATAGCAACACATTATTGATACCAATCTCTATGAGCACAAGGCGAAGGCTTTGAATAATTTTGGAAGCACATTGCCCCAACCACAAGGCTCATTGGCGGAGGAGATGATTAAAGACCCCTACAACCTTGACTTCATCAGCATGGATGGTAAGTATGATGAAAGGGATTTGGAAAACAAACTGGCAGTAACATTTATGTTTAGGGTGCGGATAAATACGGTTCGTCCCCCATTCGAATGGCGTTCGGATGGGGGACGAATACTGTACGTATGCTGTTTGATTAAAACATCTTGCTGACGCGCTCGATGCCGGCTACCAGGGTATCGACCTCCTCCTTGGTGTTGTAGAGGCCGAAGGAGGCACGTACGGTGCCCTCGATGCCGAGGCGGATCATCAGGGGCTGGGCGCAGTGGTGACCCGTGCGCACGGCGATGCCGAGGCGGTCGAGCAGGGTGCCCATGTCGAAGTGATGGATGTCGCCTACGAGGAAGGAGATGACTCCGCTCTTCTGCTTGGCGCGGCCAAAGATGCGCATCCCGGGTATCTCATCCATGCGTTGCATGGCGTAGCTGAGGAGCTCCTGCTCGTGGGCGGCTATCTGCTCCATGCCGATGGCGGAGACGTAATCCAGTGCGGTGGCCAGGGCGGTGGTGCCGATGTAGTCGGGTGTGCCGGCCTCAAACTTGAAGGGCAGCTCGTTGAAGGTGGTGCGCTCGAAGGAGACGTGCTGTATCATCTCGCCGCCGCCCTGATAGGGGGGCATCTGGTCGAGCCACTTCTCCTTGCCGTAGAGCACGCCCACACCTGTGGGGCCATAGACCTTATGGGCTGAGAAGACATAGAAGTCGGCATCCAGGGCCTGCACATCTACGGGCATGTGGGGGATGGACTGGGCACCGTCTATCAGCACGGGCACGTCATGAGCGTGAGCCGTGCGGATGAGGTCGGCCACAGGATTGACCGTGCCGAGCACGTTGCTCACGTGGGCCACGCTGACCAGTTTCGTACGCTGTGTGAAGAGCTTCTCGTACTCCTCCAGGATGAGCTCGCCTTCGTCGGTGATGGGAATCACTTTCAATGCGATGCCTTTGCGCTCAGCCAGGAGTTGCCAGGGCACGATGTTGCTGTGGTGCTCCATGGTGGAGACAATCACTTCGTCGCCCTCGTGCAGGAAGGCCTCGCCGAAGCTGTAGGCCATCAGGTTGATGCTCTCGGTGGTGCCTCGGGTGAAGATAATCTCGCTCGTGGAGTGGGCGTTGATGAAGCGGCGCACCGTCTCGCGGGCGGCTTCGTGCAACTCAGTGGCCTGCTGCGAGAGGAAGTGGACGCCACGGTGTACGTTGGCGTTGACCGAATAGTACTCGTTGACCATGGCCTCGACCACGCAACGGGGTTTCTGCGTGGTGGCGCCATTGTCCAGATAGACCAGTGGCTTATTATAGACCGTCCGCCCCAGTATGGGGAAATCCTCTCTTATCTTATTGATGTCCATCATCACTAATCACTAAACACTAATCATTAATCATTAATTACTCAGTTTGCAGCCTTTGCATTGGCCCAGCTCGCCACGGAAGCGCTTCTCTACCAGGTGGTGCAAGCGGTCCTTGAGGGCCTCCATGCGGATGGTGTCGATGGCCTCGCCTACGAAGGCAAACATCAGCATCAGGCGGGCTTCGGCCTCGCTGATGCCGCGCTGGCGCATGTAGAACAGCGCAGCCTCGTTGAGTTGACCTACGGTAGCACCGTGACTGCACTTCACGTCGTCGGCATAAATCTCCAGTTGTGGACGAGCGTAGGCGTGGGCCTTGGTCGTAGCGCAGAGGTTGCGGCTGGTCTGCTCGGAGATGGTCTTCTCCGCACCGGGCTGTACCTTGACCAAACCGCTGAATACGCCCGTGGCTTCATCGTTGAGCACATACTTCATCAGCTCCTTGCTTGTACATCGGGGGGCGTTGTGAAGGATGGTGGTGTGGTTATCTACATGCTGCTGGCCGTCAGCAATGGCCATGCCGCTCAGGTTGAGCTCGGCATCAGGGCCGTCGAGGGTCACCTCGATGGTGTTGCGCGTGTGGCCGCCGGTCAGTGAGATGGTGCTGATCTGTACGTTGCTGCTGGCCGCTTGCTTCATGTAGAGGTTGTTGATGCGGGTGGTGCGGGCATTGGTCTCCTCCAGCTCGTAGAGGTCAAATACGGCCCCTTCACCAATGTAGGCCTCGGTGACCTGCGTGGAGACGTAAGTGGAACCGGCTGTGGCATGGTCGCACACCAACAGGCGGGCCTGTGCTCCCTCCTCTATGATGATGAGCAGGCGGCGGTTGGCCATGAAATCGACATCCGAGCGCAGGGTGTTGACCAGCTGGATGGGCTTCTCCACTACGATGCCACGCGGCACGTAGAGCAGCACGCCATCCTGAGCAAAGGCGGTGTTGAAGGCCGTGGGGGCATCTTCCTGCCAACGAGCCAGCTTGCCGTAATGGCGCTCCACAAGTTCGGGATGCTGTGCAGCCAGCTCCTTGAGGCTACCCATCAGCACCCCTTCGGGCAGCAGGTGATGGGTGGCAGGCAGCGGGGTGTCATTCACCGTGAAATAGACCGCCGTACTGAGGTTGGGCACGTCGCAGCGGAAGGCATCCTGCGGGTTGGCCGGCATCTGCAGGCGGTTGAGGTTGAGCGCAAAGTCGGGCTCCATCAGCGGGGCAAGGGAGGTGTAGCGGTACGCCTCGTTCTTGCTCCCTGGCCATCCCATGCGGCTGAATGCCTCCATCGCTTCACGGCGTGGGGCGTTGAGGGCCGGCGCGCTGTGGCGGCAGAGCATCTCCTCCGCGCTGCGGAACAAATCGATATACTGTTGTGCTGCGTGGGTCATCATTGCAGTTCGTTTTTAATCCAGTCAAATCCCTGTTGTTCGATGCGGGTGGCGAGTTCGGGGCCTCCCGTCTTGACGATCCGTCCTCCCATGAGTACATGGACTACATCGGGCTTCAGGTAGTCGAGCAGGCGTTGGTAGTGGGTGATGACCATGGCACTGGTCTGTGGCGTGCGAAGCTTGTTGAATCCTTCAGCCACGATGCGCAGGGCATCCACGTCGAGGCCTGAGTCAGTCTCATCGAGGATGGTAAAGGTGGGTTCGAGCATGGCCATCTGGAAAATCTCGTTGCGCTTCTTCTCACCGCCGCTGAAACCTTCGTTCACCGAGCGGTTGGCCAGCTTGCTGTCCAGCTCGACCACGGCCCGCTTCTCGCGCATCAGCTTGAGGAACTCGCCGGCCGAGAGGGCAGGGAGGTGCTGGTGCTTGCGTCGCTCGTTGACGGCTGTACGCATGAAGTTGACCATCGAGACACCCGGAATCTCCACGGGAGTCTGGAAGGAGAGGAAGATGCCCTCGTGGGCCCGCTCCTCCGGCTTCATGGCCAGCAGGTCTTTGCCGTTGAAGGTCACCGTACCGCTGGTCACCTCGTAGGCGGGATGCCCCACGAGGATGTTGCTCAGTGTACTCTTGCCGGCACCGTTCTGTCCCATCAAGGCGTGTACCTCCCCATCGCGGATGGTGAGGGTCACCCCTTTCAATATCTCTTTGCCTCCAATCGAGGCATGTAAATCTTTTATTTCGAGCATGACTGTTATTGTTTCTAAACACTAATCACTTAACACTAATCACTTAACACTAATCACTAAAAATCATCCCACGCTGCCCTCCAGGGAGACGGCCAACAGCTTCTGTGCCTCCACGGCAAACTCCATCGGCAGCTTGCTCAGCACCTCCTTGGCGTAGCCGTTGACAATCAGTCCTACGGCATCTTCGGTGCTGATGCCGCGCTGGTTGCAGTAGAAGAGTTGCTCTTCGCTGATTTTGCCTGTGGTGGCTTCGTGCTCTACCACAGCGGTGGGGTTCTGGATGTCCATGTAAGGGAAGGTGTGGGCACCGCAGTGGCTGCCAAGCAGCAACGAGTCGCACTGGCTGTAGTTGCGTGCTCCGTCAGCACGGGGTGATACCTTCACTAGGCCTCGGTAGGAGTTTTCACTCTTGCCGGCTGAGATACCCTTGCTCACGATGGTGCTGCGGGTGTTTTTCCCGAGGTGAATCATCTTGGTGCCGGTGTCGGCCTGTTGGTAGTGGTTGGTCACCGCCACGCTGTAGAACTCCGCTGTGGAGTTGTCGCCGGCCAGGATGCACGACGGGTACTTCCAGGTGATGGCACTACCCGTCTCCACCTGCGTCCAGCTCAGTTTGCTGCCTTCGCCTTTACAGAGGCCGCGTTTGGTCACGAAGTTATAGACTCCGCCGCGTCCCTGCTCGTCGCCCGGGTACCAGTTCTGCACAGTGCTGTACTTCACCTCTGCATGGTCGTTTACCACAATCTCTACGATGGCTGCATGGAGCTGATTCTCATCGCGCATCGGGGCGGTGCATCCCTCGAGATAGGATACGTAGGCATCCTCGTCAGCCACGATGAGTGTGCGTTCAAACTGACCCGTGCCGCGGGCATTGATGCGGAAGTAAGTGCTCAGCTCCATGGGGCAGCGCACC
>JBJEKS010000321.1:0-6520 GCA_051878755.1 Bacteroides sp. | reverse complement strand
GCTCAAAACGGGCAGGTACGTCACCCCAACCCTTGATGAGGTCGAGATAGAGCACGGCACGCAGCGTCAAGGCCTCACCCAGCAGCTGAGCCAGCTCGGAATTGTTCTCCACGTTACCATAGGTACGCAGACCGGCAATGGCCTGGTTGGCACGCTCAATACCTTCGTAGAACTTGGCGTAGGCATTGGTGGTATTGTTCATCTGGCTGTTCACCGCCGTAGCAGCATACGAGCCCAGGTCATACTTACCACCGTCGGGCATCTTGGTAATATCCATGCTGTTAATCCACTCCAGGTCAGTGTTCAGGCCATAGTAAGGGATGAAACGACCACGGTAAGAGTTGGTTTCACCGAACGACTGGTGAATACCCATCACGGCAGCTTCTGCCAGCGAAGGGGTCGAGAAGATAACCTGCGAGTCGAGTGACGACTTGCTGGGAGCATCCAGGTCGCAGCTGGTGAGAGCACCAACCATCGACATGGAGAGAAGGGATATATAGAATAAATGTTTCATATCTGTTGCTATTGTTTATTCGGATGGATTAGAAATTCAAGTTAACACCTACTACGAACTGACGGCTCTTGGGGTATGCAGAGTAATCTACACCCGGAGTCAGGTTGGTCTTGCGGATAGAAGATACTTCGGGGTCATAGCCGGAGTAGCTCGTCAGGCAGAAGACGTTGTAAGCCGTCACGTAGAAGCGCAGGCTCTTGATCATGGCCTTCTTCAGCAGGTCGCTTGGCAGCGTGTAACCCAGCGTCAGGGTGTTCAGACGCAGGAATGAGCCATCCTCTACAGCCCAGTCGCTGAAGATCATACGGTCGGTATAGGGTGACCACATCGTAGTGTTGGCATTCATCTCAGCCAACTTGGCAGGGTCATTGCAGAGCGTACCGTCGGCGTTGAGGTTGGTCCAACGCTTGCCTTCAGCCATCTCCGAAATCATGTTGCGGTACTGGTACTTACCCGTTGAGGTGAACTCAATCTTGTTGGCGTTATAGACATCGTTGCCGATGCTGTAGTTGAAGTTGGCGCTCAGGTCGAAGCCGTAAGCACGGGCATTGATGCTGAAACCACCGGTAGCCGTAGGATTGGCATCGCCGATGATGGTCTTATCGTTGGCATCAATCACTCCATCGGGCTGACCATCCTTACCGCTCAGGTCTTGCAGCTTCATGGTTCCGGGACGTACCTTACCTACAGCAGCGCTACAATCAGCCACACCCTCCTTCAGAATCCAGGTGTTGGTAGCGGCATCGTAGCCCTCAAAGTCGCTCACCTCGTAGCGGCCAGCCGACTTGTAGCCGTACATCTGACCTACGGAACCGCCCTTGGCAATCCAGAAGTCGTTACCGATTTCAGAAGATGCCCAGTAGGTTTCTGCACCGAAGTCATCCATGATGCCGAGGTCCTTAATCTTGTTCTTGTTGAAGCCGATGTTGGCGCTGAAGCTCAAGCCCCACTCCTTCTTGTTGACAGCCGTCCAGTTGATGGTGGCCTCGATACCCTTGTTCTCCGTCTTACCCATGTTGCGGTATTGGTTGTCGTAACCGGTACCACCTACGGGGAACTGGATGAGCAGGTCCTTCGTCGTATTCAGGTAGGCTTCCACACTACCATTGATCTTACCACCCAGGATGGTGAAGTCCAAACCGAGGTTACGGGTGATGGTGGTCTCCCACTTCAGGTCGGGGTTAGCCATCGTCTTTGAGGGAGCCCAGTAGTTGCTGAAGCCGTTAATCCAGGTGGTAGCTGAGTTGGCGTAAGTCTGTACCATCTGTCCCGAGGGGATGTTGTTGTTACCAGCGGTACCGTAGCTGACGCGCAGCTTCAGGTCATCCAACCACTCGCGGGTAGATTCCATGAAGGGCTCGGAAGAGACACGCCAAGCCAGGGCTGCAGAGGGGAAGTAACCCCACTGGTTGCCTTCGGAGAACTTCGAGGAGCCGTCGGCACGGAACGTAGCGCTCAGCAGGTACTTGCTGTCGAAGTCGTAGTTCACACGGCCGAAGAACGAGAGCAGCTTGTCGTCAGGATTGAGGTAGTTGTCGATATTGTAAGGAGTACCCATGGAGGTGAGCTTCCAGGCCTGGTCGGCGGTGAAGCTTTCGGGGAAACCATGCACGATGTTGGTCAGCTTCTCGCTCTTGGTCACAATCCACTCGTGACCAATCAAAGCGTTGAGGTGGTGCTTGTCGTTCTTGAGCAGCTTCGAGAAGTCATAGCTGGCCGTGTTGGTGCTACGGAAAGCGTGACGCTTGGTGTTAGCCAGCTGGATGGCAGGCTTACCCTGGTTCTCTGCAGAGGGCACGTTCTTAATATAATAGGTGGTCGTACCCCAGAAGCGCTGGTCGTTGTTACGGTAGTCATCGTAACCCAGTTCAGCCTTCACCTTGAAGTTCTTGAAGATTTCCCAACCGAAGCTACCGGCCATGTTCAGGGTCTTGCGCTCCTGCGCACGGTCGTTATCGCTGATGGATACCAGGGGATCGTAGAGGTTACCCAGGTCATCGTCAGAAGAACCGGCTGAAGAGTCGAGGTTCTTCAAGGGTATCGGGGTATAGATTACGGAGTACTTCAGACGCTTGTCTGAGTCGTAAGTAGAACTTACGTCGTTGGCACCACCACCACGCACGTCGGTCTCTGCATAACGGATGGTGAAATCCACGGTCGTATTCTTGGTGGGCTTGGTGTTCAGCTTCAGGCTGAAGTTGTCACGTTTGTAGCTTGAGCCCTCCATGATGGCCTTATCGTTCATGTGTGCATAGCTGAAGGAGTACTTCACCTTCTCAGAGCCTCCCGTGATGCTGAGGTTATGGTTGAAGGTATTACCCGTGCGACCGAAGGTCAGGTCCTGCCAGTCGTTCTGTGCAATGCCATCGTACAGGTCCATATCAGCATACTTACCGAAGTAGTCCTCGTAAGAGCTGAGGTCCTTGCCGTTGCTCTTCAGCAGGGCCAGCTCATACTGCCACTTGGCGTAGTCGCTTGCGCTGAGCACGTCGAGGGTCTTGGCAATCTTCTTCCAGCTATAGTAGGCGTTGTAGCTTACATTCACCTTACCCTCTTTACCGCTCTTGGTGGTGACGAGGATTACACCGTTGGCACCACGGCTACCGTAGATGGCGGTAGAAGAGGCATCCTTCAGCACGGTCATGTCCTCAATGTCGCTGGCGGGGATATCGCTGATTGACTCCACGGGGAAACCATCCACGATGAAGAGCGGGGTGTTGTCGCCGGTGATTGAACCACCACCACGCACACGGATTTTCATCTCGGCATCGGGGCTACCTTCTGTAGTGGTAATCTGCACACCGGCCATCTTACCCGTCAGGGCCTCCGTAGCGCTGGCTACGGGCACGGCGGCAAGCACCTCTGAGTTCACCGTGGCTACCGAACCGGTCAAGTCTTTCTTCTTCACCGAGCCGTAACCGATGACTACGACCTCTTCCAGGGCCTGGGCATCTTCGCTCATCACGATGTTGATTACTGTCTGGCCCTTCACGGCAGCCTCCTGGGTAACCATACCCACATAGGAGAACACCAGAGTGCCCTTCGACGGAATGCTCAGCGTATAGTTACCATCAATGTCGGTGATGGTTCCATTACTGGGATTCCCTTTCTCTACTACAGAAGCACCGATTACGGTCTCTCCTGTCTTGTCTGTCACGGTACCTTTTACGGTCACATTCTGCGCTGATACGCTGAGCGATATCATCGTTACTAATAAGAATAGTAACGCATGGCGCATGTTTTTCATCTTTTTAGACATTCTTTGCATATCTATTTTAAATTATTAAAGTGTTTCCATGAATAACATTAACTGTGTACGAACACAATGTTAATTTCCACGCTGCAAAAGTATTGTAATGCGCCCACTACGGTGTGGAATATTTGTTTTAAGGTGTGTCTTTTTTGATGAAAGGGAATTTTTTTCGTCTAGGAGCGTGCAATTTGGCCGATTTCATCGGGAAAATCGACGATATGCTGGGGAGAGAATTGTTCAAGCTCGGTGCGCGGACGGAAGCCCCAGGTGACACCACAGGCCGTTACTCCGGCATTCCGGGCCGTCTGCATATCTACGCCGGAGTCGCCGACGTAGAGCACATCGGCCGCTGCAATGCCCGTGGCTTCAAGAATCTGGTACACGATGGTGGGGTCGGGCTTGGTGGGGATGCCTTCACGCTGGCCCAGGACAGCGCAGAAAGAGATGGTGGGGAAGTAGTGCGCAATGAGCTGCTCGGTAGCGCTCTGGTACTTATTGGAAGCTACGGCCAGCTGCAGGCCTTGGCGCTGCAGCTGGTCGAGCAGTTGGGGGATGCCGTCGTAAGGGGTACTCAGGTCGGCATTGTGCTTATTGTAGTAGGGAATAAAGGCTGCACGTACGCGCAGCACGTTCTCCTCGCTCTTGGCTCCTTCGGGGAGCGCACGTTCAAAGAGTTTGTTGATGCCGTTACCCACCATGAAGCGGTAGGAAGCGGTATCGTGTGTAGGATAGCCCAGGCTCTGGAGGGCATGGTTGGTGCTCTGCGCCAGGTCGGCGATGGTGTTGAGCAGCGTACCGTCGAGGTCGAAAATAACGAGTTTCTTCATTGAGTTGCTATTTGTTTTTACCCGGCAAAGATACGCGTTATTTTTGAATCCACCAACTGGTAGGTGCTGCGGCCTATTTACTGATGCGGAACCAGTCCACGTCGCTCCAGCCACCGTCGTTCACCTTCTTGGCAGGACGGGTGCAGAAAGTACCCACCTTGGCGCCTATCCATTGCCCTTCGCGCACCTGGAAGGGTTCACCCAGGGGGTGGAACTTCTTGCCGTCGGTGCTGTAGCTGAAGCGGCAGAGGATGAGTTGGTCGTGTCCGCCCTCGCTCTTCTGGATTTTCTTACCTGTGTCGGTAAAGCGGGCCTGCAGCCATACGGTGCCGTTGCTGAGCTTCACCTCGCCGTGGTTCTCCTCGGCTGTGCCTTTCTTCGCCTCCTTACAGCTCACCTGGCTCAGCACGAGGCCCTCTGCACGGTTCTCCAGCAGCAGTCCGGCATAGTCCAGCCCCATCACCAGCAGGCCGGTACGCTCACCAGTATAGCGCTTGTCGGGGGTGAAGGTGAGCTTCATCGTGGCCGTGAACTGGGGTGCCGGGGTCTTCTGCAGCAGCAGGTTCGACACGTCCCACAGGTTCTTGTAGTCGGCTGGCACGGGATAGGAGTAGAGGCGTACAAAGCCCTTCTCGCCTGCATACCAGGCCCATTTCTCGTTGATGTTGGCATGCCATTGCCACTGGGGCTGCAGCGTATAGCCATCAAATTCATCACTCTCTTGGGGGGTGCACCTGGGGTAGGTGGCGCCCACGTTGGGCTTCCTGTAGGTCAGCACAGGCTCACCACAGCCGTCACCGTCCTTATCCACTCCCACCACAGGCCAATCCTCTTTCCACGTCATGGGCTGCAGATGAACCAACCGGCCGTAGGCACCCACATCCTGGAAATGGAGGAACCAGTCCTCACCCGTCTGCGTGGTCACCCACGCTCCCTGGTGAGGGCCGTTAATCTCCGTCTTTCCCTGAGCCAGCACCGTGCGCCACTCGTAGGGGCCATAGACACTCTTCGAGCGTTGCACCACCTGCCAGCCGGTGGGTACGCCACCCGCTGGATGGAAGATGTAGTAGTAGCCGTTGCGCTTATAGAACTTGGGCCCTTCGCACGTCTCATGCTCCTCGTGCCCGTCGAACACGATGCGCGAGGGGGTGATGGTGCGCGTGCAGGCCGTATCGAGCTCACAGACCGCAATGACACTCTTCAGCCCGGCACGGCTTCCGGCATAGGCATGGACCATATAGACACGGCCGTCGTCATCCCACAGGGGACAGGTGTCGATGATGCCCTTACCCTCCTTGATGAGCAGCGGCTCACTCCAGGGCCCTTCGGGACGGCTGGCCCGCACCACGAAGACCCCCTGGTCGGGGTCTCCCCAGAAAATATAGTAGGTGCCGTTGTGGTAACGCAGGGAGGGGGCCCATACGCGGTTGCCATGCTCGGGACGCTCGGGGGTCTCCACAGGAGGCACAGCAGTCGGGATGGCTGCGCCGATGATACGCCAGTTCACCAGGTCCTTGCTATGAAGCATCTGCAAACCGGGCAGGCAGCCAAAGCTGGAGGAGGTGAGGTAGTAATCCTCCCCCACCCGGATGGCATCGGGGTCACTGTAGTCGGCATAGAGCACGGGGTTCTTGTACTTGCCGTTACCCAAGTCGGGGCACCACACCTCGGACACATAGTTATTTTCTTGAGCTACCGCACTCAGACAGAGCAGGGTAAACAAAGCAGAAAGAAGTGAATGTTTCATTTTTCAGTCGATAATTGTAATTCATAATAGCTTTCCTTACTATACGAAGGAAGGAGTACTTTTACTCAATGAGTCGGTTCTTCATCAATTTAATTGAAAGCCTGCCAGCACCATGCACTATATCATGCTCCGTTGCGGTTTTCAGGGCGGACACACAGGTCCGCCCCTACAGGCATATG
>JBJEKS010000320.1:27199-36949 GCA_051878755.1 Bacteroides sp. | reverse complement strand
AACCCTACGTGTCTGGAACAGTTCATCCAACTGGACGACAATGACATCTGGACCTCGCTCAAAGTGTGGTGCAGCCATGAAGACCGCGTACTCCGCACACTGAGTCGCGGCATGGTGGACCGACTCATATTCAAGGTAGAGGTAAGCAATGAGCCTTTTGATACAGAGCGTATTGAATCCATCAAGAAGGATGTTTCTCAACGAATAGGCATCTCCTTAAAAGAGGCCGATTACCTGGTCATGACCTCGCGTATTGAACGCAACATGTACAATCCCGCAGACGACAGCATCGACATACTATATAACGACGGCACCATCCGAGGAGTGGCCGAAGCATCCGACATGCTCAACATCTCGCTGCTCTCCAAAAAGGTAAAAAAGTACTACTTATGCTACCTTCGGTAAAAAGAAGTTTTGATTTTTTTTGCATATATATAAGGTTATGTCAAAAAAAAGTGCGTTATTTGTAGATTGAAACTGATTAAAAGATAAGATTTATGGAGTTTAGTGCCAAACAAATTGCCTCATTGATTCAAGGAGAAATCGTGGGCAACGAGAATGCTACCGTTCACACCTTCGCCAAGATTGAGGAGGGAGTACCGGGAGCTATTTCGTTTCTTTCGAATCCGAAATATATTCCTTACTTGTATGAAACAAAGGCCAGCATTGTACTGGTAAACAAGGACTTCGTGCCCGAGCATGAAGTCAGCGCCACCCTGATTAAGGTGGACAATGCCTACGAGTGCCTGGCCAAACTGATGACACTCTACCAGCAGAGCCACCCCAAGCATACGGGCATTGACCCATTGGCCTACGTAGCCCCCACGGCCAAGGTGAGCAAGGATGCCTACATCGGCCCGTTTGCCTGCGTGGGCGACTATGCCGAGGTGGGCGAAGGAACGGAGCTGCATCCCCATGCCTGCATAGGCAGCAACGCCAAGGTAGGCAGCCACTGCATCCTCTATCCCCACGCCACAGTGTATCACGACTGCCGTGTGGGTGACCGCTGCATTCTCCATGCCGGCTCGGTAATCGGTGCCGACGGCTTCGGCTTTGCTCCCACCGAAAAGGGATACGAGAAGATTCCTCAGATTGGTATCACCATCCTGGAGGACGATGTGGAGATTGGAGCCAACACCTGCGTGGACCGCGCCACGATGGGGGCCACCATCATACACAGCGGCGTGAAGCTGGACAACCTAGTGCAGATAGCCCATAACGACGAGATTGGCTCGCATACGGTGATGGCTGCCCAGGTGGGTATTGCCGGTTCGACCAAGGTGGGAGAGTGGTGTATGTTTGGAGGCCAGGTGGGCGTTGCCGGCCATATCCGCATCGGTGACCACGTGGATCTGGGAGCCCAGAGTGGTGTGCCCAGCAGCCTGAAGGAGGGCAGCCGACGGATTGGTACGCCTCCCATGGAGCTGAAGCCCTACTTTAAGTCACAGTCGGTGTTCCGCAAACTACCCGACATGTACTTTGATATCAGCCACCTGCGCAAGGAGCTTGACGAGCTGAAGGCACAGCTGCAACAAAAGTCATCCAACGAAGAAAAATAATCAATTGAATATATGCTGAAACAAAAGACTCTGAAAGAAAGCTTTTCGCTGAGCGGCAAAGGACTCCACACGGGACTGAACCTCACCGTAACCTTCAATCCCGCTCCCGAAAATCATGGCTACAAAATCCAGCGCATTGACCTGGAGGATAAGCCCGTGATAGATGCAGTGGCCGACAATGTGGTCGAGACCACCCGAGGCACGGTAATTGCCCGTAACGGCGTAAAAGTGAGCACTATTGAACATGGTATGGCAGCCCTTTACGCCCTGGGGATAGACAACTGTCTGATACAGGTTGACGGACCGGAATTCCCCATCTTGGACGGAAGTGCCCAATATTACGTACAGGAGATTGAGCGTGTAGGCACTGTAGAACAGGAGGCCATCAAGGATTTCTATATCATCAAGCAGAAGATTGAATTCCGCGACGAGAAGACAGGCTCGAGCATCATCGTCCTGCCCGACGAGCAGTTCAGCCTCAACGTGCTGGTATCCTACGACTCACAGATTATCCCCAACCAGTTTGCCACGCTCGAAGACATGACCAAGTTTGGCAGCGAAGTAGCAGCCAGCCGTACCTTCGTCTTCGTCCGTGAAATCGAGCCTCTGCTGCAAGCCGGCCTCATCAAGGGCGGCGACCTGGACAATGCCATCGTCATCTACGAGCGCGAAATGAGCCAGGAGAGTTACGACAAACTGGCTGACGTGATGGGTGTCCCCCACATGGATGCCAAACAGCTGGGCTATATCAACCACAAGCCTCTGGTATGGCCCAATGAATGTGCACGCCACAAGCTGCTTGACATCGTGGGCGACCTGGCCCTCATCGGCAAGCCCATCAAGGGCCGCATCATCGCGACCCGTCCCGGCCACACCATCAACAACAAGTTCGCACGCCAGATGCGCAAGGAGATTCGCCTGCATGAAATCCAGGCTCCCATCTATGACGTCAACCGTCCGCCACTGATGGACGTGAACCGCATCCGCGAACTGCTCCCCCACCGCTACCCCTTCCAGCTGGTGGATAAGGTGATTGAGATTGGTGCCAACTACATCGTCGGCATCAAGAACGTCACCTCCAACGAGCCCTTCTTCCAGGGCCACTTCCCCCAGGAACCTGTCATGCCCGGTGTGCTTCAGATTGAAGCCATGGCACAGACCGGCGGCCTGCTGGTGCTCAACTCGGTAGATGAGCCCGAACGCTACTCCACCTATTTCCTGAAGATTGACGGCGTGAAGTTCCGCCAGAAGGTGGTACCCGGCGATACGCTCATCTTCCGTGTGGAATTGCTCGCCCCCATCCGCCGCGGCATCTCCTCGATGAAGGGCTACGTCTTCGTTGGCGAAAAGGTGGTATGCGAAGCCGAGTTCACCGCACAGATTGTAAAGAACAAGTAATCCGCAAGGAACAACTCATCCCCAAAAGATTGAAATATGATTAGTCCATTAGCATACATCGACCCCGAAGCGCAAATCGGTCAGAACGTGGAGATTGCGCCCTTTGTATTCATCGACCGCAACGTAGTGATTGGCGACAACAACAAAATCATGTCGGGAGCCAAGATACTCTACGGTTCGCGCATCGGTCAGGGCAACACCATCTTCCCCGGTGCCGTGATTGGTGCCATACCGCAGGACCTGAAGTTCCGCGGCGAGGAGACCACAGCCGAAGTAGGCGACAACAACCTGATTCGCGAAAATGTCACCATCAACCGAGGCACCGCCGCGAAGGGAAAGACCGTAGTAGGCAATAACAACCTCCTGATGGAGGGTGTTCACGTAGCCCACGATGCACGCATCGGCAACGGCTGCATTGTCGGCAACAGCACCAAGATGGCCGGCGAGATTGTCATCGACGACAACTCCATCATCAGCGCCGGCGTGCTGATGCACCAGTTCTGCCGCGTGGGTGGCTACGGCATGGTGCAAGGCGGTTGCCGCTTCAGCAAAGACATCCCCCCCTACATCATCGCGGGTCGCGAGCCTATCTGCTACGCAGGCATCAACATCGTTGGCCTTCGCCGCCGTGGCTTCAGCAACGAGACCATCGAGCAGATTCACAATGCCTACCGCATCATCTACCAGAGCGACCTCAACATCACCAATGCCCTGGCCAAGATAGAAGCCGAAATGGAGATGACTCCCGAAATCAGCTACATCGTGGAGTTCATCAAGTCTTCACAGCGAGGCATTATCCCCGGAGGAAAATAAACCCTGGTAAACTAAGAACTATAAACTAAAAACTAAAAGTTAAAAACTAAAAACTAAAAGTTTAGAACTAACATGATATACCGTTTTACCCTGATCTCTGATGAAGCTGAAGGCTTCATGCGCGAGATTCAAATCGACCCTGATGCCACGTTCTATGACTTCCATCAGGCCATACTGAAATCCGTAGATTTCAAAGACAACCAGATGACCTCCTTCTTCATCTGCGACGAGGACTGGGAGAAGGAGAAAGAGGTGACCCTCGAAGAGATGGACGACAATCCCGAAGTGGACAGCTGGGTCATGAAAGAGACTACCATCAGTGAGCTGGTAGAGGATGAGAAGCAGAAGCTCCTCTACGTGTTCGACTACATGACCGAACGCTGCTTCTTCATCGAGCTGACCGAAATCATCACCGGCAAGCATATCAAGGGCGCAAAATGTACCCACAGCGAAGGCGAGCCACCTGCTCAGGAAGTGGATTTCGAGGAGTATGAAAACAAAATCTCAGCAGGCCTTGACCTTGATGAAAACTTCTACGGTGACCAAGACTACGATATAGAGGACCTCGACAGTGAAGGCTTTGAAGGCCTTGGCGATACAGGAAACCCCTACGATGACGACCGTTATTGACCAGATTCTGCAGTTACTCACTCCGCCAGCCGATGATTCAGAGCGCCCCACCCTGCTTGTCCTTGTAGGACCTACGGGCGTGGGGAAAACCGAACTGAGTCTTCAGCTGGCTGAGCGCTTATGCACCTGTATCATCTCTGCCGACTCGCGCCAGCTCTATGCCGACCTTTCCATCGGCACAGCAGCTCCCTCGGCTGAACAGCTTGCGCGAGTGAAGCACTACATGGTGGGAACCTTGAAGCTCACCGACTACTACAGCGCAGCACGCTACGAGGAGGAGGTCATGCAGCTGCTCGACCACCTCTTCCCCAGCCATTCCACCGTTGTACTCACCGGTGGCTCCATGATGTACATCGATGCCATCTGCAAGGGGATTGACGACATCCCCACCGTGGATGACGAGACACGACGCACCTTGCTCCAACGCTATGAAGCCGAAGGACTCGGGCAGCTGACCAATGAGTTGCGTCTGCTCGACCCCGACTACTACCGCACGGTGGATTTGAAGAACCCTAAACGGGTGATTCATGCGCTGGAGATATGCTACATGACGGGACGCCCCTACAGCAGTTTCCGCACCGAGTCGGTCAAGCAACGTCCCTTCCGCATCATCAAGGTAGGTCTGCGCCGCGACCGCGAGGAGCTCTACCGCCGCATCAACCAGCGGGTCGTGGAAATGGTGGAAGAGGGGTTGATTGAAGAAGCACGTCGCGTGATGCCCTACCGGCAACTCAACTCGCTCAACACGGTAGGTTACAAGGAGATGTTCCGCTACCTTGATGGCGAATGGAGCCTCGATGAAGCCATTGCAAAGATTCAGCAAAACAGCCGCATCTATTCCCGGAAGCAGATGACCTGGTTCAAGCGAGACCCTGAGATTCATTGGATTGACCTCCACGATGAAGAGTAAGTAAGAAAGCATCATGTTACAAACCATAATGAGAAGAAACAAACTGTTGGTGGCAGCACTGGGAATGGGAATGACCGTCGGATTGTTCCTCTACTTACAGAGCCACTATGCGTTCAATTATTATTTTGAGGAACAGTTCCAGATGTTTCGCTTCAGTGCGGATTATGCGCAGGCCTTCTTTCAGCGCATCGGAGGTCCTGTAGCCTACCTGGGTGCCTTCCTCATCCAGTTTTTTGTCCATCCCTACGTAGGGGCTGCCGTGTCGGCTCTGCTGTATGCCGCCACCGTATTCGGACTCCGTGCCTGCTCGCTCCGCTTGTCGGGCGGGAAGGAGCTGCCGTTGGCTTACCTGTTGCCGGGGATGTTCTTCCTGTGGGCCGGGGCAGACTTGAACTGCCACTTTGAGGCGGGGTTGGCCTTTGCCCTGATGACCTGGTTACTGGCCGCCTATGTCCGCATACCAAGCCGTGGTGTCCGCCTGGCCGTGGCCTTGCCCTTCTCCTGGCTCTTCTTCTATGGTGCAGGCCCGTTGTCCAGCGGGCTGGCGATTGGCTGTTGCGTGGTCGAGCTGGGACAGAAGGGAAAGGGGCGCTGGATGTCACTCCTGCTCTTACCTGGAGTGTTGCTGGCTCCTCTTCTTTATTATTATATGGATGCTACCGACGAACCGCTCCACCGGTTGCTGACCATGGAGTTTTATTCCAATGCCTTGGCCCCCGCCCCCGTGTGGACGAATGGCGCACTCATCGCCTGGTGGGTGATGCTGGTGTTGGCGCAGTTGTACCCGTTGTGTCCCCAAGGGAAACGGCCCTGGGTACGCTATGTGTCGTGGAGCATGCAGTTTGTCGTGGCAGCTGTCATCTGCTGCAAAGTGGATGGTATAGCCAACTATGAACAGAATTATGTGGCCAAGAGGCTGGACTACTATGTCCGTCATGAGCGGTGGAATGATATACTGAACGAGAAGGAACTACGCCCCTCGAAGAACATGTTGCACACCTGCTGCCAGAACCTGGCTTTGGCCCGTATGGGCAAGTTGTCGGAGGCTGTCACCGTCACCCCACAGGTTGGCACGATGGGGTTGTTGGTGAAATGGAACCGTTCGACCTTCACGTCGGCGCTGCTCAGCGATGTGTGCTACACTATGGGCCATGTGGCACTGGCACAGATGCTGGCTTTCGAGGGGTTGGTGGCTTCGGAGTATTCCGAGAATCCCCGTCTGATGCTGCGGTTGGTGCAGACCAACCTCATTGAGGGGGCCTATCCGGTGGCAGAGAAATACATCCGGCTCTTGGAGCAGACGTACGCCTACCGGCAGCAGGCCGAGGCCTACGCCGCTTTCCTCTACAACGACCAACGGGTGGAAGCGGACCCCGAGTTGGGTCCGCTGCGTCGGTGCCGCTCGCAGGTAGATGGGCTGACCTCTCTGGCTCAGGCCCCCATGGACTTGTGGATGGTGATGCAATCCAACCCTTCCTACCGACCGTCATTCGATTACTTTTCGGCATTCTGCCTCCTCTCGCGCGACTTGCCGACCTTGGGAATGATGTTGGACGAATTCCGCACCGCACCAGCCTTGCAGCCGATGCCTCACATCCTTCAGGAGGCGGCCATCATCCTGCATGAGGGCCAGTCCGACACCTGGCAGGAGTATGGCATCGAAGCGACTACCCAGCAGCGTTTCCTGGAATTTCGCAAGATGGCTTTGGCCGCCAAGGCTAATCGCGCCATGGCCAACCAACTGCGGGCCAACTTCGGAACGACGTATTGGTATTATTATATGATGAAGAAATAAGTCTGACGAATGTGAGATAATGAATGAAATGAAGATAAATAGCATAAATTGGATAAGCAGCATAAATAGGATAAAACGATGGATATCAGGCGGCATGCTGCTGACCGTAGTGGCCGCTTGTACGGCGGTGCAGGAGCCTGTGGCCGACCTTCAGTTGGAGGAGATGCCGACGATATCCCCCGACTATACGGATGTAACGATTCCTGCCACGATTGCGCCACTGCGTTTCCGGCTGCTGAATGATTCGGCCGAAGCGGTGGCCGTCATTGCCTCGGAGGCAGGGAGATGGGTCGTGGAGGCCCAGAAGGGGCGGTTCCTGCTGTCGGAAAAGGAATGGAAAAAGGTCGTGGGCCAGTCGGCAGGAAAGGAGGTGCAGGTCACGGTCATGGTACGTCAGAAGGAGCAGTGGGCAGCCTACCGACCCTTCACATGGCACGTATCCACGGACGAGATTGACCCCTACCTGGTGTATCGCCTGGTGGAGCCAGGCTACGAGCTGTGGAACAAGATGGGCATCTATGAGCGTCAGCTGAGTTCTTACGACGAGCGAGCCCTGTTGGTCAACACACAGTTCGACCGCAACTGCATGAACTGCCACTCTTTCAATCAGCGGAACCCCAGTCAGCTCCTGTTTCACATGCGTGAAAAGCGGTCGGGTACCTATTTCGTCTGCGACGGCGAGGTGAAACGCATCAGCGGAAAGTTCAGCGACCGCATCAAGTCGCTGGTCTATCCCTATTGGCATCCTTCGGGACGATACGTGGCCTTCTCCACCAACACCACACGGCAGGCCTTCCACCGGGGAGACGCCAACCGGGTGGAGGTGTTCGACCGAGCCTCGGATGTGCTGGTCTATGACAGGGAACGCGATGAGGTGCTGACCGATAGTGCGCTGGCATCCCTTGCGGCGTTCGAGACCTTCCCGACCTTCTCACCCGATGGGAAGACCCTCTATTTCTGCAGCGCAGATACGTGTAGCATGCCTGCTGAGTTTCAAAAGGTGAAGTATAGCCTCTGCTCCATCGGTTTCGATGCCGACAGCAGGCGATTCCTTCCGCCCGTGGACACGCTCTACGCCAGCTCCTCGGGAGGAAAAAGCGCCTCTTTCCCCCGCGTCTCTCCCGATGGGAGATACCTGGTCTATACGCTCTCTTCGTATGGCAACTTCTCCATCTGGCACAAGGATGCCGACCTCTACCTGCTGGACTTGCAAACGAGGGAGAGCCGTCCGTTGCAGGAGCTGAACAGTGCCGACGTGGAGAGCTACCACTCCTGGAGCACCAACAGCCGTTGGATGGTCTTCAGCAGCCGCCGCCTCGACGGTCTGCATACACGGCCCTACCTGGTGCATCTGGATGAACAGGGCCGTCCATCCAAGCCCTTCCTGCTGCCCCAGGCCCGTCCGGACTTCTATGATGACTTCCGCTTCTCCTACAATATACCCGAACTGGTGAACGGGAAGGTGGAACTGAACCGCCGGAAAGTATTGGAAGCATCCCAGAATTAACCTATCAGCGACGAATCGGTTACAGAAAGCAAGAATATAAATCAGTTAAAGGAAAACAATAATATAAACATTTACAGCAAATCAGATGATAAACAAACGATTGTTACCCCTATTGGTACTGGGCATGCTGACGCTGACGTCACTGGCCAGCTGCAAGAAGAAAGACATGAGCATGAAGATGAATACGCCTCACAACATCCGGGGCGTGGTGAGCTATAAACGGGCCTTCAACGACCTGAATGAGGTCCACCTCAACGTGGCCCGCAGCATCGGCATCGCCCCCTTGGAGGACCGCGCTGAAGCTGAAGCGATGAAAGAGCGCCTCTGCCTCATCGGCAGCAACGCCTACTATGCCGTCGATTCACTCACCCACTCCATCCCCTACGTTATTCCCGGAGCCGCCCGGCTGCTCGACTCCATCGGCATCAATTTCCTCGACTCGTGCGCCAGCAAAGGGCTCAACCCCAACCGTATCGTGGTCACCTCCGTGCTTCGCACGCGCCACGACGTGAAGCGCCTTCGCCGCAGCAACGGCAATGCCTCCGAGAACTCGGCCCATGCCTATGGCACCACGTTCGACGTAAGCTGGAAGCGGTTTGAGAAGGTGGAGGACGAGGATGGCCGCCCCATGCAGGATGTCAGCTCCGACACCTTGAAACTGGTGCTCAGCGAGGTGCTGCGCGACCTCAAGCAAGCAGGGCGTTGCTACGTGAAGTATGAGCTGAAGCAGGGTTGCTTCCATATCACCACCCGCATGAAGGAATAACCTCCCTACCCCCTTTCCCCACTATGCAACGTTACTTCATCTACCTCTGCTACGACGGCACGGCCTACCACGGCTGGCAGATACAACCCAACGGGAGCAGCATCCAAGCCACCCTGATGGAGGCCCTCTCCACCCTGCTCAGACGACCCGTGGAGGTGACAGGTGCCGGCCGTACCGATGCCGGTGTACATGCACGCCTCATGGTAGCCCATTTTGACGCCGATGCACCGCTCGACACGGCCCTGCTGACCGACAAGCTGAACCGACTGCTTCCACCTGACGTGGCGGTCTATCGCGTCGTGCCCGTCCGTCCCGAAGCCCATGCACGGTTTGATGCCACCTATCGCACCTACGAGTACTACGTCAGCACGA